>CAVAGT010000067.1:0-15867 GCA_963588155.1 Lachnospiraceae bacterium | reverse complement strand
TGGGCGATGCTGGTGCGATAACCACCTGCGATAAAGATTTGGCTGATGTTTGCCGTGCCTTGGGCAACTACGGCTCGGCGAGGAAATATGTTTTCCAATATAAAGGCAAGAACAGCAGAATAGACGAGTTGCAAGCTGCTGTCTTGGATGTAAAATTAAAATATTTGGATGAGGAGAATCAAAGGAGAAAGAATATAGCCGAAATGTATTTTGAGAAGATTTCTAACCCTTTGATTACAATGCCGATGAAACATGGAAATGCAGACAACGTGTTTCATATCTTTCCCGTACTCTGCAAGACAAGAGACAGACTTCAAGAATATCTTGTGGGCAAAGGCATTGCCACAATGATTCATTATCCAATTCCGCCTCATAAGCAAGGGTGTTATAAGGAATGGAACAATCTATCGTTGCCTGTCACTGAGAGAATACATCGAGAGGAACTGAGCATTCCTTGCAATCCTTGCATGACAGACGAGGAGGTGGAAACCGTTGCCATGGCACTCAATGAGTATAGAGGATAAATGGGCATTGTTTATACTAGCACGTTGTAATCAACATTGTTTCCCTTGCTGGACTCAATTTGTTTTTGCCTTTGTCCGCGTTCGTTTGTTGAGCGCATAATAGGAAATGGCAGAACTGAGAATGGTCAGAAAGGCACCTAATCCCCAATAAGTCATGCCATGCCCTTTCAATGTGAGTATGTAGGCCGCGATACCGATAGGAAACTGTTGGAGCATGAGCTTTATGGCCGGGGCTGACAAGCGGTAACCATAGCGATACCCCATATAGGCATTGAGCATGACAAAATCGAAAGAGGCAACGAGCACAATGGCAATTCCCATACCGATGAGTCCAAACACTTGAAAGCAGACAACAGAAAGGATGATGTAAACCACGGCATAGATGCCTTCCATGAGCAGGTAAGCCTTGGAATCACCGCGCGACAAGGGCAAGTAGGCGATTGGAAGTTTCACGGCACGTAGAAACATCGCCAGGGCCGTGAGTTGTGCCATGGAGGTAACGGGTAAGAATGAGTGGGAATAGAGTAGGGGAATAATAATGGGCAAACCAATGATGAGCCCTACGAGCATCGGTGATATGATGAGCAAAGATACCTCAATCTGCTTGTTTACAGTGTTGTTGAGAGTGGTGCCTGTGCGACTTATGGCGGAGAGACGAGGATAGTAGTCGGTTTCCATCGCGGAGAACACCATGCCACCATAGGTCATGGTTATCATGAAGCCAGCGTTGAACAGTCCGAGTGTGTCTGGGGAACTTGTGTTGTTGACAAACGACCTTATGAGGAAGTCCGCACAACTCCCGAACAAGCTGGCAAGAAAGAAACCGACTCCAAGTTTTACCATTGTGCCGCCTTCGCGCATGATGATACGGTCGAAGCTTAGCCTTAATGGGTAGAAATGGTATGAGTAGGCTACGGTAACCGCTAATTGGGCGAACGCCACGATAATCAGGGAAGGCACTATGGCCTTGGAGCGCCAGATGAAGAAAAGAGGTGTTGAGACGATGAGAGCCATTACCACGTTGATGATGGAGATGCGTGCTAAACCACCTAAATGGCGCGTGCCCTTGAGAATGGCAAGCTCACCGCCCATGATTGAGCTCATGGCAACAATTGGCGATAAAAGAAGGAAATGCAAGGTGTGCTTGCCCCAACCAAATGTGTATTTGCTTAATAATGGGCTTAATAAGGCGCATGCAACCATTCCTAATAAGGCGGTGATGGCGCTCCACGCCCTAACGGTAAGCACGCTCTTGTTTAGGGCTTGCTTGTCATCATTGGCATGGGCTTCTGAAATGTGTTTCACGGCACTCATGCCAATGCCAAGGTTGGTAGAGTCGCCAATGAAACGGATTGTGGAGTTGAATAGGGTAATAAGTCCCACACCCATAGGACCCAATAATACGGCCACAAGTTTGTTGCGCACCAGAGCCACAACAATGTTCAGAGCTTGCACGCCACCAAAGATGCCTGTGTATTTCAGGATATTAGCATAAGCGTTGTTCCGTTTCGTCTTTTCCATCTATAGAATAACGCTTATGTAGTATGGCTTATTGTAGAATGTAAGGTAAAACTGATTACAAAGTCATAATCAGCTCACGATAATAACAGTTACCCCTCTTGCCGCTTGTGCGCCCATGACGAGAGCTTGCTCTATGTCGGCAGTCTTGGAAGGACCACTGATAAAAGACCCGAATTGGTATTGAGGGTCAAACTCTATGCGCTTATAAGCCTCGTGCATATTGTTGACGATGTTGTTCTTGTCAAGCACGATGACGAGATACTCGGAAATGAAACAGACGGCCTTTTCCTTCATGGTTTGTGGAATCCATACGCATCCGTTCTCGGCAACGCCAATCTTTCCTTCGATGATGCCCACGTCGGTGCCGTCGAGGTCTTTGGCCTCAGCCACGGTGTCAGGGTTCTTCTGAGCGATGGTTATGTAAGGCAAGTTGCTCGCGAAAGTATTGGCTTGGGGATATAGTGTCTTGATTATTGCGTTCAAGTCATCATCCTTGCTAGCTTCCACTATATTTCCACCAACAGTCTTTGTCATTTCCACAAACTGAGCATAAGTGTCAGGATACTTGATGGCATTTATGTTCATGTTAGGCATATCATATTGCTCGTGAGTGTTGTCACGAAGCTTTTTGAATAAATCTTCTTTGTTCATGGTCTTTCTTTATGGAATGATTTTTCTGCAGGCAACTTAAATACTTGCCCCTGCTGCTCTTAACGCCTCCTTGCCACCTTCGGTTTCAAGAACCTGGCCTTGAACAGTATTGGAGGTTGCTTTTTGTCCCGACCTCTTTTTCTCAGCCATTCTTCGTTTGTAATCTTCAAGATAAGTCTCCTTCTTCTCAGCCGCTTTCTTGGCATACTCGTTTTCGGGATCTTCCTGGAGGTCTATGCGCATGGTATGGGCATTGTTTATCAGGTCTTTCACGACTTCGCCTCCACAAATCAATCCGGCGGCAGCTGGAACCCAAGCGTTGGAACTCGGAATGGTGTGGCGTTCTGTGCAGGCGCGCATGTCCTTGGCTGGGCAGATGCAATGGAAACGGCAACTTATGTCGGGCTGGTCTATGCTCTCCACCGGAAGCTCGGGTGAGTAGACCACTTTCAGGTGCTTGATATTTGTCTTGCGCAACTTCTTGCGAATAACCTTTGCCAATGGGTCGTTGATGGTCTTCCAGATGTCAGTGACCTGCAATTGTGTGGCGTCGAGCTTGTAGGCTGCTCCCATGCATGATATGATAGGGATGTTTAGGTCATGGCATCGCCTTATAAGGTCAAGCTTTGCAGTGACGGTATCGATGCAATCAACAACGTAGTCATAATGTGAGAAATCAAACTCTGCGGCGTTTGACGGAAGGTAGAAAGTTTGGTATTTCCTAACGTGGCAACGTGGGTTGATGTCGTGGATGCGATCCTCGGCCACGTCAACTTTGTGGCGGCCTACACTTGAGATGGTGGCAAGAATTTGCCGGTTTACGTTGGTGAGGCAAACTCGGTCGTCGTCAATGACGTCAAGTGCTCCCACACCACTGCGCGCAAGTACCTCAACGACATATCCACCGACTCCACCCACTCCGAAAACTGCCACTCGGGAACCGTTAAGCGTATCAATGGCGGGCTTGCCAAGCAATAATTGCGTTCGTGAAAACTGGTTTTGCATTATCTTTTACTCTTTCGTAGGACAAAGTTACTTATTTTTTTTCAGTATTCTTTTATGGAAGTTTCAGTTATTTGCATTGTTTGCTTTTGATGTAAGCGTCATCACGAAGCAATGAGTCCGGCTCCTGCCATTAATACGATGTAGCGCAGGAGCTTGCCAATGGTTATGCTGGTTGTGGAGATGATAATGTTGGCGCGCATAAGTCCCAGACATATTGTTATGCCCGAGCCTATGATAGGAAGAAAAGCGAAAACGCCAATCCATGCACCGTGCCCTGCCATGAATCTCTGGGCCTTGTCAAGGTCTTTTTTCTTGACATGTAGGTATCGTTCAATCCATTCTGTACGACCAAGTCGGCCAATGCTGTAATTGAACATTGAGCCGAGTACGTTTCCTATTGTGCCATAAATTATAAGCGGTTCAATCTTGAGACCGGCGGCAAACAAGCCAAGCATGACCGCCTCGCTTGAAAACGGGAAGAAACTGCCAGCGAGAAATGCCGCTATGAGCATTCCCCAATAGCCGTAGTTTAGAAGGAAATCTGTTAGAGCCTGAATCATAAATATATGGGATAGGGTGTTGTGATTGTTAGATGCCTATCATGTTGTATATAGTCAATGCAAATGCGGCGGCAGCCAGTAGCATGGAAACGATGTTGCTTAGTCTTGACGATGTTAGTGCCAACCAGTGCCCAATGATAGGCGCCGTAAGCACAATGGCCATGCCTAAAAGACTATCGAAATGTTGGGGTTGTATAATGGCGAAAAACATGGTGAGTCCGTCGAGCACGATAAGCATCTCGTATATTAGTCGTATCCTTATTCGGTCTTGGTAACTGTACGCGAAGAAGTGAATAGAACCAATAAAAGCGCACAAGAACACGAAGGCAAATGTAAGCCATTCGTGTAGTTCGACATTAGCCAAATAGAACGGTGTGCCGAACTGTAGAATGCTGATGAAATGCGTGCCAAGCCATGCGTATTTTCCCGTGTAGATGAGCCAAGCCGTCACGAACCAATACGGGGCTATGACGCCGATGATAGATGACAGGAACGTGCGTGGCGAGAAGTTCTGTATATATGTCGCCATGACAATCCATAGTGCGGGCAGGAAAAGAAGGATTTGCGGAAACACAATGCTCCCTATGCCGAGGGCACAGAAGGCGTAGAAGGTCAGTCCCGTGGCATTTGAATCTTGGTATGATCGTAGCTGGAAAAGCAAGAACGCGATAAACGTAATTTGTACCACCGCCACGTCAATTGTCTGGAAAAGAAACAGCGACATGGTAGTCATTACGAGGAACGAGCAAGATACCATTCGTGAGTAAATACGAATCAGCGCATTGCTGTTGTTCAGCTCTACCATCATCATCACGGAGACGAAGAGCAATGCGAAATTCAGCCACGGCGCATCCGTGACGAGTCCTGCCGCGAGACTCACCAATAAACCGTAGGCCACTGTCACAGGCAGTGACCAACGGGAGGTCGCAATACGATTTTGGAGTCGCTTCAAACCTTAATGGTTATAGAGTTCAATCAATGTAGATGGTGAAAAGGTATAAAGCCCTTACAGGTCTTGTCCTATGTCCCTGCGGAAGTATTTACCTTCAAAGTCGATAATCTCTGCGCCGAGCATGCTTTTTCGCAAAGCCTCGTCCTTGTCCTTTCCATAAGAAGTAACGCAGATGACACGTCCGCCGCTTGTCACGACCTTGCCATCTTTAAGTGCGGTACCGGAATGAAAGACAATGCTCTCAGGGTCAACTTTGGCAATGTTCTTTATCTCGAAACCTTTCTTGTAGCTTTCGGGGTAACCGCCTGACACAAGCATCACGCATACGGCATCACGATTGTCAAACTCTACCTCGCGCTTGTCGAGGTCACCGTTGGCAACGCCCTCGAAGAGGTCCACGATGTCGCTTTTGAGGCGTGGCATCACGGTCTCTGTTTCAGGGTCGCCCATACGGCAGTTGTACTCGATGACCATTGGCTCGCCGTTGACATTGATGAGTCCGAAGAAGATGAAACCCTTGTAGTTGAGGCCTTCCTGCGCAAGTCCGTCCACTGTCGGGCGAATAATCCTGTTCTCCACCTTTTCCATCCACTCCTTGGTTGCGAACGGAACAGGCGATACGCTGCCCATGCCGCCAGTGTTGAGGCCAGTGTCATGTTCGCCGATGCGCTTGTAGTCCTTGGCCTCTGGCAGGATTTGGTAGTGCTTGCCATCCGTAAGTACGAACACTGAGCATTCTATGCCAGACAGGAACTCCTCTATCACTACTTTAGCTGAAGCGTCTCCAAACATGCCGTTGAGCATTTGGCGAAGTTCCTTTTGTGCCTCTTCGAGCGTGGGAACAATCAGCACGCCTTTGCCTGCTGCCAATCCATCGGCTTTGAGCACGTAAGGGGCTTTCAATGTCTCCAAGAACTTGCAGCCATCTTCAACGGTAGTGCCGTCAAAAGTCTCATACGCCGCTGTCGGGATGTTATGCCGTTTCATGAATTCCTTTGCGAAATCCTTGCTGCCTTCAAGCTGGGCGCCTGCCTTTGATGGACCAATGACTGGTATTTCTTTTGTCTTGGGGTCTGCCTTGAACTCGTCGTAAACGCCTTTCACCAATGGATCTTCTGGGCCTACAACAACCATGTCAATACTGTTATTCACGGTAAAGTCTTTCAAGGCCTCGAAGTCGTTGACACCTATTGCGACATTCTCGCCAACGTCAGCTGTGCCGGCATTGCCTGGGGCGATAAACAACTTAGAACATTTTGGGCTCTGTGCGATTTTCCATGCCAAGGCGTGTTCACGCCCGCCACTGCCTAAGAGTAATATTTTCATATCCGTTTTATTTTAAGAAATCGAAGAAATATCTTGATATGCGCTCGTGCAGGTGCACGCTTTGATGACCGCGCATGTTGTGTGGCTCGCCCGGGTAAAGGAAGAAGTCGGGTTGTGTGCCATACTTGATGCATTCCTTTAGGTAGGACATGGTGTGTTGTGGCACACATGTCGGGTCATTTGCTCCTATTATTATTTGGAGTCTGTCTTTCAGGTTCTTGGCTTTGGGGAGAAGTGATGACTGTGCGTAGCCCTCTGGATTAGTTTGTGGCGTGTCCATGTAGCGTTCGCCGTACATCACCTCGTACCACTTCCAGTCGATTACCGGACCTCCTGCCACTCCACACTTGAACACGCCGGGGTGAGTGGTCATCATGTTGATGGTCATGTAGCCTCCAAAGCTCCAGCCGTGTACGCCAAGGCGTGTACTGTCAACATAAGAGAGGGTCTTGAGGAAGTCGACACCTTTCATCTGGTCTTCAACCTCATGGTCGCCGAGATGCCTGAACGTGACTTGCTCAAAGGCTTTGCCACGGTTCTCTGAACCACGGTTGTCGAGGATGAAAAGCAGGTAGCCGTGTTGTGCCATATAGGTTTCCCATGAGCGTGAGCAATAATGCCAACGTGCGTCAACATTGTGAGCGTGTGGGCCTCCATAGACATAAATGATGGTAGGGTATTTCTTGTTTGGGTCAAAACCTGTAGGCATTACCATGCGGTAGTAAAGGTCAGTTGTGCCATCAGCTGCCTTTATGGTTCCGCAACGGTATTCGGGCACGTCGTAACCTTTCCATGGGTCTTCCGCTGTGAACCAACGTGTGCTATGTCCGTTGGCGATATTGACTATCGTGATGTTGCGTGGGGTGGTTGGCGCGGAATAGTTGTCTACTATGTATTGTCCGCTTGCGCTCAACGTTCCGTTGTGCCATCCCTTGCCGTTGTCGTCCATGAGGGCGCGCTTGCCATTGGCCACGTCAACGACCCAAATGTTTTTTTGTATTGGGTTGCACTCGTTGCTCTCATACACGATGGCCTTATGCTTCGTGTCGAAACCGAGAAAGTTCTCCACGACCCATTTGCCGCTTGTTACCTGCTTGAGTTGTTTGCCTGTCGTGTCGAAAAGATAGAAATGGTTGTAACCGTCTTTTTGACTCTGCATGATAAACTTGGAACTGTCCCAAGGCAGGAAGACGATAGGGTTCTGAGGCTCAACATATTTGTCATCAGTCTCACGGTATAGCTCACGCACCTTGTCACCCGTTGTGGCGTTGTAGCTCACGAGGCGGCAAACGTTTTGGTCGCGGTTGAGCTCAAACATGTAAATGGTCTTTGAGTCTGGGCTCCATGCCACGTTGGTGAAATATCTGTCGGTGGGGTCACCAGCCTTGAGATAAACAAGCTTTTGGGTCGTAATGTCGTAAACGCCCACTGTCACCTTATGACTTGTCTCGCCTGCCATTGGGTATTTGTCTGGTGCCGCGTTGGCGATGCGGGAACCTTCCTTTGGTGCGACATCCGGATCAGGAATGTCTACTTGTGGATAGTCGGTCACCATCGACTGGTCCATACGATAGAAGGCGAGCTTCTTGCCGTCAGGACTCCAGAAGAGACCTCTGTCGATGCCAAACTCATCGCGGTGTACGCTTTGACCGTAAACTATCTGGCGTGAGCCGTCGTTCGTGAGCTTTCTCGTCGCGCTCACAGGCTCAGCGTTGTTGCCAGCGGTGGGTTGGGCCACGTAAAGCTGCCAATCCTTGACGTATGCCAGTGAACGAGAGGCATAGCAGAAATCTGAAGCCTGTGAGCCTGGGGTTGTAGTGACAGTCCAAAGCGTTTTACGGGTCTTCCAATTGTATGCCACGGCTTGATAGCCAGAGTTCAAAATCACTATTGGCTTTCCTGCTTCGGGGAATTTGGCAGAATATAAGGAATGGACATCCAGACCATCTTTTTTGAGTTGGTCGGTGGTGAGCAAAGTTTTCTCCTTTCCCGTCTTTTTGTCAACGATGGAGCAGTATTCCGCGTCGAGCCTGACAAGCTCGTCGCCCCACCATGTTGTCCAACGGTTCTCTGGCACAAACTTGCGATAGTTGACCCCGCCGAAGTTCAAGTCCTCAAGCGTGAACTGTTTCGTCTGGGCCTGTGCTTCAGCGCCAAACAAAGACACTACCGACAACATAAAAGTAAATATCTTTTTAATCATGTTCCTATGTGCTTAACTTCTGCCTTTTAATCCTCATTGTCGAATCCACGCTTCCTGCGGTCTGGCTTGCGACCCGCGCCACGTCGATCCTTGCGGAAATCGTCCTTGCGCCCATGGTCACGCTTCGGGCGTGAGAAATCGCGTTTGTCATCGTCGAAACGTGGACGTGAGGGCTTGCGGCGTTCCTCAAACGAATGGAACTTGAACGTGCGGATGTCGCCTTCCTCGTTGGCTTGAGCCTCACGCTTCAGAGAATGGAAGTCGTTGGCGCTCACGCGATCCTTGAACTCGCGGTTCTTCTTGAACCTGTGTTTCTGTGCCATCTCTGCCTTTTCCTCTTCGGTCTTCACTATGCCGCCTTCACGACGGAAATCGGCGAGCCTGCCGTCAAAGAGCGTGTATTTGCGCATTTCGCACTCGAGGGAGCCATTATAAAGAGGTATCTTGATTGAAGGCTTCAGACCGATCTGCTCGAAGCACTCCTCGCGGAAAGACAACACCCAAGCCTCGTTGCCACAGAACTCGCGTTTCAGTTTCTCGCCAATCATGTGGTATGTGCCAAGAAGGTTTGGCGTGGTGATGCGCTCGCCGTAAGGAGGATTCATTATTATGATGCTCTTCTCCTCAGGCTTCTTGAAGTCCTTGAAGTCTTGTTGCTCCACGCTGATGTCTTGCGACAAGCCAGCTGCCTTGACGTTCATGCGTGCGGTGTTCACGGCTTTCATGTCAACGTCGTAGGCGTAGATGTGGTGTTCGAAAGGCCGCTCTTGCGAGTCATCGTTATAGATGTCCTCAAAGAGCTCCTTGTCAAAGTCGGGCCATTTCTCAAAGGCGAAAGACTTGCGGAACACTCCTGGTGAGATGTTGCGTGCGATGAGTCCGGCCTCAATGGCTATTGTCCCCGACCCGTCCATGGGGTCAATGAGGTCACACTCGCCGTGCCATCCTGTCATGAGAATCATGCCTGCCGCGAGCACCTCGTTGAGAGGAGCCTCTACGCTCTCCTGCCTGTAACCACGACGGTGAAGCGACTCGCCACTTGAGTCGAGGGCTATTGTCGCGTCCTCGCCGGCGATGTGTATGTGCAGGCGGATGTCGGGGTTCGCCACGGAAATGTTGGGGCGCTTGCCAGTTCTCTCACGAAACTGGTCAACGATTGCGTCCTTGACCTTGTAGGTCACGAAGTGGGAGTTGCGAAACTCATCAGAGTAAACCACAGAGTCGACGGCGAAGGTCTTTCCTTGCTCGATATACTGGCTCCAGTCGATGTCTTTCACATTATTATATACGTCCTCTGCCGAGCCTGCCTTGAAATGTTTTATAGGCTTGAGGATACGGATAGCGGTGTGCAACTGAAAGTTGGCACGATACATCATCTCTTTATCGCCGCTGAAAGAGACCATGCGTCGACCGGTCTGTACATTGTTGGCACCAAGTTGGATGAGCTCTTGGGCAAGTACGTTCTCAAGTCCCATGAACGTCTTGGCGATAAGTTCAAATTCCTGTTCCATTATTGAATTCTAAATCAAATATATCTTTTTTCTGTTGTTTGTATTTCTTTGAGCCTGGTTTCAGGTCATTGGTAATCCACACGTTGGCGCCTATTGTGGATCCCGCGCCTATCGTCACCCTGCCCAGCACGGTGGCGTTGGCGTAGATTATGACGTTGTCGCCGATGATGGGGTGGCGCGGTATGCCCTTGATGGGGTTGCCTTCCTTGTCGAGAGGGAAGCTCTTCGCCCCAAGTGTCACGCCTTGATATAGCTTGACGTTGCGTCCGATGCGGCAAGTCTCGCCAATCACTACGCCTGTGCCGTGGTCAATGGTGAAATATTCACCGATGGTTGCGCCGGGGTTGATGTCTATGCCTGTCTCCGAATGGGCAAGCTCTGTCATGAGGCGTGGGATGAGTGGCACGCCCAAGAGATACAACTCGTGGGCTATGCGGTAGTTGGTAAGACACTTTATGACAGGATAGCATGAGATTATTTCAGCATGGCTATGAGCCGCAGGGTCACCGTTGTATGCAGCCACTACGTCGGTGGCAAGTACGCGCCTTATCTCCGGCAAGCGGCTGATAAGCTCTCTCGCTATGTCGTGGGCGCGCATTGTCAAGTCGCAGTCGGCCACTTTCACCATGTCAGTGTCGCCATCGGCAACATGGCTGAAGCACAGGCCGGCGAGTACCTGTTCGCAGAGTAGGTGGTACATCTGCTCAACGTTGACGCCAATTTGATATTTAATGGTATGAATATTGACTTGCGACTTCCCGAAATAACCAGGGAAGAGTATGGCACGTGCCAACTGTATGATCTCTTCAAGGTTTTCGCTTGAAGGGAGAGGGTAACCTTCCTCGTGCTCATGAAACAGACCTTGCAATGATTCAGGTGCGGCGAGACGGCATATCGCGTCGTTAAGCATGAGGTTTGTTTTCTGTCTACTCATTTGAGTGTGTCAATATTTAGTGCAAAGTTACGAAAAAGTAATGATATTTTCAAAAAGATATCCTGAAAAAACTTCATCCTATCTTTCGTGGCTTGCCTCGGACAGTCTTTTCTTGCGAATTATTGTCAGACCATCGCGAATGGGCACCATAACCTTCTCTATGCGAGAGTCTTCGGCTATGTGGTCGTTGAAACGACGTATGCCTATAGTCTGGCTGTCGCGGTCGTAGGCTGTTTCCACGACGTGCCCGTCCCATAGAGTGTTGTCGGCGAGGATTATGCCTCCTTCGTTGACGAGTGGGAACAATGCGTCGTAGACCTCCGTGTATGTGCGCTTGTCGCCATCGATGAACACGAGGTCGAACTTCACTCCGAGCTTCGGGGCTTCCTTCATGGCGTCACCAATTCGGAAATCGATGAAGCGGGCCACGTCAGATCCGTCAATCCATTTCCGGGTGAAGTCTTCCATCTCGTCGTTGATCTCGAATGTGTACAGGCGGGGCGTGGCTGCGCCTTGGGCTTGACCGAGCGCTTCCGCGACCTCTTTCAAGCCCTCTGCCATGCAGATTGCCGAATAGCCCGAAAAGGTTCCGACCTCAAGAATGGCACGAGGGCGTTGCATCATCACGAGCATTTTCAGAAGCCGTCCCTGAAGGTGCCCGGAAGCCATGTGCCCATGCACGGTGTGGATGTTGGTGGCGCGCCAAAGGCGGTAGAGGTAGTCGCCTTCTGCGTCCGACTTGGCGGTGGCGTAGTCAACGATGCTTTCTGGCTCAATCATTGTGTAAAAGTCCTCTTATTGCCAATTCGTAGCCTTGCAGTCCAAAGCCGCATATCACGCCCTTGCAGCCTGAGCTTATCATGGAGTGGTGGCGGAACTCCTCGCGTTGGTGCACATTGCTTATATGTACCTCCACCACGGGGCAGCGTAGCGACCTTATGCAGTCGAGCAGCGCGACGCTGGTGTGGGTATAGGCACCCGCGTTTAAAACGATGCCATCGTAGCTGAAGCCCACTTCTTGCATCTTGTTGATCATCTCGCCCTCCACGTTGCTTTGATAATAGTCTATCTCCACGTCGGGGAACAGTTTGCGCAACTCCGGGAGATAACTCTCAAACGAGTTTTTGCCGTATATCCCTGGCTCTCTCACGCCAAGGAGATTGAGGTTCGGCCCATTGATTATCTGAATCTTTCTCATGCTCTTTTTAGGATAATGTTGGACGTTTCTGCCAACAAATAGTTAACTTTGACGGCAAAATTATAGATAAAGGATTAAATTGCAAAAGAAAAATCAAAATAATTTGTCTTTGGCCGACGACCTTGTGCGTCGTTTCATGCGTTATCTCAAGCTTGACCGAAACTATTCCATAAACACGCAGGAGGCTTACCGCCACGACTTGGCTTATTTCATGCGGTTTCTCTCCCAGCGCCATCTGTCGCCCATTGACGTGAAGCTTGACGATTTGGAGCAGTTTGCCGCCTCTCTCCACGAGTATGCCATTGGCGCGCGTTCTCAGTCGCGCATTCTTTTTGGCGTACGGTCGTTTTATCGTTTCCTTACCCTCGACGGTTTTCTTGAGGTTGACCCCACCGAGTTGCTTGAGTCGCCTGTCCTTCCCAAACACTTGCCCGCCTACCTCTCCACCGAGGAAGTCGACAGGCTGGAAGACAGCATCGACCTCGACAGCAACGAGGGTCAGCGCAACCGCGCCATAATAGAAGTGCTTTTCTCTTGTGGGTTGCGAGTGTCGGAGCTTGTCAACCTCAAATTTTCCGATCTCAACCTCGACGAGCATTTCATGCATGTCACGGGTAAGGGCGACAAGGAGCGTCTCGTGCCCATCTCCGACAGGGCGATAGCCGAGCTTCAGCGCTGGTTCATCGACCGCGACCGCTTGAAGGTAAAGCCCGGAGAGGAAGACTACGTTTTCCTCAACCGCAGAGGCCATCACCTCACGCGCGTGATGATTCTCATTATGGTGAAGCGGCAGGCTGAGATGGCGGGCATCAAGAAGACAATCTCGCCCCACACCCTGCGCCATTCGTTTGCCACGGCATTGCTCAAGGGTGGGGCCGACTTGCGTGTCATCCAAGTGCTGCTTGGCCATGCCAACATTGGCACCACGGAGATATATACCCATCTCGACGACGAGTCGTTGCGGAAAGAAATTCTTGAGCACCATCCACGCAATATCATGCATAAAGGTTAATAAAGATTGATGATAAATGACAAAATGGTAATAAAATAATAAAATAATTGTCTTTTTGCTTGTCTATTCTTCTTGAATATTGTAATTTTGCAACCGCAACCTTCTGATTTGGTTGCAAACATTAGACAGTAAACAAACCATCATAAAAGAAAAAGACAAGAAAAAGCATTATGTGTGGAATAGTAGGAATTTTCAATATCGGCGAGCAGACACCTGAATTGCGCCAGAAGGCGTTGCGTATGAGTCAGAAAATACGTCATCGCGGTCCAGACTGGAGCGGCATTTATACAGGCCCGTCTGCTATATTGTGTCACGAGCGTCTTTCAATTGTCGACCCAGAGAGTGGCAGGCAGCCCCTCTTCGCGCCCGACAAGAAACAAGTGCTTGCCGTAAACGGTGAGATATACAACCATACCGCCATTCGCCAGGCCACCAGCGATTACCAGTATCAGACGGGTTCCGATTGTGAGGTCATTTTGGCTCTTTATCGTGAGTTGAAGGCTTCCGGCACGTCTTCTTTCGTGCCATTGCTTGAGCGTCTGTCTGGCATTTTCGCCTTTGCCCTTTATGATGTAGAGGACGGATCCTTCTTTGTCGCCCGCGACCCAATAGGTGTGATACCTCTTTATATTGGCTTCGACAACGATGGCAAGGTCTACGTGTCATCTGAGTTGAAGGCTCTCGAAGGTCAGTGCGACCGCTACGAGCCTTTCCTTCCCGGCCATTACTATTCAAGCAAGGAGGCCGACAAGGGACTGCAGCGTTGGTATACGCGTGATTGGATGCAAGGCAAGACCGTGCCAAAGGAAGAGTTGTCTTATGGCGACGCTGTTGAGGAAGTGCGCCTCGGACTGATGAACGCGGTGAAACGCCAGCTCATGAGCGACGTGCCTTATGGTGTGCTCCTTTCTGGTGGTCTCGACTCAAGTGTCATCTCTGCCATTGCCGCCCGCTACGCGTCTCATCGCGTGGAGAACAACGGGGCAACAGAGGCTTGGTGGCCTCGCTTGCACAGCTTTGCCGTGGGTTTGAAGGGCGCGCCCGACCTTGCCAAGGCAAAACTGGTTGCCGACCACATTGGCACGGTGCACCATGAGATCAACTATACCATCCAGGAGGGTCTTGACGCCATTCGCGACGTTATATATTTCATAGAGACCTACGACGTGACCACCGTGCGCGCCTCAACGCCAATGTACTTGCTTGCCAGGGTCATAAAGTCGATGGGCATCAAGATGGTGTTGTCGGGTGAGGGTGCCGATGAGATCTTCGGCGGATACCTCTATTTCCATAAGGCTCCAACGCCAGAAGAATTCCACAAGGAGACCGTTCGCAAGCTGTCAAAACTTCATCTCTACGACTGCCTGCGAGCCAACAAGTCGCTCTCGGCATGGGGCGTGGAGGGTCGTGTGCCATTCCTCGACAAGGAGTTCCTCGACGTGGCGATGACAATAGACCCAAGCTACAAGATGTGTCCTGGCAAGGAAATGGAGAAGAAGGTGGTGCGCAATGCCTTCTCCGATATGCTGCCCGAAGAGATAGCCTGGAGGCAAAAGGAGCAGTTCTCCGACGGCGTTGGCTATTCGTGGATCGACACCCTGAAGGAGATCACCGCCTCTGCAGTGAGCGATGAGCAGATGGCTCACGCTGCCGAGCGATTCCCGATAAACCCACCGCGCAACAAGGAGGAGTATTATTATCGTTCCATCTTCGCCGAGCACTTCCCGTCGGATAGCGCGGCGCGCTCAGTGCCCAGTGTGCCCAGCGTGGCATGCTCCACGGCTGAGGCGTTGGCATGGGACGAGGCGTTCAAGAACATGAACGAGCCATCTGGACGTGCCGTAAAGGACATCCACGAATAAGGTCGCAATGCAAGCATAATACGTTTATATTATCTTTTATTATTTGAAAGGTTTCGAGCAACTTGCCCAGTGTCATCAAAACAAACACGGGCAAGTTGCTTTTTTCATTCTCCATGTTTTGCATTGTTGGGTAATATTTATTAGGTTGTTACATAATATTTTTTTGGTTAAGATTCGTTATTTCTAACAATATTTTATAATTTTGCACCAATTATAAACACTAATCTCGAAAAACACGCAAAATAGCAGAAAAACGAAAGCGTAACTGACTATCCCTAAAAAACGTTGTCACATTTGAGGGCGATTAACTATTATTGTTTACACTCTTTGTTTGGTGAACTAATCCACTTTACGCAGTTCCTCTCTTCACCTATTTTCCTTTACAATTCACGCTTGGTAAACTGATATACTTGACACTTCTTACGGGGGCGTAAGGCAGGTGCCATGGCTTCGTCCTCAATGCAAAGTTAACCAAATTCCTCAAGAATATTCCGATATGGAGGCAGCTTTTTGTAATTTTGCATTCAGAAGCCGAAGAGGAAACAGGCTCTGCTGAGGAGCAACCTGCCAGCAATAGGCTTCTGCACTACACTGAAGCAGTGTCGGTA
>CAVAGT010000066.1:0-16388 GCA_963588155.1 Lachnospiraceae bacterium | reverse complement strand
GACCTGTTCGGGCAGAGAAGCAACATGTCCTGCAACATTTATTATATAGGTAAAATAGGGGGATTGGGAATCGACTTCAATACGGATTGGCTTTGGGACAAGACAAGGCAAAACGACGTTACCGATGAGCATTTCCAGGAAATCGGGAAAGATGGGCAAGACCAAACCGTAAGGAGCATAACCAATAAATACAACCATCTGCTAGCTTCAAAATTAGTTCTCACCTACCCTCTGTTGGGCGGAGAATTGTCAGTGGGAGGCGAGTTCTCCGATGTCCATCGTACCTCTAAAATGCAAGTCGTGCCCACAAACATTGTAAATGATGACAACAGCCGTGTGACCGAAAGCATGACATCTTCTTTCCTGTCTTACTCACGAGACTTCGGAGACCTTAGCTTGGAAGCAGGTCTGAGGTATGAATATATTGACTTCGACTATTATGAGTACGGAAAGCGTATTGCTGACCAAAGCAAGACTTATGGCAACTGGTTTCCATCTCTTAGCCTGTCCTTGCCGATAGGGAACGTACAAATGCAGCTGAGCTATTCCGCCGATATAAACCGCCCTTCATACCAAAATTTGAGAAGCGCGGTGCAATATGACAACCGCTATACATACGAGACAGGAAACCCCTTGCTGATGGCGGAGACAAGCAGGAATCTAGACTATGAGGTGGCTTACAAATGGCTTACATTTGATGTTACCTACAGTCACACGTCAAACCCGATAATGTCGTATGTCAACACTTACAGGGACAATCCAGCCATAGGCCTAATGAAGCCTATAAATGGAAAGGCATTCGATGACATCGAGTCATCTGTCACCTTGCAGCCGACTTTCGGATTCTGGCATCCATCCCTTACGGCTTCCATAGACAAGCAATGGTTTGACATGGAAACCAACGAAGGGAGCACACTCAACAAGCCAATGGCATCGTTCCGTTTCGACAATACATTTGACACGAAATTGGCAATGTTCACGCTCATGATGTCATACAACACCAAGGGACATGAACGAAATCTCTATTTCCGCAAACCAATGTTCTGCACCAACCTATCCATATACAAAGCCTGCATGAAGAACCGTCTGTCTTTCCAACTCTTTGTCTATGACCTGTTTGGAACCAATGACATGCATTTTATTGCCAATTTCGGAAAATTGAGAAGCATGGTCTATGACGCATCGTCCATCCAGAAGCTGTCCCTCACCATTCGATATGCTTTCAACGCGTCTCGAAGCAAATACAAGGGTACTGGTGCCGGAATTGACCAGAAAGGTAGAATCTGACATTAGATGCTGACAGTATGATTAAATTTGTATCAAATTATGCGATGAAGAACAAAGGAGCCTTTTTGTTGTTGCAGTTTGCCTGCATAATGGTTTTGACAGGTTGTGGAGATAGACACTGCAAGGCCATTGACTCCGCCTACGCAATTGTCGATGAGTCTCCAGACAGTGCTCTGTCAATGCTCAACCATGTAAATCAACATGAGCTTGCAAGGAAAGAGATGGCAAGGTATGCGTTGGTTTACACCATTGCGCAGGACAAGAGCGGTCTTGACGTTGACAATGATTCCCTGCTTGGCATTGCTTACACATATTATTATAGTAAGCCCGATGATTCATTGTATGCGAAGTGCCAATACTACATGGGAAAATATTACATGCTAAATGACAGTTCGGAGAAAGCAATAGAATGTCTTGATAGGTCTATTGTCGCTGCAAAGAATAATGAAGATAAATACACCCAATGCCTTGGCTTGGAAAAACTATCCAAGGTCATGAGTAATTCGAATAATCGGAAAGCATTATCTTGCGCTATGAAGGCTGAACGAATTTATGGTTCATTGCCACAAAAGTCCAAGATAAATGAGGCATATTATAAACTCAATGTCTGTGAGGTTCTCTTGCTATCTAATAGCTTGAACTCTGCCACTCTGAAGTGCAGGGAAGCACTAACAATAGGATTAGCTTGCAAGGACTCTTTTTTAATATCAGACATATATCAAGTTCTATCGACAATACAAAGAGAAAAGGGTGAATGTCAAGCTTCTTTGAAAAACGCCGAGAATTCAAATAGATATTGCCAATATGCCGATAACTCCAAACTGCTAAACTTAGCATGGGCGTATCTTAATGTTGACTCAATAGATGAATGCAGGGAAGTGTTGAAAAACATCAGATCAGCGGAGGCAAGGGATGCTTATACTAAATATTATCTTTTGCATGTGGCATCGTTAAAGAAGCATGATTATGTAAAAGCTTGCACAATGGCCGATTCTGCCTATACACACATAGAGCAAATGTACACTAATGAACTCAGCAAGAAAGAAGAATACTACAATTCGCTCACATACAGTCTGTATGAAAAAGGGAAATCAGATGGTCGGGGTAAACTGATGTATTGGTTTGTTGGGTATATAACCTTATCTGGTCTAATTCTGATATTCATTATCCTTCGTTCGTATAAACAATATAAGCGGAAAGCCAAGCTCAAACTTGCCGCAGAAGAATGCGAACGAGAATTGCAAAAGGAAAAATACGAAGATGAAATTAAGCGAAAGGAAATCCAACTCTCCACAATGCGCAGCTATATACTTGATAAGATCAGTATCGCACAAAAATTAGATAAGATAAGGGGCAATAGAGATAAATCCGTTCCTTTGTCAGATGACGACTGGAGTGAGATAAGATTATTTGTTAATAGCGTGGAGTATGATTTTGTCATACGACTTAAAACGAAAAATCCAGAATTAAGTGAAGAAGATATCAACTTTATGATTCTGTTACGTCTCGGAATGCCATCAAAAGCCATGGCGCTAATCTATGGCATAAGCGAGAAATCCATTCGACAAAAACTGTTTGTATATAAGCGCAAGGTTGGTATTGAAGATAAAAAGGATTTATCTTTGCGTACTTTTATAGAGCAGTTTTAACTGCTTATTTTACTAAAATAGACATGTACACCAAATGGATCCGGCATAACAAATTGAATTCTAAGCGATTGCGCAACTAGCAATACCTAAAGAAATAGACATCGAAAATTTGGAGGCAAGCAACATACATTCTAACTTTGCATTAAAAAATGAAGAAAATAATTATTGCTATTTTTTTAATGTCGCTAGCAATGCTACCCAACATGGCTGCGCAAGTAAACATAAGGGTTAAGTCCACATTGCCACATGGTGGAGCTCGTATGCCGTCAAACACTCAAGTCGAGGCTGACTACGAGGATGGCATTTTGACTGTGAACATACAGAAATACTCAGGAATGGTTTGGGTTTACATATATGATGCCAATGGAAATGTAATTGAAGAAGTCGCAAACGATATTACTGGCAATGGTACAGTTTCATCCGAGACAAACTTCCTAAACAAAGGTGATTATACTTTATGTATTGTTTTAAATGGTGCAACTTATGAAGGATCATTTCGGGTTCAATAAGTGACGCGAACTGTCCAAGTAAAATCAGCATATAATAACTCAGACCTTCCTGAGGATAATAAAAGGCATCGACAACACGGTGATGCTTGTTGGTTGAAAAACACTTCTAAATGTATATACAATGAGAAAAAACGAAGTTGAGGATTTACTTCTTTCCGAAATCGAAGAGGTAAAAGGTGGCAGTAGCTCCAGCACTTGTATATGTGAACGTGGCGGAGCTGGCGAAACGGTAATTACGCTTCCTACCGATCCTGTTGAGCCAGGCAATGGTACGCAGGGATGTTTAAAAAAATGGGTATGCCAGAATCATCTTCCTTTTTGGTTATGATGCTTTCGACATACCTTTTAATACTGTCGCAGTATGGACTATATAAAATTAAATCCTCAATATACCGTTAGAAATGAAAAAGGTTGTTCTTTCATCGTAAAGTTGGAAGAGCAAATAGATAATGGAACAAAGGAAATATCAAGGGATGTTTCTGTAGTTCCTTCCGTTATAGGATTTATTGTGGCAGAAATAGGTAAAGATACCATAACCGCATCTTTAGAAAAGATATCTTTGTCATTGGGAATAGACATCGCAATAATAAAACATTTTGTAAATAACTTAATTGGTAAAAGGGAGAGTAAATTTACTTATAAAAAGCAAACGTTCATTATCCCGCCTTATTTGTTGGTGCATAGTACTTCTAAGGATGAGCGAGAATATTATTTCGAAAATGGATTCCGTCCGTTTGATAAATTCATAAACAAACGCCCTGCAGTGCCTTTTAATGTCGGCTTTATGGTGACAACAGCTTGTAGTACAAACTGTATCTATTGTTATGCAAAACGTAGCCATAAAACATCAATGCCATTACAAACCATCTATAAAATCATAGATGAATGTCATGATATTGGAGTATCCAACGTTGCATTGACAGGAGGCGATGTTTTTGTACGGGAAGATTGGCGTGAACTTCTTTTACACACTATCAGCAAAGGATATCGTCCGTTTCTTTCGACAAAGACGCCGCTAACCGAGAATGATGTCAAATATTTAAGGGAAATAGGGATAAACAAACTGCAATTCTCTTTGGATTCTATAGATAGTGACATTATAAAAATAATGATTGGGAGCTCTGGTTCATACGTTGATAGAGTGAGGCAGATGTTTCTGCATTGCCTGAAGTACGGAGTTCTTTTAAATATAAGAAGTGTCATAACTTGCCATAATGGGATGGTGGATAATTTTAAAGACATGTATGCCTTTTTGTCCCATTTTGAAAATATCACAGATTGGGTAATTACTCCCGCATTTTATTCTGAATTTAAAGAAGAGTATAAAGACTATACGCCAACGAATGAACAATTGGCTTCCATATCTTCGTATGTCGAGAGCCAAAAGAAGAAATTTCCCATTTACTTGAATAAGATAAATAAGTGTGGGTATCAGTTGAAGAGATTCAAGACGGTTGAAGAGTTTGTGAAAAGCAATCAAATATGCCATGCGGGAAATTACATGCTGTCCATTTTGGCCACAGGAATATGCACGCCTTGCGAAATGCTTTATGATAATCCAGACTTTGTTCTTGGAAATATACACGATTCCTCATTAAAAACAATTTGGAATTCCTCAAAGGCAGTAGAGATATGTGCATTTAGCCAAATTGACAAAATGGAGACAAACTCTCCATGTAAGCATTGCAAGGTTTTAGATATTTGCCGTAAGTCAATAGATCGGCGTGTATGTTTTGTCGATATATCAAAGACTTTGGGTAAAGGTTATTTCGATTATCCAGACCCGAGATGTCCAAATTCAACTGTAACAGGATATATTTTATAGAGAATATTCGATATGAGAAACTTATTTGCTTTTTTGCTATACATTGGTTCTTGTGTTGTTTGTGTCGCACAAAACATAACGGGAAAGGTTGTTGACGAACAGGGAAAGGCCATACAATATGCTAACGTGGCTCTGCTGCAAGCGAATGATTCTGCATTTATAAAAGGAGTGGTTAGTGATGCGACGGGATGCTTTTTGATTAACACGCCATATAAAAACGGCATTGTCAAGGTGACATGTATCGGATATAAAACCGTTTATCGAAACGTGTCTGATTCAAACCTTGGCGCTATTATCCTAAAAGAAGAATCCATGACATTAGGAGATGTCGTCGTGAAATCCTCTTTGCCAAAAACCAGATTAAAGAATGGGGCGTTTGTCACGACTGTTGCAGGGTCTATATTGGAAAAGTCGGGAAACATAAACAACCTGCTTGACCGAATACCAAATGTCACTTCGCAAAACGGGAAAATCAATGTCTTTGGAATTGGTGAGCCCGTGATATACATTAATGGCAAGCAAGTGAGGGATAATACCGAATTAGATCGTTTGAACCCTGAAGAAATCAGCACTGTGGAGGTTATACAAAATCCTGGGGCGCAATATGCTTCAAATGTAAAGGCAGTGATACGTATCAATACAAAGAAGAAGACTAACGACGGATTTGGATTTGAGACAACGACTTCCGGAAATGTTGATGAGAAAGCGAAAATTGGCGGCTATGAACAATTAAACATAAACTATCAGAAGAAAGGTCTGGAGACTTTCGCGTTTTTGAAGGTAAAAGACAGTAACAGCTCAAACAAGCAGGGACTCGTTCAAAACACCTATGTTGACAATGTTTGGAGTCAACGCAATGACATTGAGGGTAGCATAAGAAACAGGCAATTGTATTGCGGACTTGGAGCCAACTATCAGATTGGCAGTCACAGTTTCGTAGGCGCAAGCTTCAACTTCAACCGCATGCTCGACAAAGGGGTAAGCAAAATAACAACAACGATAGACAAAGACAATGCTCTCACCGAAAAATCCGTAAGCGACATAACAAAGCCTGGCAACACAAGCCTTGCAAACGGCAATGTCTATTACATGGGGAAAATAGGCATTGTGGACATAAACTTTAATACGGATTGGCTTTGGGATAAAAACTTTTCCAGAGTAAACACCCTTGAAAAGTATCAAGAACTTGATGACGATTGGCAGACCAATGCCGTACATACAAAGACAAACACCAAAAACGAACTCTTTGCTTCCAAGCTCATTTTGTCTTTGCCATTATGGAAAGGAAAGCTGTCTTTCGGAGGGGAATACTCCGCCACTAATCGCAGAAGTTCGTATGATGTCCAACCTGCCGGATTGTTGGAAAAGCAAGACAACAGAATCAAAGAGGACATGGCTTCCGTGTTTTGTGATTACACAAGGAAATTTGGGGCATTGAGTGTCCTTGCTGGAATAAGGTATGAGAACACCGACTTTAATTATTATGAAGAAGGGAAACGAATGTCTGAACAAAGCAAGAGATATGGCAATGTCCTTCCGTCATTATCTTTCTCTCTTCCTGTGGGTAAAACTCAAATGCAGTTGAGCTACGGAGCCACTATAAAGCGTCCTTCCTATTATGACCTGCGATCAGGAACCGAGTATGCCAATCGCTATACTTACGAGTCGGGCAATCCTTTCCTTGTTTCGGA
Source organism: Lachnospiraceae bacterium (assembly GCA_963588155.1). Classification (GTDB taxonomy): domain Bacteria; phylum Bacteroidota; class Bacteroidia; order Bacteroidales; family Bacteroidaceae; genus Prevotella. The sequence continues at coordinate 9,427 of CAVAGT010000066.1, read as the reverse complement.
AATAAGCCGTAACATCAATTATACGGTGTCCTATAAATGGCTCATGGCTGGGGCGATTTATACATATGTGTCCAATCCGATTGTGATGTTGACCCAGTCGTACAAAGACAATCCAAACATAGCGTTGATACAGGATGTGAATTGGAAATCATACAACCGCATTGGGGCGTCGCTTTCGGCAAGACCTAAATTCGGGATATGGCATCCTTCTTTGAGTCTCTATTTCTTTAAGCAATGGTTCGACATGGAAACGCATGATGGACACCAGTTGGGTAATCCAAAAGTCACGATACGTTTCGACAACACGTTGGACACCAAGCTTTGCACGGTTTCCCTGATGCTGACAGCTCAGACCAGGGGCGACGATGAGACATCATATATGTATCGCGACTACTTTGGCGCTAACTTGTCAATATACAAGTCGTTCTTGAAAGGAAAACTGCTGGTGTTCTTCTATGCCAATGACCTGTTGGGCATAGGAAACATGCATAGCAGGATGTATTCTGGCGCAATGCGCGAAATCGTTCACCACGATTACTCGATAAGCGTTTACTCGCTGACCGTCCGCTATAGATTCAACGTGTCGAAGAGCAAATATAAAGGTACCGGAGCCGGACAAGAACAAAAGAGCAGAATGTGAGACATTGATATCTTATAAAGCGAAAAATAGTCTTAGCAGTTGTTTTCTATACATTAGAAACCCAACCTACTGATTAACATGGCTTTATATAACATTATCATTTCCACGGTGTAAAGCCGTCGGCTTTACGCTGAAAAGGCGATGGCTTTACGCTGAAAAGGCAACGGCTTTACACTGGAATCGTTTCGGCTTTGCAGTGCAAAGCCGAAATGGTATTATTCACATAGGCTGATGGTACGTTTGGCAGGGTGCGGCCCCTGTGGCCGTCCGCAACCCGAATGGCGCACAAAACTTTATATCCGAATGGTTACGGACGGGCACAGGGCCCGCACCCTGACATACAAACCAAAGAGGCGAGAAAATGTTTGATTCAAAGCAAAAATGAGGCTTATGCTTAAACTTCTCCGCCACAGTCACGCTTTTTCTGAATATTTGCAGTATTTTTGCATAAAGAAAAATAGAGACAGAATAATAATATATCATACCGAATGAAAAAACTTTTATTAGCCTTAATCGCACCTCTGGCGGCGGTGTCGACCATGGCGCAAACCAATCCTTTGTGGATGCGCTTCCCTGCCATCTCGCCCGATGGCAAGACGGTGGCATTCTCCTACAAAGGCGACATCTGGACAGTGCCTGCCAATGGCGGACAGGCACGACAAATCACCACTAACCCGGCTTACGACGCCTATCCTGTTTGGAGCCCCGACTCAAGACAGATAGCCTTCGCCTCAAGTCGCGAGGGTAGCTTGGATGTCTACGTGGTTGGCAAGGACGGAGGATCGCCACGAAGGGTTACCACCGACAGCGGTGACGAATACCCCATGGCTTGGCGCAACGACAGCACCATACTGCTGAAAGCCTCGATCATGCCCAAGGCAACAAGCATAATGTTCGCCGACTTCCCACAGGTCTACGAGGTGAGCGCAAACGGCGGACGCATGCGCCTCTTCTCCGACATACCCATGGAAGATGTCAGCGTGGGCAAGGACGGTGCCCTGCTCTACCACGACAAGAAAGGCTACGAGGATCCATTCCGCAAGCACCACCAATCGCCTATATGCCGCGACATCTGGCTCTACAAGGGTGGCGACTATACCAAGCTGACCGATTTCGGCGGAGAGGATCGCACGCCAGTATGGGGCGGCGATGCCAACACCTATTATTATCTTAGCGAGGAAGACGGCACGTTCAACGTCTACAAGCGCCGCATCGGTGAAGCTGCAAAGACCCAGCTGACCCACTACAAGGGCAACCCAGTGCGTTTCCTCACCCGTGCCACTGACGGCACGCTGTGCTACGGCTACGACGGTGCCATCTACACTCTGAAGGAGGGCAGCCAACCCGTGAGGCTCAACCTCTCGGTGGTGGCCGACGACGGCACCGACAAGCTCCAGCGGCAGGTGTTGCGGAGTGGCGCCACGGAGTTCACGGTCTCGCCAGATGGCAAGGAGATAGCCTTCGTGGTCCACGGCGACGTCTACGTCACCTCCATCGACTACACCACGACAAAGCGAATAACCGACACGCCCGAGCAAGAGCGCAACGTCAACTTCTCGCCCGACGGCCGCAGCCTTGTCTACGCCTCAGAGCGTGGCGGACTTTGGCAGATCTACCAGACAAGCATCGTGAACAAGGACGAGAAACAGTTCACCTATGCCACCCAGCTCAAGGAAGAGCAACTCGTGAAGTCGTCGAAGGTCGACATGCAGCCCGCGTACAGCCCCGACGGCAAGACCGTGGCCTACATCGAAGACCGTGGCGCGCTCATGGCTGTGGACGTGAAGACGAAGGCCGTGAGGCAACTCATGGACGGCAAGTTCCAATACAGCTACTCTGATGGCGACCTGTGGTTCGAATGGAGCCCCGACAGCAAGTGGCTCTTGTCAAACTATATCGGCAATGGCGGTTGGAACAATCGCGACATCGCCCTCGTGCCTGCCGACGGAAGCCAGAAGATAACCAACCTCACCAACAGCGGCTACAACGACAGCAACGGCAGATGGGCGCTCGGCGGCAAGGCGATGCTCTTCATGAGCGACCGCGCAGGCTACCGCAGCCACGGCAGCTGGGGCACTGAAGACGATGCTTACATCATGTTCTTCGACCTCGACGCCTACGAGCGTTTCCGCATGGGCAAGGAGGAGCGCACGCTCTACGACGAGGCCCACAAGAAGGAAAAAGCCGACACCACGAAAAAGAAGAAACCACTCATAAAGTGGCCAAAGTCGAGCAAGAAGAAGGCGCAAGCCGACAAGAAGAAAGAGGAGGCAAAGACCTTGAAGTTTGACCTTGCCAACTGCCGCGACCGCGTCATCCGCCTCACGGTCAACTCATCGCACATGGCAGATGCCATCCTCTCCCCCGGCGGCGACACCTTGTATTATCAAGCGAGTTTCGAGGGCGGCTACGACCTCTGGAAACACGACTTGGTGGAGAACAAGACCGAGATCGTGATGAAGAGCGTGGGCTACGGGCTCGAGGCCGACAAGGGCTTCAAGCACCTCTATGTCTACAACAACGGCATCAAGCAAATAGACATAGCCAAGAACTCGCAAAAGAACATCGACTTCGAGGCCAACTTCAACTACCGCCCTTACGAGGAGCGTGCCTACATCTTCAACCACGTGTGGCAGCAAGTGAAGGACAAGTTCTACGACCCGAAGATTCACGGTGTAGACTGGGAGGGCTACAAGCAGACCTACGCCAAGTTCCTGCCATACATAAACAATGGCTACGATTTCCGCGACATGCTCTCTGAGATGCTCGGCGAGCTCAACGGTTCACACACCGGCGCGCGCTATTACCCTGAAGGTGCCTCGCTCAAGACGGCAGCCCTGGGTCTCTTCCTCGACAACGACTATGAAGGCGACGGACTGAAGGTGGAAGAGGTCATCAACCGCGGACCTTTCGCCGTGCGCAACACGGGCGTGAAGAAGGGATGCATCATCGAGGCAATCGACGGGCAGAAGATATTGAAAGGTTCCGACTACACGTCGCTGCTCGACGGCAAGGCAGGCAAGATGACACGCGTCAGCGTGTTCGACCCCACGAAGAAGAAACACTTTGACGTCGTGGTCAGGGCTATCAGCCGCTCGGCACAGTCGGACCTGCTCTACCGTCGTTGGGTAGACCGCAACCGCAAGATGGTCGACTCGCTGTCGCACGGCACCATTGGCTATGTCCACGTCAAGGCCATGGACAGCGAGAGCTTCCGCACGGTGTTCAGCGAGCTGCTATCCGACTCCATGCGCATGAAGAAAGCCGTCATCGTGGACGAGCGCCACAACGGTGGCGGATGGCTCCACGACGACCTCTGCACCCTGCTCTCGGGCAAGCAATACGCCAAGTTCGTAGCCCATGGCAAATACATCGGATACGACCCATGGAACAAGTGGGTGAAGCCTTCGTGCGTGATGATTTGCGAAGACGACTACAGCAATGGCCACGGTTTCCCCGCCGTCTACAAGACGCTGGGCATCGGCAAGCTCGTGGGAGCGCCCGTGGCAGGAACAATGACGGCCGTGTGGTGGGAGCGCATGATGAATGGCATGGTTTTCGGCATTCCGCAAGTGGGCAATCAGGCTATGGACGGCACCTACTTTGAGAACAAGGAACTAAAGCCAGACATCGAGGTCTACAACACGCCTTCCGACTATGAGACCGGAAACGACGAGCAACTGAAAGCCGCGGTAGAAAGCCTCAAGTAAGCCGCGCTTAGATTAAGTCGAGCCACTGTTTTATTGCCAAATGGGTATGCCATGCTCCATTTGCCACCAATAAAACAGTGGCTCGAATGTTATTTATGCATATTATTGATATAAAAACATCTTACAACATGATGATTCTCAAGAAGAAATTGTAATTTTGTATGTTAGATAATGTGTGTTGTTCACACTTGTCACTTTAGAAAATTCTTAAATGATGAATAAAACATTCAATTTGCCCAAATGGTACCTCTCAAGGGGAGCCCTTCCATATTGGTGCGTCATCATTGCCGACCTGGCCATTGCCTATCTCTCGGGCATCCTTGTCTTTTGGTTCTACTACCGTGGAGCCGTGACCTTAGGCAACCTCCTACCGCTGTCGAAGACCATCGGAGTATATCTCATATTCTTCTTAATGGGTTTCCGTGTGTTCCACACTTATACCGGCATAATACGCTATTCATCAGTCGAGGACCTTCGGCGCATCTGCTACGCGCAAGCCTTTAGCTGCTGCATAGCCGAACTGTTTCATTACGCCGTCTTTTCTTTCCACATTCCCGTCCTGCCGCTTGCAGGAAGGCAAGTGTTCTTGATGTTCCTCGTCTCCACGGCGCTGATGTGGGGGCTTCGCATCCTCGTCAAGGTTCTCTACGACCAGTTGTTGGGCAGAAACGCCACGCACAACGTCCTCATCTACGGTGCCCATTACGGTGCCATGGCCATGGCGAAATCCATTCAGGGCAACATCAGCAGCAGGAGATTCCGCCTAAAGGGGTTCATCTCTCCCGACCATAAATTGAACAACAAGACCATCATGGGAGAGCGTGTGTACTTGAACAACCAAGACCTCGAAAACGTCATCAAGGCGAAAGACATCGACTCGGTGCTGGTGTCGCCTATCGCGATACGGACCTTCCGTGAGGATTCCCCGGTTCAAGACATGCTCCTCAGCAACGACATCAGCATTTATGTCATGAGCGACATGGAAGAATGGCACGAGGGCAACAAGATCGACACCAACAAGCTTAGGGAAATAGAGATTTCCGACCTTCTTCCAAGAGACGAGATACAGGTTGATATCGACGCTATCGGCACCATGCTGAAAGACCATACCATACTTATCACCGGCTCGGCGGGAAGCATAGGCTCGGAGATAGTGAGGCAAGTGGCATCCTTCAAACCTGCGCACATGGTACTCATCGACTCTGCCGAGACTCCGCAGCACGACATCAGGCTGATGATGCACAAGCTTTTCCCCGACATCGACTGCCAAACCATAGTGGCAAGCATCACGCAGAAGAAGCTGATGGAAATGATTTTCGACACCAGACGCCCCGACTACGTGTTCCACGCCGCAGCCTACAAACACGTGCCAATGATGGAGGACTCTCCTTCCGAGGCCATATATAATAATGTATACGGCACGAAGATCGTGGCAGACCTCAGCGTGAAATACGGAGTGAAGAAGTTTGTGATGATTTCCACCGACAAGGCCGTGAATCCGACCAACGTCATGGGCTGCTCCAAACGCCTGTGCGAGATCTACATACAAAGCCTCAACAGCGCGCAACAGACCACACAGTTTGTCACCACGCGCTTTGGCAACGTGCTTGGCAGCAACGGCTCTGTCATCCCTATCTTCGAGAAGCAGATACGCAATGGCGGCCCCGTGACGGTGACCGACCCCAACGTGACGCGCTTCTTCATGCTCATCCCCGAAGCTTGCAAGCTCGTGTTGGAAGCCGGCACGCATGGCCACGGCGGACAGATATTCGTGTTCGACATGGGCAAGTCGGTACGCATTGCCGACCTCGCCAAACGCATGATAAAACTATCTAATGCCAAAGACGTGAAGATAGTGTATACTGGGTTGCGCCCTGGCGAGAAGCTCTACGAGGAAGTGCTTGCCGACGAGGAAAGCACCGAGCCAACATTCAACAAGAACATCCGAATAGCCAAGGTCAGGGAATACGAATTCGACCAGGTATTAAAAGACATCGACAATATCATAGACACCGCGCTGACCTACGACCAAAGAGCCGTCGTCGCGCTCATGAGAAAGATTGTACCCGAATACAAGCCGGCAAACAGCCAATGGGGATAAGGCTTTAGACTTACGGCAAAGTGAAAAGAAAACAGGGTATATCACGACGGCGTGTTATACCCTGTTTTGTTTATGGGCAGTTCCATGGAACCGCCCATGATATTTTTGTATAATGTCTCTTTGGCTTAGTCTTGGAAATACACTCGCTTCACGCGATTGCTTATGCCGGTAAGCACCTCATAAGGAATGGTGTCGAGCACGTCGGAGAGAATCGTCACGGGCAGGTCGTCGCCGAATATCTCAACGCTGTCGCCTTCCTTGCACGCGATGCCCGTGACATCTATCATTGCCACGTCCATGCAGATGTTGCCCACATATTCGGCCTTCTGGCCATTGACGAGGCAATAGCAACGACGGTTACCAAGATGACGGTTCAAGCCGTCAGCATAGCCTATTGGTATGGCGGCTATCACGCTGTCGTGGTCTATCTTGCCCTTACGACTGTAGCCAACGGTCTCGCCTGCCGCTACGTTGCGCAACTGCAAGATGGTGGTCTTCAAGGTTGACACGTTGTTTATGACGTGGTTGTCGCGACTGTTGATGCCATAGAGACCAAGACCAAGACGGCACATATCGAGCTGGCGCTCGGGGAAATGCTCAATGCCGGCAGAGTTGTCGATATGTCGAAGGATCTTATGGCTGAACGCGGCCTGCAACTTGCGGCTGCCCTTGTCGAAAAGCTCAAACTGGCAGGCTGAGAAAGCATCGAAATCATCGCTGTCGGAACCCACGAAATGGGAGAATACCGAACGGGGAATGATTGCGTCCTGATGTTTCAACCTATCAATGAGTTTGTCCATGTCTTTCTCCGGGTCAAAGCCGAGACGATGCATTCCCGTGTCGAGCTTTATGTGGACTGGCCATCCCGTGATGCCCTCTTTCTCAGCAGCCTTCACGAGAGCGTCGAGAAGACGGAACGAGTAGACCTCCGGTTCAAGGTCGTAGTCGAACATCGTCTTGAATGCCGACATTTCCGGGTTCATTATCATGATGTTCGAGGTGATGCCGTTGCGGCGCAACGTCGCGCCCTCGTCGGCTACAGCCACGGCGAGATAGTCAACACGATGGTCTTGCAGCGTCTTGGCTATCTCCACGCTGCCCGCTCCATAGGCATCGGCCTTGATCATGCACACGAGCTTTGTCTCGGGTTTCATGAATGAGCGATAATAGTTGAGATTGTCGACCACGGCATTGAGGTTCACCTCCAGCACGGTCTCATGCACCTTCTCCACCAAGAGATCTGTTACTTGGTCGAAGCCAAACTGGCGCGCGCCCTTAATCAGGATGACCTCGTCGCGCAAGGTGCGGAACACCGTTGAGTCGAGGAAGGAGCCAACGCTGTTGAAGAAGAATGAGTTTTTGATTTCAATCCTGTTGGCGTTGTCCGACACCACCGGTCCGATGCCGATAAACTTCTCCACACCACGCTCCCTTGCCAAGCGGCTCACCTCTCGGTAGAGGTCGGCAGGGTTCATTCCGCTCTGTTGTATGTCGCTGAGAATGAGCGTGCGTCGGCGATCCTTATGATCGGGACGACGATTCATGAAGTCAAGGGCAATGTCGAGAGAGTTGATGTCGGAGTTATAAGAGTCGTTGATAAGCGTGCAGCCATGTCGGCCCTCCTTCACCTCCAGTCGCATGGCTATGGGCTCAAGCTGTGGCATGCGTTCCTTCAACGCGTCAACGCCCACGCCAAGACGCAAGGCTACAATGGCGGTGACGATAGAGTCCTCAATGCTGGCATCGTCGATAAACGGGATGGTATAGCTGCCCTCTACATTATTATATATATAGTCGACAGTGGTATTCGTCTCCGCCTTCCCGATGCACTTTACAAACATCTTGACCGTGCTGTCCTTGCGCGACCAACACAGTTTCTCGCCCTTGTAGTCAGACGCGTCCACGACCGTTGCCACGGTGGTGTCGTCGGCATTGTAGACAATGGCTTGCGCGTCGTGGAACAATATGAGTTTTTCCCTGCACTTTGCCTCCATCGACGGGAAGTTCTCCTGGTGGGCAGACCCAAGGTTGGTAAGCACTGCTATGGTAGGCTGAATGATGTCGCGCAAGGCAAGCATCTCGCCCGGCTTGCTTATGCCGGCCTCGAAGACGCCTATCTTGGTATCGTCGTTCATTAGCCACACCGACAATGGCACGCCAATCTGAGAGTTATAGGAACGTGGCGAGCGAGTCACGAAAGCGTCGGGCGAGAGCACCTGGTAAAGCCATTCCTTTACCACGGTCTTGCCATTGGAGCCCGTGATGCCAACTATTGGTATATTGAACTCGTCGCGATGACGCTCGGCAAGGCGCTGCAGAGCCTCCAAGGTGTTGGTTACTTTAAGGAAGTTGCCCTGTGGGAAGCGTGCTTCGTAACCGTCTGGCACTGATGTCACCACGAAGTTGCGCACACCACGAAGATAAAGGCTTGGTATATACTTATGACCGTCGTTGCGCTCCGATTTAATCGCGAAAAACAATGTCTCCTCCGGAAAACAAAGCGAACGGCTGTCAGTAAGCAAGAATGCTATATTAGCATCTGCCGTTCCATAGCGACGCGCACCGATGAGGGTGGTTATTTTCTCAATGGTATAAGTCATTGGTATTGTTTTTAGAAATCTGGTGCAAAGTTAATAAAAAAGTCTATACGGAGGCAAGCAATTCACACAAAAGAAATTTCGTTGGCATTAATCCTGAGGCAACAAGTTCATTTGGCATTCAGCACAACGGAAGTCGAGGCGGAAGCCTCGTCCATCGCCAAGCCGCAACGTCAATGGTTCACGCCACTCTGGTTTCTTGCCACCTCGACGCACGCAAAAACCGAGCTCATGGCGTATGCAATAACGGCACTGCATTACCACGCTTCGTTTCGGCTCTGCCGTCTCCAAGGCCGACTCCAGGTCACCCATGCCATGCGTCTCGTAGAAGGCGCGAGCCTCGTGGTTGGCTACATTGAAGAGGTAAGGATACCTGTCT
>CAVAGT010000065.1:0-17560 GCA_963588155.1 Lachnospiraceae bacterium | reverse complement strand
AACCCAAGGAAATAGAGTATGCCGTCAATGCCCACGGTATTGATGCTCTGCTTGGCGTTTGCCGCCACACGAGGCTTGGCGTGGAAGGCTATGCCAAGTCCTGCCTCACCTATCATCGGCAAGTCGTTGGCACCATCGCCCACGGCAATGGTCTGGGCAATGTTTACCTTTTCTACCTGAGCTATGAGCTTGAGGAGTTCTGCCTTGCGGTGCCCGTCCACAATGTCGCCCACATAGTTGCCAGTGAGCTTGCCGTCGTCGCCTATCTCCAATTCGTTGGCATAAACATAGTCGATGCCATATTTCTTCTGCAAGTATTCACCGAAATAGGTGAAGCCTCCGCTGAGGATGGCTATCTTGTATCCACAAGTTTTCAACACGCTCATGAGCCTGTCTGTCCCCTCGGTGATAGGCAGGCTTTCTGCTATGTCTTTCATCACGCTTGCGTCAAGACCTTTCAACAACGCCACGCGCTCCTTGAAACTCTCCTTGAAATCTATTTCACCACGCATGGCGCGCGCCGTGATTTCCTTAACCTTGTCACCCACGCCGGCGCGCTTGGCCAGCTCGTCAATGCACTCTGTCTGTATGAGCGTGGAATCCATGTCGAAACATATCAACCTCCTCATCCTGCGATACATGTCGTCGTGCTGGAACGAGAAGTCGACCGCCATTTCCTGCGACATGTTCATAAGTTCCTTCTGCATGACTGCCGTGTCTGCCGGGTTGCCTCGCAGCGAGAACTCTATGCACGCCCTCACGTTTCGCTTGGGCTGCTTTATACTCATTCTACCTGTGAGGCGCAAAATGGAGTCGATGTTCAAGCCTTGCCCTGCTATAATCTTCGTGGTAGCCTCTATCTGCCGTGCCGATAGCGAACGGCCTATGATGGTGAGTATGTATCGGTTCTTGCCTTGCTGGTTTACCCAACTCTCATACTCGTCGTCGCTGATGGGTGAATAGTCTATGTTCACGCCCAGCTCCGTAGCCTTGAAGAGCAATTCCTTCATCACTTGCCACGAGTGCATCGCGTCGAGCCGCATGAGAATGCCGAGCGACAAGGTAGAATGGATGTCTGCCTGGCCTATGTCGAGCACTTGTGCCTCATACTTAGCCAGAATAGCCATGACAGACGCCGTGAGACCTGGTCTGTCCTGACCTGTTATGCTTATCAATATTTGCTCTTCCTTTTCTGCTATTTGATTCATTTGTTGAATGTTATTATTCTCGTCACCACTTATATTCTGCAAAGTTAATGATTTCGGCGGAAAGCATCCATATAATTGTTTGAAAGACAACCTACTCTGAAAACATTATATAGAAACACACTCGGCTTGTCTCCCATAAGCCTTCTATTTATGGTTGTGCTTATCAACCGGTTTATCCACACAGTTATCCACAATAGACGATAACGTTGTAAACGGTCTACAAGGTGGAGTAGGGCAGAGTAGCCTTTCAGTTCATGCCTGTAAGTATAAAGCGTAAGCATGGCTTCCCTTGTCTTCTCCAAGAATCGTTCATTGCTCTCGAACCTCACGAATAGCAATGGGTTTTCTATATGCAGTATGCTTATGTGCCTGTCTGCCAATCCTTTCCCGAAGAGCGTGTCCTCATATCCGTATGTCTTTATGTCCTCACGAAAAGGGTTGTCGAGCACAACCTGCCTCTCTGCCATGAAGTTGCCCGAATGGAAATTCTTGTATGGACACTCATTGCTCTTGACAACCGAATAGCCATGCTCCGCCTTCATCTCGTTAAGGCACCTGAGATTTGACAAGTCCACGCTGCCTTCCGCCACCTTCAAACTGCCTACCACCACGTCGGCTTTGCCAATGTTTTCCACATAGGCTGCCACAAAGCCTTCGGATGGCATCATTCCAGCGTCTATATATAATAATGTATCAAACCGTGCCTCATGCGCGAGAAAGTTTCTTATAGCCGCCCTTCCAACGTTTTCCTGCCGCTTTATAAGCCTGCAATGCGTCACTGTGGCTATTTCATCGTTCAAGGCATCGCAAGGCGACGGAGATCCATCGTCTGCCACCACTATCTCCCATGGCATGTCCAAGCCCAGGCATTGGGCGTGCAATGCCATGACCTGTGCCACGCATGAGTCTCGATAGACTGGGATAAGAATAGACAATCCTTGCATGGATGCAAAGTTAACGCTTTTCCACAACCTTATTATTATTATCTATTCTATTTTAAAATTTAAAAGAAAAATAATAGTATGATGATAGGCTGTTGATATGTTGATACTTTATTGGCGGAATATTTGCTTCATAAGTTATAAACCATAGAGTTGGGATTATTAGCATAGGTTTATAATATCAAATAGCTTTATTATAGTAGTTTACGTGGTTTTCCACAAAATCATTAAAATGTTGATAAGTATAAGTTGAATAACTTTAGCCTGTTGAAATGTGTTGAAAATGCCTTGAAAACGCTTTTATAACCATGTTGATATCCCCAGCTACTGGGGTGAAACAATAAGGCTGTGGAAATCGTAATGGTTTTCCACAGCCTTATCCACAGTGTTATCCACTGTATTTCTTTATAAGTTGTTTTCTATTTTCTGCACAATGGTGGATGGGGTTATTTGTCTTAGGCAGGCGTAGTCTCCCCTTTGGCATGGCTTGTTGCCAAAGATGGAGCATGGGCGGCAGGGCATGGAAACCTGCACCGCGTTTTCCTCTTTCTGGTTACACCCCAAGAATCCGGCATAGGGATGCGTGGCTCCCCACACGCTCACCACAGGCGTGCCTGTCAGCGAGGCGAGATGCATGTTGGCAGAGTCCATGCTCACCATCACGTCGAGGTTGCTCATGAGTATGAGTTCCTCGCGCAAGCCGTGGAGCAAGCCTGGTACCACGGTGCAATAGTTGTGCCTCTTAGCCACGTCTCTTAAAAGTTCAGTCTCGTGTTTTCCGCCACCGAAGAGGAAAACACGTGCCGAGGGATGACGTTTCAAGATGTCGCCTACGACCTCCTCCATCTTGTCGAGAGGATAAGCCTTGCCCTCGTGCGCCGCGAAAGGCGCTATGCCTATCCACTGTTGGAAATCTTTTTTCTCGCCTATCTCCGCCGGGAGCATCCTCAACGGGCCTTTTGAAGGGAATATGGACTTGAAGGCGATATCTTTTATGGGATAGCCCAATTTGGCGAACACCTCTTTATAATTGTCGAAAGCGGTTGGTATAGGCTCCATCACCTTGTCTTTCGTCGCGGTAAGGCGTTTTCTCAGGTTGCGGTGCTTGTCTATGTGGGCCACTTTGTTTTGGCCGAGGTTGAATCTCATGCGTAGATAGCTCGACCTCAACACGTTGTGCAAGTCGGCTATCGCCGTGAAATGCTTTGCCGTCAACCGTCTGTACAGTGCGTTGAGACCCGTTATGCCCTTGTATTCATTTTTTATGTCAGCCTCCATGAAGCTGACATTCGGCGCGAGGTTCTCAAAGAGAGGCCTTGCGAAGGGTTGCGAGAGCACTGTCACCCGCAAGTTTGGATACTCTTTGGCCAGAGCGCATACCACCGGCACCGTCATGGCCACGTCGCCCATGGCGGAGAAGCGCATTATCAGTATATGGTCGGTCTTCACTTCTTTTGGTAGAGTATGGGATTGGTGCTCGGATCGTTGTACATCTTCATCTGCCTATACACTTTCATGTATATGTCTCCCTCCTTGATGTTGTCCAGCAACTGGTCTATGGCCAGCGACAGGTCTTTCTGCTGCTCCAAGAGCACGTTTAGCTTTCCGTTGCACAGCTCGCGGTGCTGGGGTGTGGCGTCCTGGCGGTTGGTCTGCTCCCTCATGTGGTAAATCTTCAGCGCGAGTATGGAGAGCCTGTCCACAGCCCATGCCGGGCTTTCGGTGTTCAGGCGTGCCTCAGGCTTTGGCGTCACGTCAGAGAAATGCTGTCTGAACCACGAGTCGATCTGCTCAACGAGGTCCGTGCGGTCCTGGTTTGAGCGGTCGATGCGGTGTTTGAGCTGCATGCCCTCCTGCGGGTCGATGTGTGGGTCACGGATGATGTCCTCCATATGCCATTGCACGCAATCAATCCAACATTTCAGATAAAGGCGGTTCTCTATCGTGTCGTGCCCGTAAGGGTTGCTGATAGGGGTGTCAATATTGTTTTTCACGTGGTAATCCTCAATGGCTTTATTGAAGATTTCATTACATTTCTGAGTAAACGACATACTTGAATTTATTGTCTTTAGATTATTGCAAAATTAATAACTTATTTCGAACTATCCAACCTTTTCACTGATTAAATAATGTGTGAATAGTGATATATATCAACTGAAATGGCAATGTAAATGCACAATATAGCATCTGTTGTGCATTATTAGTTCATTTTTTCAATGTTTTATTTGCGTAATTGCCAAAAAGTTAGTTACTTTGCACACGTTTTTGAGAAAAAATGTTTTGAAATTTCATTTATTAATTAATAAAATTAAAGACTACAATTATGTCAGAAATTGAATCAAAGGTTAAGGCAATCATCGTAGATAAGCTTGGTGTTGACGAGGCAGACGTTAAGCCAGAGGCAAGTTTCACCAACGATCTCGGCGCAGACTCTCTCGACACTGTCGAGCTCATCATGGAGTTTGAGAAGGAGTTTGGCATCTCTATCCCTGACGACAAGGCTGAGACCATCCAGACCGTTCAGGATGCCATCAACTACATCAACGAGAACGCTAAATAAATAAATTTGGCGTCATGCCCAGCGTTTAATGATAGCCATTAAACGCTTTTTTTGTATTAACGAAAGTTTTTCAAATGGAATTGAACAGAGTAGTAGTAACAGGACTTGGCGCCCTCACTCCGCTTGGCAAAAGCGTGGATGAGACATGGAAAAACATCCTCGAGGGCAAGAGCGGCGCGGCTCCTATTACGCTTTTTGACGCTTCCAAGTTCAGAACACAGTTCGCTTGTGAAGTTAAGGACTTTAAGGCTGCCGACTATATCGACCGCAAGGAAGCCCGCAAGATGGACCGTTGCACCCAACTTGGCATGGCAGCGGCTGTTCAGGCTGTGGCCGACTCCAAGATAGACCTCGATACCGTAGACAAGAACCGCGTGGGCGTGGTCTATGGCATTGGCATTGGCGGCATACAGACTTTTCAGGAGGAGGTGATGTACTATGCCCAGCATTTGGACGATGCCCCCAAGTTCAGCCCATTCTTTATCCCCAAAATGATTTCCGACATCACGGCAGGTCAGATCAGCATCCATTTCGGATTCCATGGTCCCAACTATGTGACGACAAGCGCTTGCGCATCTTCATCCCATGCCCTTGCCGACGCATTCAACTTGCTGCGTCTTGGAAAGGCGGATATCATTTTGGCCGGAGGCGCTGAGGCGGCTATCACTGAGTGTGGCCTTGGAGGCTTCTGCTCCATGAAGGCATTGTCTCCACGCAACGACGACCCCGAGCACGCCAGCCGCCCATTCAGCGGCAGCCGCGACGGTTTCGTCATGGGCGAGGGTTCAGCTTGTCTCGTCCTTGAGACACTGGAGCACGCCAAGAAGCGCGGGGCACACATCTACGCTGAGATGGCAGGTGCGGGAATGAGCGCTGACGCTTACCACATCACAGCCTCTCACCCTGAGGGCCTCGGAGCCAAGCTCGTCATGCAGGAAGCGTTGAACGACGCCGGTCTGGCAACGTCGGACATCGACTACATCAACGTGCACGGCACGTCAACCCACGTGGGCGACTTGTCGGAGTCAAAGGCCATCAAGGACCTCTTCGGAGACGACGCTTACAAGCTCAACATTTCTTCCACAAAGTCAATGACCGGCCACATGCTTGGCGCGGCTGGCGCGGCAGAGGCTATGTTCAGCGTGCTGAGCGTGGTGAACGACGTGGTGCCACCTACAATCAACCATGAGGACGGCGATGATGACCCAGAGCTCGACTATAAGTTGAACTTCACGTTCAACAAGCCGCAGAAGCGCGAGGTGCGCGCGGCCCTTTCCAACACGTTTGGATTCGGCGGCCACAACGCTTGTGTCATCTTCAAGAAATTTGCTGAATAACTCTTTATGTTAGTCAACATAATAGACCGCATAAAGCTCCCTTTCCGGAAGGAGAAGGAGCTTTATGCTTCATTGTATTCCATAATAGGACTATATCCTCACAACATCTCTTATTATAAGATAGCGCTGATGCACAAAAGCGTCAGGCACCGCAACAACAAGGGAAAGCCCGTCAACAACGAGCGATTGGAATTCCTTGGCGATGCCGTGCTCGATTGCGCGGTTGGCGACATAGTTTTCCGCCATTTTCCCGGAAAGCGTGAGGGATTCCTTACCAACACGAGGTCGAAACTCGTGCAGCGCGAAACGCTCAACAAATTGGCAAAGGACATGGGCATATGCAACCTCATCCTGTCCAGCAGCCGCTCAAACACCCACAACAGCTATCTTGGAGGCAACGCCTTCGAGGCTCTCGTTGGGGCATTATACCTTGACAGGGGCTACGACGCTTGCATGACGTTCATCAAGAAGCGTATACTCTCCAATATGATCAACATAGACAAGGTGGCTTACAAGGAAGTCAACTTCAAGTCTAAGCTCATAGAGTGGACGCAGAAAAACAAGGTGCAGCTCGAGTTCAAGCTTCTCAACAGCGGCAAGGACAAGCAGGGCAACCCCATTTTCAGCTATCAGATACTGCTTGAGGGCGTAGAAGGTTGCACGGGCGACGGATTCTCAAAGAAGGAAAGCCAGCAAAAGGCTTCAAAGGAAACGCTTGAGAAACTGAAGCGTGAGCCACAATTCATCGACGCGGTGTTCAAGGCAAAGGGTGAGCGCACGAAGATGGAGGAAGAACCCGTAAACGCTCTTCCAAACCTCGACTCCACGCAGGTATTCATGAACAGCGCTACTCCCGCAAACGACGAGATTAAGCACGAGACGGCTTTCCGTGAGCGTGTCTACTCTGAGCAGGAAAGCGCCAAGGCTGATGAGCGCGACGCCATCACTTCCCAAGACGAAAGCGAGCGTGAGG
The DNA here is from genome assembly GCA_963588155.1 of Lachnospiraceae bacterium. Classification (GTDB taxonomy): domain Bacteria; phylum Bacteroidota; class Bacteroidia; order Bacteroidales; family Bacteroidaceae; genus Prevotella. The sequence goes on along the minus strand of CAVAGT010000065.1, from coordinate 10,541 downwards.
ACATAATAGCCGCGGCTGAGAAAGCCGCGTTTGAGGAAAATCAGTAAGCAGAACAATCTGCATTGCACAGTAGTTTCGCAGGGCAAAACGGCTTACCACTGAAAAGGCATCGGCATTTCAGTGGTAAGCCGTTGGCGTTTCAGTGATATGTCAACGACTTTTCAGTGAAAAGCCGAAACCACTTTATATTTGGCATGAAAAGGCTCGTGGGTGGTATGAAAAGACTCATAAGTGTGTATGAAAAGGCTCATGGATAGCCAGAAAAAGCAAATCCCCAGCTCTGCGCTCAGAGTTGGGGATTTGTGTTAACCTAAAAAACAATCTTAATCTATTTACCAAAAACTAACTAAGACCTAATGAAAACCTAAAAACTAACTTTAAACCTAAAAACTAAAAACCTATATGAAACAATCTACTAATCTTAAAATTTTGCGTGTCGTTTAAGGAATGACCTTCTCGCGAGGGTTGAACTCCTTCAAGGAGTACTTGTTTCCTTTTGACACTGCAAAGTTAGGCAGATTATCAATAGCCTCAAATTATTTTTCGTGTTTTATTCGCTTTTCTGCCTTATTTTTGATATAAGTCAAAAATGTGTGTGCGCACACACTAAAAATACCCATTCTTCTTATTACCTAATAAACAGATAGATATAAAAATTTAGGCTTGTTAGCAATATGAACGAGTGTTAACTACTATTTGCTAGTGTTTACGGTTTTGACGTAAGTCAAAATTAACTGGAAAAAATACATAAACTCTTTGAAATTATTTGGTGCGTAATGCTATTCTGGCTAATTTTGCAGCGTCGAACAGACAATGGTCTTCGTGAGAAGGTCGTCTTACTAGACATTTTTCATATACACAGTTTAGGTTAGTAGATTGTTTCATATAGGTTTTTAGTTTTTAGGTTTAAAAGTTAGTTTTTTAGGTTAACACAAATCCCCAACTCAGAGCGCTGAGTCGGGGATTTGCCTTTTTAGATGGTATGTATTAAAAATATCCACAATGCCCGAAGGCATTGTGGATATCATTATTCCTGTCAGAGTCAAGACTTAGGGCATCAATCAGTTTTTATTGCCCGCGCGCTTGGTTTTGTCTTTTCCTTGCGTGGTATCGGCGAGCATGAAGTCGAGTTGCCTTTTTTCCACGTTTGCCCTTGCCACCTTTATGCGTATTGGGTCGCCAAGCTGATACTTGTGGTGATGCCTGCGTCCGCGCAGCAAGAAGTTTTTCTCGTCGAAGTCGTAGTAGTCGTCGTCGAGGTCGCGCATAGGCACCATGCCCTCGCAGTGGTTCTCGTCGATCTCGGCATAAATGCCATACGACGTGATGCCCGAGATGTGGGCGTCGTACTCGTTGCCAATCTTGTCGCCCATGAACTCAACCATCTTGAACTTAATGGAATCCCTCTCGGCGTTTTGCGCCAGTTGCTCCATGCCTGAGCAATGCTCGCACAGCTCCTCGTAGTGCTTCTCGTTGGCAGAGCGCCCGCCGCTTTGATACTTGGTGAGCAAGCGGTGGACCATGGTGTCGGGATAGCGGCGGATAGGCGATGTGAAGTGTGTGTAATAGTCGAATCCGAGCCCGAAGTGGCCAATGTTGTGAGTGGTATACTTGGCCTTCATCATGGCCCTCAGCGTCACGCTCTGCACCACTTTTGCCTCGCGTTGCTCACCCACGTCGCTCATGAGCTTGTTGATGCTCTTTATCATGGCCTTGCGCGTGCCGTCGGTCTTTACCTTCAATCCAAACGGCGCTATGAACTTCCTCAGAGTCTCCATCTTCTCAGGGTCAGGGTTGTCGTGCACGCGGTAGGGCAACACCTTGGCCTTCTTGCCTTTAGGCACACGGCCAACGCTCTCCGCCACGGTGCGGTTGGCAAGGAGCATGAACTCCTCGATGAGCTTGTTGGCATCTTTAGAGCGCTTGAAATAGCAGCTGATGGGGTGACCCTTCTCGTCGATGTCGAAGTGGAGCTCCTCGGTGTCGAACATCACCGAGCCGTCCTTGAACCTCTTCTTGCGCAGCAGTTTGGCAAGCCTGTCGAGCGTGCATATCTCCCAGCCATACTCATCCTTGTAGCCGTCCTTGCCTGGGTTGGGTGCTGGCTCTCCTGTGCCGTCTACCACGCCGTTGTCTTCCAGCACCTGCTGTGCCTCCTCATAGGCGTAGCGGCGCTTTGAGCGTATGATGGTATGCACTATTCTCGAAGCCCTTATATCGGCGTTTTCGTCAAGGTCGAAAATGGCGCTGTAGCAAAGCTTGTCCTCGTTGGGGCGGAGCGAGCACACGAAGTTGCAGAGGCGCTCTGGCAACATTGGTATGGTGCGGTCTACAAGGTAGACAGACGTGGCGCGTTTCACCGCCTCGCGGTCTATGATGGATCCCTCGGTGACGTAATGGCTCACGTCGGCTATGTGCACGCCAACCTGGTAGAGCCCGTTTTCGAGCTTCTTTATGGACAGCGCGTCGTCGAAGTCCTTGGCGTCTTTCGGGTCGATGGTGCAAGTCCACGTGTCGCGGAAGTCCTCGCGCTCTGCCACGTCCTGGGCGGTTACTTCACCGGTTATTTTCTCGGCTGCCGCCTCCACGTTTTTCGGGTATTTATATGGCAGGCCATATTGCGCGAGGATGGTGTTCATCTCCACGTCGTTGTCGCCTGTCTTGCCGAGCACGTCGACCACCTCGCCAATGATGTTGTTGTGTTCGCTGTCGGGCCATGCCATTATTTTCACCACTGCCTTGTCGTCGGTCTTGCCGCCCTTGAGCTTGTTTTTCGGTATGAGGATGTTTTGCGCCAGGGTGTTCTCCGCCGTGACGAGGAAGGCAATGTCCTTGTCTACCCTCAGCCTGCCCACGAATTGGTCTTTCGCCCTATGCAGGATTTCTATCACCTGCGCCTCCTTGATGTGGTTGCGGCGGCGCGCCATCATCGACACCTTCACGCGGTCGCCCGTGAGGGCTGCCATGGAGTTGCGCTCCGACACGAAGATGGGCTTGTCGCTATCGTCGGGGATAAACGAGTTCTTGCCGTTCGACTTTCTCACGAAGCGACCCTCCAGCACTTGCCCGTTGGTGTTGAGCTTGTAGGAGTTGTCGCTTACCTTGGTTATGGCGTCGTCCCACGTCATCTCGTCCATGATGTCCATGGCGAGCATTTTCAAGGGATGCGTGGTAAGGCGAAGCGAGTGGAATATTTCTTTCAGGGTCAGGGTCTTGTCTGGTTGCGAACTGAAAAATGCCTCAAGAACCTTTGCAAGCTGCTTCTTTGTCATGTGCTTGCCGCCTCGACGCTCTTTCTTGGATTGATGTTCCTTCTTTCCCATGATATAAAAAGGTTTAAATTGTATTTATCTGCAAATTAACGAAAAACTTTTCAACCATCCTAATTAAATCACATTATTTTGCAAAATATTCTGATTTATGTATTAACTTTGTAACCTGATTGATTATGAAGATATTAATAACCGGTGCCAGCGGCTTTATTGGCAGTTTTATTGTAGAGGAAGCGTTGCGACGCGGCTTTGAGACGTGGGCGGGTGTGAGGAGCACCAGTTCGCGCCGGTATCTGCAAGACGATCGCATTCATTTCATAGACCTTGACTTTTCTTCCGAGAGCGCGCTCACCGAGGCGCTCCGTGGTCACGACTTCGACTACGTGGTTCACGCGGCGGGCGTCACCAAGTGTCTGCACAGGGACGATTTCGTAAAGGTGAACTATGAAGGCACGAAAAACTTTGTCAATGCCATTCTCAAGCTCCACATGCCTGTCAAGCGCTTTGTCTACCTGAGCAGTCTCAGCGTCTTCGGCGCCATAAAGGAGAAGCAGCCCTACCAGGAGATAGAAGAGCAGGACACGCCACGGCCAAACACGGCCTACGGAAAGAGCAAGCTCATGGCAGAGCAGTTTCTCGACTCGATAGGCAACGATTTCAATTATATAGTGCTTCGCCCGACGGGCGTTTACGGGCCACGCGAGAAAGACTACTTCGTGATGGCGAAGAGCATACGCGACCATGTGGATTTCGCGGTGGGGTATCAACGTCAAGACATTACCTTCATCTACGTGGAGGATCTCGTGCAGGCGGTGTTCCTCGCGCTCGACCATGGCATGTCGGGAAGAAAATATTTCCTCTCCGATGGCGACGTGTACCAAAGCTCCACCTTCAGCGACTATATACACGACGAATTGGGCAAGCCTTGGTGGATAAGGATAACCGCTCCCGAATGGGTGCTGAGGCTCGTCACGCTCGTTGGAGAGTATGTGGGCAGGGCAACGGGAAAGCTGATAGTGCTCAACAACGACAAGTTCAACATTCTCCGGCAGCGCAACTGGAGGTGCAACATCGAGCCGGCGTGCGACGAGCTGGGCTTCACTCCACACTTCAAGCTTCGCGAGGGCGTGAGGAAAACAATAGGGTGGTACAAGGAGAATCATTGGCTTTAGACGTTTAATAGATTGTCAACCTTGAAGTTAAAAGATTTATTCACGATAGAGGAAAGGCCGCGCAAAGGTCTTTTGGCACTCGAATGGGTGATACTTGCTTACGCGGCTATCACGCTTTTGGTAGTGTTGTTTTGTTTCACTAAGATAGACAATCCCCAGACCATGATCTGGGGACGTGTGCGTGTAGCCGCCATCACCATGGGGTTGTGGGCGGTATACAGGTTCATGCCGTGCAAGATGACGGAGTTTATTCGTGTCACCATCCAGATGTCGCTGTTGGCGTGGTGGTATTTGGACACGAGCGAGATAAACTCGCTTTTCCCGAACCTCGACCACGTGTTCGCGTCATGGGATCAGGCCATCTTCGGCTTCCAGCCAGCCCTCGTCTTCGCTGAGAAATGCACGCAACCGGTGTTGAGCGAGTTTTTCGAGCTATCATACGTGTCATACTATCCCATCATCATATTGGTGTGCGTCTTCTATTTCTTCGCGAGAAACAAGGAGTTTGAGAAGTGCTGCTTCATAGTCTTGGCTTCATTCTTCACCTATTACCTTATATTCGACCTTATCCCCGTGGCTGGTCCCATGTATTATTATCCTGCCATAGGCATGGAAAATGTCGTCAAGGGAGTGTTCCCAATGGTAGGCGACAACATGGCTGGCAACTGGCATATAATGAAACCTCCAGGGTGGGCAGATGGCCTGGGCTATCAATTGATAGCCGACGTGCACGAGAACGAGCGCCCCACGGGTGCCTTCCCAAGCTCACACATAGGCATCGCCATAGTGTGCTTTATCCTTGCCTTGCGCACGCGCAACAAGATGCTCGTGTTCACGCTCCTGCCTTTGTGTGTCGGCATATTCTTCGCGACGGTCTATATCCGCGCCCATTATGCCGTAGACGCTATCTGCGGTCTGGTGACGGGAGTGCTTTTCTACGCGCTTTGGGCAGGCGTCGCCAAATGGAAGGCGATTTAGCCCACTGACTTACTTTTTTTATTCATATCAACGAACGACTCATGAAGAAATTATACATAGAGACCTATGGTTGCCAGATGAATGTCGCCGACTCAGAGGTGGTGGCATCGGTAATGAAGATGGCGGGCTATGAGCCTGCCGACAACGAGGCAGAAGCCGACGCTATATTCCTCAACACGTGCTCGGTGAGGGAAAACGCCGAGAACAAGATATACCAGAGGCTCGACCAGCTTTTTGCCGACAAGAAGAAAAAAGGCTCTAACACGGTGCTTGGAGTGCTAGGGTGCATGGCAGAGCGCGTGAAGGACGATCTTGTGCAGAACCATCACGCAAACATAGTTTGCGGTCCAGACGCCTACCTTAGCTTGCCCGAGATGATGGCGGCGGCTGAGCAAGGACTGCCTGCCGTAGACGTGAAACTGTCTACCACGGAGACCTATCGCGACGTGTTGCCCACTCGCATCGGCGGAAACCGCGTGAGCGGCTTTGTGAGCATAATGCGTGGTTGCAACAACTTCTGCCACTATTGCATAGTGCCTTACACCAGGGGCAGGGAACGTTCGCGCGACGTGGAGAGCATCCTCGCCGAGGTGCGCGACTTGCGCGATCGCGGCTTCAAGGAGGTGACGCTGCTTGGGCAGAACGTAAACAGTTATGGTCTCCTGCCAAACGGCAAGCGACCCGAGAATGGCATCATAATAGCGGAAGAGGGTGGCAAGGAGCTATACGTGTGCTCTTTTGCCGAACTGCTGCGCAAGGTGGCACAGGCGGTGCCCGACATGCGGGTGCGCTTCACGACGAGCAACCCTGAGGACATGACAGAGGACATTCTCCATGCCATCGCCGACGAGCCGAACCTTTGCAGCCACATACATTTCCCGGCACAGAGCGGAAGTTCGAAGGTGCTTCGCGACATGAACCGCAAATACACGCGCGAGGAATACCTTGAGAAGGTTGACGCGATACGCAGGATTATACCCGATTGCGGACTTACAACCGACATATTCGTAGGCTATCACGATGAGACCGAGGACGACTTCCAGCAGACGCTGTCGCTCGTGAAGACCGTGCGTTTCGATTCAGCCTTCATGTTCAAGTATTCTGAGCGTCCAGGCACCTATGCCGCCAAACACCTACCCGACAACGTGAGCGAGGAGGAGAAGATACGCCGTCTCAACGAGCTCATACGTCTCCAGACAGAAATCTCTGCCGAGCGAAACAAGGAAGACGAGGGCAAGGAGTTCGACATTCTCATAGAGCGATTCTCAAAGCGCAGCCGTGAGCAGCTCATGGGACGCACACCGCAAAACAAGGCTGTGGTGATACCAAAGGGAAACCACCATATAGGCGAAACGGTAAGAGTGAGAATCACTGGCAGCTCGTCGGCCACGCTGATAGGCGAGCTCTTGTCTTAACCATCCATTAAGAGCATATTTATGAAAGAGTTCCTGATAGTGTTGCGGAGATTCCTGCCGCCATACAAGAAGTACCTGTTCCTCTCGGTGTTCTTCAATGTGCTTTCGGCATTGCTGAACATCTTCTCCTTCGCGGCGCTCATACCAATACTGCAAATCCTTTTCCAGGTCGACGGTGGCTTGCGCGCCAACGAACTCTTGCCATGGGCTTTCGACAAGGAGGTGTTGCAGAACAACTTGTCGTATTATGTGCAGGAGATGATCATAAGCACGTCTGCCACAACGACATTGTTGATAATTGGCCTCTTTCTCGCTTTCACCACCTTTCTCAAGACCATGGCCTATTTCCTGTCGTCGGCGACGGTCATGCCTATACGCACGGGCGTGGTGAAAGACATAAGAAATATGCTCTACAACAAAATCACGTCACTGTCGTTGTCGTTCTTCAGCGAGGAGCGCAAGGGAGACATCATAGCCAGGATGAGCGGCGACGTGCAGGAGGTGGAAAACAGCATCATGTCGTCGCTCGACATGCTTTTCAAGAATCCTATCCTTATAGTGGCTTACCTGGTCACGTTGATAGTCATTTCCTGGCAGCTCACCATCTTCACCATCATCTTCGCGCCAGTCTTCATCTGGTTCATGGGCTTCGTGGGAAGAAAGCTCAAGGCCAAAAGCATTATTGCCCAAAGCCTGTGGAGCGACACCATGAGCCAAGTGGAAGAGACGCTTGGCGGACTCAGGATTATAAAGGCGTTCAACGCCGAGGAGAAGATGAACGACAGGTTCGACAAGGTAAACTCTTCTTATCGCACACAGTTGCTGAAAGTCACCATCAGGCAACAGCTTGCCCACCCGATGTCGGAGTTTCTTGGCACGGTGATGATTATCGTGGTGCTGTGGGTGGGAGGCATACTCGTGCTCAACAAGTCGTTGCTCGACGGCCCGACGTTCATCTATTATCTCGTCATGCTTTATAGCATCATCAATCCGCTGAAAGACTTCTCCAAGGCAAGCTACAACATACCGAAGGGACTCGCATCCATGGAGCGCATAGACAAGATATTGAAGGCTGAGATAGACATTAAGGATAAGGAGAATCCGGTGCATATAGAGTCTTTCGACCACCAGATAGAGTTCAGGCACGTCTCTTTTGCCTACACCGACACGCATACCGACGAGTTGCAATATGTGTTGAAAGACATCAACCTTGTCATACCCAAGGGCAAGACTGTCGCGCTCGTGGGGCAGAGCGGTAGCGGAAAGTCGACCTTGCTCGACCTCATACCGCGTTACTACGACGTGCAAGAAGGCGAGGTGCTCATCGACGGAATCAATGTAAAGGATCTTGGCATACACGACTTGCGCTCTCTTATAGGCAATGTCAACCAGGAGGCCATACTGTTCAACGATACCATCAAGAACAATATCAAGTTCGGAAAGGAAGACGCTACCGACGAGGAGATAATGCGCGCGGCAAAGATTGCCAACGCCTACGACTTCATCATGGAAACGGAAAACGGTTTCGACACCAACATCGGCGACCGTGGCGGCCGTCTCTCGGGCGGACAGCGGCAGCGCATCAGCATTGCCCGTGCCATATTGAAGAACCCGCCCATCCTTATCCTCGACGAGGCAACCTCGGCCCTCGACACCGAGAGCGAGCGACTGGTGCAAGACGCGCTCTACCGCTTGATGAAGACGCGCACCACCGTTGCCGTGGCACACAGGCTGTCAACCATCAAGAACAGCGACGAGATTTGCGTAATCCATGAGGGAAGGATAGTGGAGCGTGGCACTCACGATGAGCTCATGGCCAAGGACGGCTATTATCATAAGCTCCACGACATGCAGCAATAACATACAATAAAGACATACAAAAAAGAAATGCAGCAATGATTGCCGGTTATCTTCCCGGAATCATTGCTGCATTTCATTTATTAGGCAGTTTCCCTTATTCATAGATTAATGTTCCCGAAATACACCAGTAGCTGTTGCTGCCGCCTTCGGGCGCGCCTTGCGGTATCTTCACGTTGATGGTGTGTTTGCCGGCTTTCAGGTTGCCAATGTAGATGTATTCGGGATTCGTCATTGTTCCCGGGCACCAGTTGGAACGGCTCAGGTCTGACGAGCTGAGACCATTGGAGAAGTTGCCGGAGCATGGATTGTTGTTGCGGTAGGTTCCGCAGTCGTCACGCCATGGTATGAACGTTATTATCTTCTGACCGTCCACATAAATAGTGTTTGGCTTTTGGTTGAACTCGTCGCCGCCGCCCCAGCCGCCGTGTCCGGTGGTGAGGTAAAAGAGGCGTGCGTCCTTCACGTCGTTCTTCAGTTCAAAAGTAGTTGTCAGCGAGTCGTTGAGCATGAAGATGGGGTAGGGCTGTCCTGCCTGCTCCATGTAGTTGACGGTGTTGAACAGTGGCAATGTCTTCTTCACCTTGTGGTCCTCGTCGGGATAGTATTTCAGTTTCACGCTCAACCTATGTCCTTTGGCGTCCCAGTTGCCAATATATGCCCCTATCCACGCTTCGCCTTTTAGCTGTTCGGCAACCGATGTCACTTCAGCCTTATAGAGTACCGAGTCTACCCATGTCAGCCCCGGCACCTTGTTGTGGTTGTATTTGCGCACGCCAAATCCCGTGAAGAATCGCATCAGTTCCAGCGGCACGTCATATCCGGCAGTTGATGTCAGGCCATGGTAGTCGGTGTCGCCGCTGTGGAACGACGGCACGCTGTTGAGGTCACGCAAAGCGTTGATAAACGATTGTGCCTTGCCGGTAGGAATCATGAATATGGAGCCTGTGCGGTCGTATGCGTCGCCATCGGAATATTGCACTGCCTCCACAAACACCTGTCGGTCGTTTATGCTGTCGGGCAGTAGCACTTTCTTCAGTATCACGGTGCCACCGGCTGCCATATATGTCTTTCCTGCCTCAAGTTCACCGTCGGGCAGCTTGGCGTTGTTGAAGCATATTGTTTCCTGGTCGAACACAGGCACTGCTATCACCCCGCTTTGGTTGATGGCATACGAATAGTTGCTCCCTTCGAGATAATGTCCCCAGTCGGTGGGCAACAGCTCTGTAGGCTTCTTCACGGCCTTTATGTTGGTTGCTTCCTGCACGGAGTCGCCGTTTCTCACGACGCGCAGCACAAGACCGTCGGGCACGCCTGCCCATGTCTGCGGAGTGCCACGGAAAGCCACGTCGTTGGTATACCACACGTCGATGGTGTTCGAGTTTACTATGGTGCGCACCACCTTGCAGTTGAGTCCAAGGTATTTCTCATCCCTCAGTTCCTTGAATCCCTTGCCATATTCAAACGGTGAGTTGGTGTATATCACCTCGTCGTTAGGCATGATGGCACGGCGATAGCTGCATTGGCGACTATAGTCGATATAGCTTTCCTGTTGTGGGCGCTTTTCCTTTGGTGCGTTAGCGTTTTCCTTTTTCTTGTCTTTATGCCATACGTTTTCCAGCTTCACCTGGTCGCCATAAACCTTCATTATGGTGCTTCCCGGGCTTACCTTGCCCTTGTATACCGACTGGTAGGTCACTTCTATGCCTTTAGCCTTCTTCAGCTTGGCTGCATAGTTTTGCGCTTCGACAGCCGTGCCCATCAGCAGGCTGACCAGCAAAATACAGACTTGTTTCATATGTTGTCTTTTAAGTGTTGGGTTATAGAAATAGTGTATGCAAAAATAA
>CAVAGT010000064.1:0-17679 GCA_963588155.1 Lachnospiraceae bacterium | reverse complement strand
TATTTCATAATGATGAGAATGAGAAGAATGTTTCTTGCCATGCTGTTCTTTTTGACAGCGACAGGTATAAAAGCACAGGTTGGCACGTGGAAAGGCGAGCTCATCGTGCAAAATGTCAAGTTGCCTTTGGTCTTTCATTTCGAAGCTGACGGCTGTACGATGGATTCCCCTTCCCAAGGAGTGAATGGCATCAAGGCCGAGAAAACCGTACCGAACGGGAATGAAGTGAAAGTAAGCATAGCAGCCATCGGTGCTGTGTATGAAGGCAAGATCAATGGCGACAGCATCTGCGGCACGTATCGCCAGAACGGGATGAGCTTGCCTTTGACACTCGTTCCGGGAACTATAGAAGTGAAGCGGCCTCAGACGCCTAAGGCTCCTTTCCCATACCAAGAGGAGAACGTGACATTCGCCAATGGCAAGTTAACATTCAACGGAACGCTCGTCTTGCCCGAGAACCGCACGAAGAAAACACCCGTAGTGCTCATGGTGACCGGCAGTGGCCAGCAAAACCGCGACGAGGAGATCTTTGATCACAAGCCTTTTGCCGTTATCGCCGACGCCTTGGCCCGTCAAGGTATCGCTTCGTTGCGATACGACGACAGGGGATTTGGCGACAAGTCGGTCAACTTCACCGACTTTACAACGGATGATTTCAAACAAGACGCAGAGGCTGGCATCAAGTTCTTGCGCACCCGATTCGGCAAGGTTGGCGTGTTGGGGCATAGCGAGGGAGGCACCATAGCCCTGATGCTTGCCGCGGAGCACAAGGTAGATTTTGCCGTGTCGCTTGCCGGAATGGCTATTTCGGGCAAGGAGACATTACTCCAGCAGAACCGGCAAGGATTGGCTTCCATGGGATTGCCTACAGAGATGGTCAACAACTACTGTTCTGTCCTGGACAAGGTATTCACTTCCTTGCAGGAAGGCAAAAAGTGGGAGGAAATCAACAAGGATGACATTCCTTCAACATTCAAGCCTCTGATAGAAAAGGCGAAGGAGCAGTTGAGCACGCCTTATATGCTGCATTTCATGCGAGTGGATGTGAGCAAACAACTAAAGCAAATCGAGTGCCCAGTCTTGGCATTGAACGGCAAGAAGGACATGCAGATAGACTGCGAGTCGAACATCAAGGCGTTGGAAACAGGACTGGTTTGCCGCAAGCATGACATTTATGCGATAGATGATCTAAACCATCTCTTCCAGCATTGCACGACTGGCTCCATCGTAGAGTATCAGCAGATAGAGGAAACCTTCTCTCCCGACGTGCTGAAGATCATTACAACATGGTTGGAGAATATGCATTAACCCAACTACATTTTTTTATTTCTTCAGTGCATCATCTATAAACTTGATAATGTTCTCATCCGATGGACGAGGGGCATCGAGCGAGATTATCTTGCCGTCCTTGTCGAAAAAGAGGAAGCGGGGGATGGCGTCGATATCGTAGTTGCGGCAGAGCTGTGACTGGAAATTGTCGGGACAAATGAACTGGCGCCACTTGGGCTTGTCAGTCTTCAACTTGGCGAGCCACTTGGCCCTGTTGGTGTCGAGCGAGATGCTCACAATCTCCAAGTCCTTGCTGCCCTTATAGTGGTCGTAGAGTTTCTCCATGTGGGGAATTTCCATGCAGCAGGGGCCACACCATGTTGCCCAGCAGTCGATGTAGACGGCCTTGCCCCGCAGGTCGGCGAGCGAGAACTGCTTGCCGTCCTTGTCGGTCATCGTGAAGTCAGCGGCCTGGCTTCCCTTCCTCAGCTTCGAGTAGTGGGCGTATACCTTGTCTGCCTCAGCCCAACCCTGCTTGTTGGTAGATACTTGCTTGTATGCTGCCATCTGCGCGTCCATGTCCTCAGGAGCCTGACGCAGGAACTGGAGGATTTGGTCGTCGGCAAACTGGTTGATGATGTCTTGGTTGGCGAAAGCCTGCTTGAGGATGGTGAAACTGGCGCCGCTCTCCTTGGCGGGATGAGCCTTGGAATACCAGCGCAGGTAATTGCCGCAGAAGTCGATGTGCTTGGGGTCGTTGTGGTCTATGCTCTCAACCCATCTGCAGAAGTCGGGGTCGGAGAGATGCTGCTTGTTGTCGGCCCACACCCAACGGAAGAGTTCTGCGGAGGCGAAGTAGTCGAGTTGCTCGTTCATCTGGCGGCGAAACTCCAGGCTCTTCACATGATTGGCTGCCACCTTGCAGGCCTCGACCTCGGCTGTCCATTGCTGGCGATAGGCGTTGAAGGCGATGGTGTCGAGTCGCTCGAAGGGCCAGTTCTCCAGGAGGTTGAAGGTGTCGTGGCTCTTCAGATACTCGTAGCAGTCTTGGTTGTCGCCCTGATAGGCGAAGGTGACGGAGGCCGCGTCATCGGCAGCGGCTTTCTTGCCCTGCTTGTTCTCGGTGATGCTTACGTCGAAACGGATGCCGTCCTCCACAAACACTTGGCAGAACGCCTTTTTGTCTTCCAGTCCGAAGTAGGCGATGCCGGGAGCCAGCACCTTCACTTTCTTGTCGAAGGTTCCGTCCTTGGCTATCTGCATGGTGTCGGTGAGCTGCACGCTGTCGCTCATCTGTATGAGCAGCACGTTGCCGCCCGAATAGTTGTTTACCTTGCCCGTGATATGGGCTGTGGCTGCTGCCGTAAGCGAGAGGCCCGAGAGCAAGGCTATGGTTATTAACTTGAGTTTCATTGTCGTGTCTTATTATTTACTGTTCACTATCTTCTTGAAGTATTCGGCAAAACCGGGGTCGGAGGGGCGCAGGGCATCGGAAGTGACGAAGCGTCCCTCCCTGTCGATGATGAAGAAGCGGGGGATGCCCTCGCAGAAATACTCGTCGTCAAGCATCTTGTTGCCAGCATCAGTGACGAGATATTGCGCCCAAGCAGTGGGGTGCTTAGCGATGTAAGCCTTCCATGTAGCCGCCTTCTTGTCGCAGGCTACGCTGATGATGCACACGTCCTTACGGTCGGCATATTGCTTCTGCAGCGCGGCAATATAGGGCACCTCTGCCTTGCATGGGCCGCACCAAGTGCCCCAGATATCCACGAGAAGAGTCTTTCCACGGAATGATGACAACCTCAGTTGCTTGCCAGCCGAGTCCACGAAGGGAAGGTCGGGGGCTGGCTTGCCGGGGAAGAGGTGCCCAAACTTACGCACCATCGCCTCATGATGGGCGGTCACCTTTTGGCGGAGACTGTCGGCCGCTCCCTCCGACTGCTGCATATAGAGGCGATAGAGGTCGCTCTGGTCGTCGGAGGAATAGCTATCGAACATCATGCAAACGACATCCGCCTTCATTCTGTCGGCCCACTCACGAGGGGTCACCACCTTGTCGATGGTCTCAAAATAGACCTTGTAGGCCGAAATGCCATCATTAGTGTCGATCTGGGGCATCATGCTGTCCACCACGGCTTCAAGCGAGTCGAGTCGATATTCCTTATCGACTGTCTGCGCATGGATTGATGATGCAGGCATGGCGACACCTATCATAGCCATGCACATGCACCATCCGAGAGAGATTTTTTCTATACGTTTCATCTTGATATTTTGCAAGTTATTCGTCCCATTCTTCTTCATCACCGCCGTATTCGCCTTCGTCATCACCACCGTCTGAGATTTCAAGCTGAGTGATTTCCACGCTATTGGTGTCGTAGGCGTTCTGCTCTATCTGCCCGTTGCTGCGAGTGACCTCCAGGTTGATGATGGGCTGGGCGTAACGCTTGGAACCCACGGGGAGCTTGTAGTGGTCGAGCTCGGAATCGTCTACGGCATCGTCGCTCACGTGATAGAAGTCGCGCTCGATGGCTATGTCGTCATAACTGGTCTCGTTGCAGGAGAAACGGCGCACGTCCCACCAGCGCATCACGAAAGGCATCTCTCTGTGGCGTTCCTCCAAGATGGTCTGCACGGCCTCCTCCTGATTGGAAGCTGAAAGATCGATGTCGTCGGCATTCTTGTCGATGCGGGCTTGGCGCAACTGGTTGACCAGCGGCATGGCCTCCTGCCACTTGCCCAGACGGGCCAGAGCCTCTGCCTCGGTGAGCAACATCTCGGGCACGGTAGGCCCCGACTGAATCCTGTCCTTGAACTTATGGTAGAGGATGTCGTCGCCAAAGCCGCCGATGCCTTCCTCCCAGAGGGCGTACTTGTTGAAGAACTGCTTGAAGCGCAGGTCGTTGTCCTGATCGTAGATAGAGAGGAGCTGCTCGGAGGGGATGAGGGCGTAATAGTCGATGGCATAATATTCGGAGAGATAGTTCTCCTTGTAGTTGGCCACTTGGTTGTCGCCATAGCGGTAGAGCTCGGAATAGTTCACGTCTTGCAACTCGCCGTCGAGCGACACCTGAGCCACGCGGTAGCCCAACTGGTTGTAATCGTCGAGCTGTGCGTCGCTGCACTGCAAGGCCTCCAGGGCATAAGTGGCGGCCTTGTCATACTGCTGCATGAAGAGATAGACGCGCGCCTTCATCGCAGCCACGGCGGGGCGGCTCACCCACCAGCGCTTGTTGCTAGCCACGGTGGCATGGGCTGTCTTGGCGGCCTCGTCCAGGTCGGCGAGAATGAAGTCATAGGTCTGCTGCAGGGTGGCCCTCGTCATGTCTTCCTCGTAACTGGTGATCTGCTTCAGCGTGAGTCCCAGCGAGCTGGCGTTCTCGGCGGAGTAAGGCAAGCAGTAGGTGTTCACCAAGCTCCACATCGCCATCGCCCTGAGCATGTGGGCCTGGGCGGCATACTCGTTCTTCTCCGCGTCGCTGGCATCGGTAAGCTCGTCGAGATTGTTGAGCACGAGGTTGGCATTGAATATCTTCTGATATTCGGCGCTCCACGCCTCGTCGCCGTAGGGATTGTTCACCAGGTCGTCGATGTTCCACGTCATGGCGTTGCAGATGTTCTCGTCCACATAGCCGAGAGCATCATAGATTTCGGTGGTGAGCCCATAATCATCGGAGGCGAACACGTTGCCTATCGCCTTGGTGTTAAACATCTCGCTGTTGGCAAAAAGGGCCTCCACTTGCTTGCCCGAGGTGAGCACCTCGTCGTTACCCTTGCTCTGCACGGTGTCGAGATAGTCGTTGCATGATGTGAGCGCCGTGCCGCCAAGCACGAGGGCTGTCATGAAATATTTAATCTTATTCATTGTCTTTTTCTCCTTATTATATATTCAACTTCTAGAACTTCACGTTGGCACCGATGGTGAAGGTGATGCGTGGCTCCCAACTGCCCGGCATATACACGGGGTTGTAGTGCTTGGAGTTGGCGGTCCAGAGGAGTCCCACGTTCTCCAGCTTGCCGAACACATCGACGCTCTTCACCCACTTGCTACCCCGGAAGAGGCTCTTTGGCAGACTGTAGTTTAGGTCAATCTCGCTCAGGTAGATGTAGTCGGAGCTTTCCACAGTGATGTTGGTGGAGTTGTAATAGAACGACCAGTAAGAGTAGTCGTAGACTCCCAGCTGATTGCCATCGCTGTCGACGGTGGGCAGCGGCATCGCATGACTGGGGGCGACCACCACATGGCCGTTGGCATCCATCAAGTCGCCCAGAGGGGCTGTGAGGTTGCTTCGCATGCCGTAGTAGTCGAGCATGGTATAGTTGAACTTAGGCATGCGCATCTTGCCGCCGAAGCGTCCGTTGAGGAAAGCGGACACAGAGAGGTCTTTCCAGCTCACGCTCAGGTTGAGCGACACGGTGTGGGGCGCGATGGTCGTGCCTTGGTAGTGCATCCATTTCTCTGGAGCATCGCTGTACACCGACATGTCGCTGATGGGTGTCTTGTTGCCCTCGTTGTCTACGATGGTGGGCATTCCGTTCTCCATGCCTCCGTACTCGAAGGTGAAGATGCTGCTGATGGGGTAGCCGGGAATGTAGGTGCTGTTCATGAAGTCGCTCACGTTGTTGGCCTCAACGAAGAGCTTAGTCACCTTGTTCTTGTTGTAGGCCCAACTCAAGTTGGCTCCCCATCCGAAGTCGCCGGCGCTGCCCTGCGTGCCGAGGTTCACCTCGATACCGTTGTTGCGGATGGCGGCATTGTTGAAGGTGGCGTAGCTGGTGCCGTTCACGCTGGCGATGCTTACCTGTCCCAGCACGTCGGTCGATTTCTTGTTGTAGTAATCTACCGAACCGAAGAGATGGTTGTTGAACAAGGAGAAGTCGAGACCGAGGTTGAGGATAGAGGTCTTCTCCCATCGCAGCGTGGGGTTGCCGTAGTCGGAGATGCTACCGGGATAGAGACCTGTGAAGTCATCGACAAGTCCGTTCTCCGTATTGATGGTGGTGCGGGCGGACGACATGGTCGGCGCGTTACCGTTCTTTCCGTAGGTGGCGCGCAGGGCCAGGCGGTTCACGGTCTTGTTGTCCTTGATCCAAGCCTCGTTGTTGATGTTCCACATGGCTCCCACCGACCACAGCGGACTCCATCGGTACTTGGCCTCTGAGGTCACCATGTTGCTGGCATCGCTTCGCGCACTCACGCTCACGCCATATCGCTCATCGTACATATACGAGGCGTTGCCATAGAAGGAGACATAGCGGTTGTGGTTCCATGTGTCGGTGAGATGCTCCTTACCCTCGGAGGGCACTCCGCTGATGGTGCTCTGGTCTTGGTCGTAGGTGTCAAAATAGCCCGTCTGGCCCTGCGTGCCACCTGACGTGGCGGTGATGCCATAGAGCGTGGGCAGTGTCCACGACTCGTAATAGTAGTTGCTGATCTCGTTGCCAAGCACGGCAGAGATGGCGTGCTTCTCGCCAAACACCTTGTCGAGGGAGAAGTCATTGCGGAAGAGCGCACTGTGGTTCTTGCCCTTGCTGGTGGACGAGATGGCTCCCATCGGTAGGGCAGAAGAACCTATGGGCTGTAAGGTGTCATCGACGGGAGTATAGTAGTTCACCCGGTTGCGCACGTAGAAGGATTCCTCCGAGTTGTAGTCGGTGTTGGTGTAGCGGCTCGTCTCATACTGAAACTTGCTGTTGAACTGCAATCCGTCGATGATGTTCACCTGCAGACCCACCTGGGTGCGCATCTGCGTGTTGTTGATACGGTTGCGACGGTTGCGGGCTTCCTGCAAAAGGTTGTAGTTCATGTTGTGATAGCTGAATCCGCTCCAGTCGTAGAGGGTGCTGAGGATATGGGAGTTGTAGCTCGGCGACCAGTTGGTGGCATAGGAACCATCCTCGTTGAGCAGCATCTCGTAGGGGGCGATGTTGACCAGGTCGCTGTAGGTAATCTGCGAGGAATGGCGGTTGCTGTTCACGAGGTTCAGCCCCAGGTTGACCGTAAAGATCTTGTTGAACTTGTAGCTGTTCTGCCAGTCGGCCTTCCAGGTGTTGTCGTGGCGACCGATGAAGTCGCCCTCCTCATGCTCATACTGCAAGGAAGCACGTGTGTCCCATCCGCCCACATTGGCGGTCAGCGAGGCATTGGTCTTGCTCACCACGGGCGTCTTGAGCATATACTTGGATATTTGCTTGCGATTGTCGAGTCGCGCCAGCTTTTCGAGTTGGGCGTTCATCTCGTCCTCGCTGATGGAGCCCCAGTACATTCCCTGGTAGAGCAGGGCCTCGGATGGCGAGATGCAGTTGTTGATGTTGTCGAGGATGGGGGTGTACTCCTCGCCAAGGTAGTTGTTCTTGAACACCCACTTCTGGTAGTTGATAGTCTGTCGGCTGGTGGCGAGGTTGGTGAGATGCTGCACATCCTGCTTGGCACCGATGGTAAACTGTGTGCCAGCCTCCACCTCCACCGCGTTTTTCTTCTTACCCTTCTTGGTGGTAATGACAATCACGCCATTGGCCGAGCGGGCGCCCCAGATGCTGGCTGCGGCAGCATCCTTCAGCACGGTGATGCTCTCCACGTCGTCGGGATTGATACGCTCCAGGGCAGTGAGGTTGGGATTGGAGGAGAGCTTGTAGTCCACGTCGTTGTTGTCCATGATGGGATAGCCGTCCACCACCACCAGCGGAGTCTTGTTGGCGTTCATGGTGCTGGTGCCTCGGATGGTGAACTTCTTCCCTCCCCTTCCGTCGTCCTGACTCTGCATGCCGGGCACAAGTCCGTCGAGGGCATCGGCGAGATTGGTAGAGTGACGCTTTTCCAAGTCATCCTTGCTGATGATGGAATAAGAACCCGTGGCACGCTCGCGAGATATGGTCTGATAACCAGTCACCACCACGTCATTCAACTCGTTGTTGGAGATCATCACTACATTATGCGTGGCATTGCCTTCGCCAGCAGCCAAATGATAAGAAGAGTTGTCCATGCCAAGATAGACATAAGTCACTTGGCATCGGTCGGCAGGTACCCTCACCTGATAGTAACCATTGACATCGGTCACCGTCTGGATGTTGGTGCCACCCACCCTGACGAAGGCACCAACGACAGGTTCTCCATCCTCATCCTTCACCGTTCCCTTGAGGAGTCGGTTGCCCGTGAGTTTCTTCGCCACTTGCTGGGTCACCATCACTATGTAGCCCTTGCGAGTCCACTCACAGTTTTGGCTGCCCAGCACATCACTGAGCACCTGGCTCATCTCGGCATTCTTCACATTCAAGGTGATGGGGCGCATGCGCTTAGCCAAGTCGGCTGAACACATGAAGTCGAGTCCCGTCTGGCGTTTCATCTCGCTGAAGAATGTCTTGATGGTGGCATTCTTCAAGCTGAGTGTCACTTTGGTCTTAACTACGGTTTGTTGTTGGGTTTGCGCCCTCAGCAATGAGGACGAAAACCAGCAAGGCGCGACACTCAGGGCGAGTGCCATACCCATGGCAGGAATGTAATTTTTTTTCATGCTCTCTCTTACATTTTTGAAATTATTATTCTCGCATCTTGTTGTTCCACCTTTACGTTGGCTATGGCTCCGATTACCTCCAGCGTGTTCTCGATGGTCTCATAGCGGCTCAGGCTGCCCGTGAAACGCACCGTGCGAAGCTGGTCGGAGGTGAAGACGACATGCAGTCCATACCATCTGCCCACAACCTGCATCAGCTCGTCGAGCCTACAGTCTTCGAAACTGAAGTGGCCCGTGTTCCATGCCACGTATGGTGCCACGTCTACCCGGCTCATCGTCACCCCTTGCGTGGCGAGTTCAGCCTTGTCGCCAGGACTCATCATCTGCTCCTTGCCTCCCTCGGCACGCACGCTAATGCTTCCCTTTACCAGTACGACACAGGTCATGTCGCCCTGCGTATTGACATTAAACTCGGTGCCATATTCCTTGACATCGCCCTTGGCGGTATGCACGATGAAAGGATGCTCCTTGTCCTTTGCCACGATGAAATAGGCCTCGCCCACAAGGGCCACCTCTCGTTGGTCGCCCGTGAAAGCCAAAGGATAGGAAAGTCTGGAATTGCCATTGAGATGCACTCGGGTACCATCAGGCAAGCTCATCCAGAACTCCTTGTCGTGGCGGGTGGTGATGGTGCCCAGCAGCTCTTCGTCCACATCTTGCTGAGCCATCATCTTGAGCAGGGCGCTTAGCGACCTTACCTGTTGGGGTTTCTCATTGCCTACCTGCAACGTTGCCTCGTTGGAGGAGCTTTGTTCTGCCTGCTGCATGGCTACAACCAACTCCTGACTTACAGGCACTGGGGCTTTCTGCACAGGCCGACTGTGATAGAACCGATAACCACCAGCCACAAGCAACACGCCCACGATGGCTGCTGCCACCCTACCCATATATCGTCTGGGAATATGATAGAAACGATGATGACGAGACGCGTTGTCATCTTCCGCTTGATTGATGAGCGAAGCCTGCTTTTGCCAAGCTTTCTCTCCGTCCAGACTCATGTATGCGTGATATTGCTCGGCAAGGTCGTCCTTGGCCAAGAGTGACCTATAGAGCCTTTGATGCTCCTCGCTCTCGGCTAGCCATTTGTCGAGCTGCCGTTGTTCCTCTGCCTCCAAATCGTGCATCAAGGAACGACTGATGATGTCAAATATATCCATACGTTTACCTTTGCCTTGATAATATAAATACGAAGACAATAGATATGCGTTTACAAAAAAACATGAAAAAAGTGCTTTTTATTAGGAAAAAGCATCGAAAACTACAAAAACCGTTAGCTACAAAGGAGCAAAAGAAGAAACAGCTCGGCCGTATCGTTCATCTTTTTACGAAGGGTCTTGAGGGCTCGCTTCTTCTGCACTCTTATTGTTTCCTCGGTGATATTCATCACCTGGGCTATCTCCGCGTTTTTCTTTCCCTGCATGTAAAGCAGGAAAAGTTCGCGCTGACGAGGGGGCAGTTCGTTGATGGCATCGAACAGACGACGGTACACCTCATTGGTAAAGACTTCCTCGTCTTCTTCTGCCGTCGACACATCGCCAGCTCCCGTCAGCACATAGTTCTTGTATTTACCCTCGACCTTGGCGTGCCTCGCCTGATCGATGACACGGCGACGGACGGTGAGATAGAGATAGGAGCGCACGGCGGCCTCGTCATTGAATGTCTCCCGATTCTCCCAAAGGGCGAGAAAAACACTCTGCACCAAATCTTCCGCGGCATCCCGGTCGTCCGTCATCTTGAGAGCATAGAGCATCATCACCTTATAGTATCTACCATAAAGTTGCTGAAACTGTTCGGGTGTATTGATGCTAAAGTCGTTCATATAAAATCAAGATGCCGAGCATATCAACAAAAAAAGCACTTACTGTTTTTGTAAGTGCTTTTTTCGTAGCGGGGGTGGGACCCGAACCCACGACCTCCGGATTATGAATCCGACGCTCTAACCAGCTGAGCTATCCCGCCGTGCTATTTCTTTTTAGCGGTTGCAAAGTTACTGCTTTTCTCTCGTTCCACCAAGAAAAAGTAATATTTTTTTTCAAAAATCTGCATTTTACGGCTTTTCGACCCTTATTTTGCCGTTCAAGACCCCCATTTTGCGGATGATACGGTGCTGCATGATGCCTCGCGACATCAGGTAAACGATAAATGCAAACCAAAGCAGATGGTTGACCACGACGGGATGGCTTGCCGGCAACTTGCTTGCAAGGGTCACGCCCATGATGAGGAAAAACACCACGGAAGAAACGAAACTCGACAGCAACATGCCTCGTGTGGCGGTGAGACCTATGAAAACGCCATCGTAGACAAAGGCGGCAAAACCGGCGAAAGGCAAAAGCCACACCCACATCTCATAGTCTGCAACAGCCGCGCGCACGGCAATGTCGTCGGTAAGCAGACCAATAATCGTGCCGCCGCCAAACACATAGGCAAGGGTGAAGACAAGCGACAGCCACACGCCCCACCGCATGAGAAGCCTCCCTACGACCTCACTCAGCCCACGCGTGTCGCCCGCGCCATAAAACTTGCCGCCGAGCGCCTCGCCTGCAAAGGCAAAGCCATCCATGACATAGGAGAACAAGGTGTAAAAGGTCAGGAGCAGGGTATTCACGGCAAGCATCAAGTCGCCTTGGCGCGCTCCCATGGACGTGAAAGCGAAGTTCACGGCAACAAGGCATAGCGTGCGGAGGAAGATGTCACGGTCTGTATGGAAAAACACGCGCCACGAATAGTCGCCTTTCGACGTGACCGAGCTATCGGCCTTGAAGGTTCCTAACCCTCGCAACTTCCCACGCAAAAGCACAAGGGAGAGCAGCGCCCCACCCCACTGGGCAACGAGCGTGCCAAGGGCTATGCCTTCTATTCTCATGCCAAAGGCAAAGACGAAGAGCAGCGACGCGAGGATATTGACTATGTTTTGGAATATCGCGACAAACATCGGCACGCGCGTGTCTTGCATGCCGATATACCAACCGTTGAGGCTATAAAGCGACAGCATGGCAGGCGCGCCCCAGATGACGATGTTGAAGTAAGCGGTGGCAAGCGACCACACGTCGGCAGACGGATGAATCAAGGCAAGCGACACCTCGCGAAGAGGCCATTGCAAAATCAGGAATGCCGCGGCTATGACAAGCGACAACGACAGCGACCGGCGCAAGAGCAACCTTACCCCTCGGGCGTCGCACGCGCCAAAGGCTTGTCCCGTCATGCCGCTCGTGCCCATGCGCAGGAAGCCCATGAGCCAATAGATGACATTGAAAATCATCGACCCCACGGAGATGGCGGCAATGTAGCGTGCCGGACCTATATGCCCCGCAATGGCGAGGTCTACCAAGCCAAGCAAAGGCACCGTGATGTTGCTGACTATCGACGGGAGGGCAAGACGGAGAATGTCTTTATCTATGGGTTTCATTGCTTTAAAAAAAGTTCATTTCGCAAGACAAAGGTAAGCAAAGAATTTGTAATTTTGCAGCAAAATCAACACAATATATAATGCGCCTTAGGTTATCTAAACTCAAGATTGCCGCCGTTGCAGTCTTCCTGCTTATAGCGGGATTGGTTTGGCTCGTGTTGCGCGCTTTTCCCGCCTCCGAGGGCAAGGTGCGCCGGTCGGCATGCTTGGTCTGCGGTCGCGTCAGCGTGTGCCTTGTCAGCGGCAAAGACACTGTTGAACTGCTGACCGACTCCGTGCGGCAGGAAGGCGTGTGGATCAACAAGCACTGGTGGTGGCCGAGTTGCGATGGCAGGGTGCTGACCGTGGGCCCGACATCTAAAGTGAAACCCATAGACATATCCGCCATTTGCGACTCCATCTCCAACCTGCTCCAGCGCAAGGAAACCGAGCGCGAGGAGCTGGCATACTACCTGCGATCTCATGGTGTCATGGACGAGGGCTACTCTCAAATAGCAGCCTACGCTGCCCGACAAGGCAAGATGACCGACTCCTTGAAACTTCGGCTCGACGTGCTAAAGAAAACATGCGCTACCGACAGCACCGGAAAGAAAACGGGGAAAGCCAAGAAAAAAATGCGCTTCATGTTGAAGGGCAACTATCACGTGAGTTGGTATGACGGCAACAACGAGCTGCACAGCGTGGCATGCGAGCCTGTGGTGAGCCAGCTCACCCATGAGGCGGCACCCCTCATCCTTCACACGCTGAGGTCAATCAAGCCGTGGGGCGTGTATGCCGTGCGCAACGTGCCTTGGGGAGCTGCCCGGCACCGCAAGATATTGACTGTGAAGATAATCCGCACAGAACGGAAGGCACCCTACCACTCCATCATCATAACTGGCAACTACTGGCAAGGTCATGAGCACGACATTCCCGAATTGTTCGCCACGGATGGCGCGCCCGTGTTCACGCAGCACGGACGCTTCATCGGCATAATACACGGAAAGGAGGTGATGCAATGAGAACGTGGATGCAGAAACACGAAGCATGGCTCTTGAAGCTCGTGTCGCTCAATGCGTTGGCAACAATCGCCCTTGCCTCTTGCACCATAAGCACCAATGAGATAAAAACCATCAACGATGGCGACACCGTTTACCGTGGGCAAACGCATAGCGGCAAGCGCGAGGGTCTTGGCGTGCTCTACCAAGGCGACAGCACCGTTTACAGCGGCATGTGGCACAATGGCATGAGGCAAGGACGCGGCACCGCGAGCGACCACGACGGCAGGCTCATCGATGGCGTTTGGGACCACGACACGCTCGTCACGGCAACTCGCCGCGACTCCACGGGCACCTACGTGGGCGAGATGGACAGCCTGTTTCGCGCCAACGGCTATGGCAAGTTCACCGACAGCCTCAACACCTATTATGAAGGACAATGGAAAGAGGGCAAGCGCACGGGGTTCGGGTTCTCGTCGCAACACCGACACTTCCGCGTCGGCGAATGGGCTCACGACGTGTACAAGGGCGAACGCCTCAACTACACCTCCGAGCGCGTCTACGGCATCGACTTGTCAAAATACCAGCACATACACGGCAAAAAGGTTCACACCATCGATTGGGACCGCCTGCGGATAACTCATCTCGGCTCGTTGTCGAGAAAGAACGTGAGCAAGAACATCGACTTCAAGGTGTCGTTCATCTTCATAAAGTCGACAGAGGGAGCGTCGCTGCTCAATCCTTACTACAACGCCGACTACGCCGCCGCCCGCAAGCGAGGCTACCCTGTCGGCACATACCATTATTTTACCCATCTCACCTCAGGTTCGCGGCAGGCATGGCATTTCCTGTCTCACAGCCATTTCAAAAAGGGCGACTTGCCTCCCGTGCTCGACCTTGAGCCCCTGCCGTCGCAAGTGAAGAAGATGGGGGGTGCCAGACAGATGTGGAGCCGAGTGAGGATTTGGTTGCAAATAGTAGAGAAAAAGACTGGCATGCGCCCCATTCTCTACGTCAGCCAGACCTTCGTGAACCGTTGGCTCGATGCCGCGCCCGACATTAAGCGCGACTATCCCGTTTGGATAGCCCGCTATGGCGATTACAAGCCCGACATAAAACTATGG
Source organism: Lachnospiraceae bacterium (assembly GCA_963588155.1). Lineage (GTDB taxonomy): Bacteria > Bacteroidota > Bacteroidia > Bacteroidales > Bacteroidaceae > Prevotella. The sequence goes on along the minus strand of CAVAGT010000064.1, from coordinate 3,395 downwards.
ATTTGGCAACTCGCGCCCGACGGCAAGGTGAGAGGCATTGCCGGGCACACCGACATCAATGTGTTCAACGGCTACGAAAACGAATTTAAGCACTGGCTGTCAAAGGTTTCCAAAAAATAGCGACCAAGCGGAAACCACCTGCCAACATAAAAAAGAGGGGGCATGATTCCAAGCCGCGAACCATGCCTTCGGCTTTACAGTGAAAAGTCATCGGCATTGCACTAGAATGAAGTCGGCTTTCCACTGAAAAGGCATTGCCTTTTCAGTGGAAAGCCGATTGGGTATTTTCCCATGCCGTTTATAGTGCCTGTGGTTTGCTGAATGACATTGCGCCTGTGCCCCTATGCGCGACGCGAGAGGTGAAACAACAAGTTCACCACCGACACGGCAAGGGCGAAGCAGAAGCCCACGAGACACACCGCTCCCCAGCCGCCACTGTTCCATGCCACACCGGCACATAGCGTGCCGAGGCTGCCTCCGGCAAAGAGGTGGCTCATGAAGATGGTGTTGGCGCGGTTCGTCGCCTCGGGCACGAGCGAGAGGCAACCGCTCTGGTTGCTCAACTGATAACACTGCGCGCCCACATCGACGAGGATGATAGCTACGATGAGCCCCAGGTATGTGTCGGAGAAGAAATAAGCCACGGCCCACGCCGTGAACTGCAACAGCGCTCCTGCCAGACAGAAACGCTCTATGCCGAAACGGGGAATGTACTTGCCTATGCCGCTTGCCGCAGTGGCGCCTACCAGTCCGCAGAGACCGAGCAGCCCCACGGCATCGCTTCCGGCATGGAAAGGCGCGCCCGTGAGATGGAACGCCATGCACGACCAAATGGCCATCATGCTGCCGAAACTCAGTCCGCCACGCAGGGCATAGACGCGTATGGTGGGAATGTCGCGGTAGATGCCGACTATAGACTTCATCAGCTTGCCATACGACCCATGAAAAGAGGACGGCATCATGGGCAGCGTGCGCAGCATGACAATGAGACTTGCCGCCATGATGACGGCGGCGATGCCAAACATCGCCCTCCATCCGAGCCATTCGCCCACGTATCCGCTCAGCACGCGTGCGCCGAGCACGCCGCTCAGGAGTCCGGTGAGCACTATGCCCATGTTGCGCGACTTGTTCTCCGGCTTGGAGAAATGGCTCGCCACGGGCACGAACATCTGTGGCACCACGCTGTTGCAGCCCAGCACGAGCGACGCACCCCACACGAGCCACAAACTCTGGCTCAAGGCGATGGCGATGCAGCACGCCACCGCCACACTGATGTTGACCGCGACAATCTTGCGACGCGACACCTTGTCGGCGAGGGGCACGATGAGAATCAGTCCCGAGGCATAACCCAGCTGGGTGATAAACGTGATGAGGTTTGCCTGCAACTCAGTGCCGCCCAGCGTCTGGCGCATGGCTTCGAGCAGCGGTTGGTTGTAATACAGGTTAGCGACGGTAAGTCCGCCGATGACTGCCATGGCGAAAAGAATGTTTCGCGGTATGCCGCCGTTAGGTACAAGCTCTTTCATCTTTATGTTATTCCTTCTTCTCTAAATCAGGTGCAAAAGTAGCAAGAATAACTGGATTATGCTCTGTGTCGAGGAGGAAATTCAAAAACCTCCGCGGGAAGTTCCTTTTATTTCAAAGCCTCTTCCAGCCTGAGTATGTCCTCCTCGCTCGTTGCCCAGCCGCAAATCCACGTTATGCGCCTTGGGGTGCTTTTATTACGATTTGATACTGTAGCGTTAATTTAACTTATTTTTCATAAGCTAAGGACAAAACGGACAATATCTTTTGAGTAATTTTGTAGTGAATTAATAGCTAAACAAAGTTTTAAGTAATATGAACATGGCATTAGGACTAACTCTTATGCTTATCGGTATGTTGACAGTTTTTGTCATTATGTTCCTTATTATATTGATAATCCAGGGACTTATATCCGTTGTCAACAAGGTGGCACCAGAGGTTGTCGCACCCAAAAAGGTACCGGCGGCTGCCACGGCAGTAGACGCGTTGACGATGAGCGTGATCGCGGATGCGGTAAGGCAGATAACTGGTGGAGAAGGAAAGGTAACAAGTGTAGAGAAAATACAATAAACCAAGCAAATGGCAAAAGAAATAAAATTCAGTCTTGTGTTCCGCGACATGTGGCAGAGCGCAGGCAAGTATCAGCCTCGTGTAGACCAGCTTGTCGACGTGGCTCCGTCTATCATCAAGATGGGATGTTTTGACCGTGTGGAAACCAACGGCGGCGGTTTCGAGCAGGTCAACCTGCTCTATGGCGAGAATCCCAACCGCTCGGTGCGCGAATGGACAAAGCCTTTCCATGAGGCTGGCATACAGACCCACATGCTCGACCGTGCGCTCAACGGACTGAGAATGAGCCCGTGTCCTAAGGACTTGCGCAAACTCTTCTATAAGGTGAAGAAGGCACAAGGCACAGACATCACCCGCATATTCTGCGGACTCAATGACCCCCGCAATGTAATCCCCTCGATACAGTATGCCAAGGAGGCTGGCATGATAGCACAGGCTTCGCTGTGTATCACCCACTCCCCTATCCACACCGTGGAATACTATGTTGACCTGGCAAAGAAATTTATCGACGCAGGTGCCGACGAGATTTGCCTGAAGGATATGGCAGGTATCGGTCGCCCGGTTTCATTGGGCAAGATTGTGAAGGGCATCAAGGCTTACAAGAACGACATCCTCGTGCAGTATCACTCTCACGCAGGTCCTGGTTTCTCGATGGCTTCTATCCTCGAGGTGTGCCAAAACGGTTGCGACTATATCGACACTGCCATAGCTCCGCTCTCTTGGGGTACGGGTCACGCTGACATCATGGCTGTGCAGGAGATGCTGAAGGACGCAGGATTCAAGGTGAAGGACATCAACATGGAGGCTTACATGGAGGTGCGCTCCAAGGTGCAGGCCATGCTCGACGGATTCCTCGGCTACTACTGCCCGTCGCTCAACCGACTCGACAACTCGCTGCTCATCAAACCTGGTCTGCCCGGCGGCATGATGGGTTCGCTGATGACCGACCTCGAGGAGAACCTCCTGTCACTCAACAAGTGGAAGGTGAAGCACAACCAGCCCGAGCTGACCATAGACCAGCTTCTCGTGAAGCTCTTCGACGAGGTGGCCTACGTATGGCCAAAGGTGGGATTCCCTCCACTGGTGACTCCTTTCTCACAGTATACCAAGAACCTTGCACTCATGAACGTGCTGCAGATGGAGAAGGGACGCGAGCGCTGGTCGATGATTGCCGACACCATCTGGGACATGATCCTCGGCAAGGCGGGCACTCTGCCTGGCCCTGTTGACCCACTCTTCGTGGAGAAGGCAAAGGCTGAGGGACGCGAATTTATGACCAACGACCCTCAGGACAACTATCC
>CAVAGT010000063.1:0-17679 GCA_963588155.1 Lachnospiraceae bacterium | reverse complement strand
GCGAGGCGGTGTAGGCATAATCGAGAGGGTTGAGGTTGTCTTGGTAGTAGTCGCGAGCGTAGTGGTAACCGTTGAACGAGAAAGAGGCGGTGAGCAACTTGCCGAACGTGTTGTCGATGTTCATCGAGGCCGTGTAGCGTTTGTTGCTGTTGACCTTGATCACGTCGTTGTCTTGGTTGACGCCGAGCGAGGCATAGTAGCGCGAACGCTTGCTGCCGCCGCTCACGCTGGCGGTGTGCTGCGTGGACCAGCTGTCGCGGCAGAGCAGGTCGAACCAGTCGGTGTTTTGGCTTTCCATTTCAGACACCTGGTTGACAAACTCGTTGTAGGTGATGTCCTTGTTGTAGAGCGAGTAGAGTGCCTGCTCGTATCCCACGAGCGTCACGTCGCTGTCCCAATGATAGTGCGAGGCAGCCAGTTCGCGCGAGAGCTGTATGCGCTCCTTCGAGCTCATCACGTTGACAGAGTGGTCGGAATAGCGTGGGCGGCGCTTGTAGGTAACGTTGGCAGAGTAGTTGACCTGCGGCTTGCCCTCGAAACCGCGCTTCGTGGTCACCACGATGACACCGTTGGCGGCCTTGGTGCCGTAGATGGCCGTGGCGGCGGCATCCTTCAGCACGTCGATGCGCTCGATGTCTTGCGGGTTGATGCCGGAGATGGCGTTGCCGATGCGGTTCACGTAGTCGGGATCGTTGAGTTCCTCGGCGGCTATGTTGACGGGGTCTTGCACGATGATGCCGTCGACCACCCAGAGGGGTTCTCGGTTACCGATGAGGGTTGACGTGCCACGGATGCGGATCTTCGGAGACACGCCCACCTCTGCAGAGTTGTTGGTGACGAGAAGGTCGGGAATCTTGCCCTCGAGCATCTGGTCGAGGCTGCTCATGTCGGCACGTTCCAGGTCTTTCATCTTGACGGAGGTGACGGCGGATGTGAGGCTTCGCTTGTCGAGCACCTGATAACCCGTCACTACGACATCGTCGAGTGTGGCTGCGTCTTCGTGGAGCACCACGCGCATCTGCTTGCCGTGGCCTTTGTTCACGCGTATGCGCTCTTTCTTCATGCCGATGTAGCTGAAGGTGAGGTAGCCCGAAAAGCTGTCGGGAACGTCGAGCGAGAAGCGTCCGTTGACATCGGACATGGCGCCGCCGCGCTTGCCCTCCATAGACACCCATGCGCCTATCACGGGGTTGCCGGCATCGTCGAGCACCGTGCCTTTGACGGTGACGGCATCGTTGTCATGGTCGTTGTTGGTGTTGTTGTCGTCAGCGTGTTCCATCACTATTGTGTTGGTGCGAGTGGCCGAGGCCCTGCGCGAGACGATGATAAACTTGCCTCCCACCACCTTGTAGGTGAGGGGATGTCCATTGATGACGGTTTTTACGGCCGTTTCGGCATTCACCCCGGTGAGTTGCGTGCTCACTTTGTAGCCGTTCACGTCGTCGTAGGCAAATTCCACTCTCACACCTGTCTTCTTGCCGATGGTTTTCAACACTTCCGACAGAGGCGTGTTCTTGAACGTTGCGTTCATCTTCTTGCTTAGGTCTTGTGCTTGTATGCTCAGGGTGAACATCGTGAGCAGCAGCAAAGCAAGGATGGTTCTTCTGTTCTCTCTCTTCATAAAAAGTGACATCCTGTTTACTTAAAGTTATTCTTTTTCTCTCTCTTAGATATACAAACCTATTTTTTTCTCTCTTGGATATACAGTGAGACGAACGAAAACTGAAATCGGGCACGGTTTTCATAAAAAAGTGCAAAAAAAGTTGCAAAAAGATTGTTTGGGGTCGGCTTCGCCGATTGCGCACGCCGCAAGTTATAGATTGAAGATGACGCTGGCGAGTACTTCGCGCGGACGTAGTTCGGTGACGGAATAACTGGTGCCTAGGGTGGTGATGGATCGGTATTCGCGTTTGTTCGTGCCCCAAAGGTTGTCGCAGTTGATGGCCAGCTCGTAGTGCTGGGTCTTATAGGAGAGTTTCATCGTGGAGTAGAAACTGAATTTCTCTGATCCGTCGGGTGAGTGGCGGCATTCGCTTTTCATGGCCAACTGCCAATTGCCCGGCACGAGATAGAGATTGAGCGTGTGGAAGAAGTTGCGTGTAGACGTTTTTCTTCCTGCGGATTCCTGTCGCGAGAGGGCGAACGTGGAGCGTTCGTCGAAGTTGAATATCTTGCATGGGCGCATCTTCAGCATCACAAAGGCATTGCAGTTGCGCATCATGCTGCGTGTCTTCACTTGGTTGAGCAGAATGTCGTAGTGGCTCCATGAATAGTCGTTGCCGATGGCGATGCGGGTGCGCGGATGGCAGAAGGAGCGTGAGACATTGATTCGCAGACGGTTGCTCACAGATGTATTCTCCTCGTCCATGCTCTCTCGGATGTACACTCCTTCGTTGAGAGTGCTCTCATAGAGCGTGTTATAGCGGCTCGTGTTGAAGGTGTAGCCGATGCTGGTGCCCCATCCGAAGCCTGGCTCCTGGAATGAAAGTTGAATGTCGGCATTGTCGCCTGCCGAGTGGTTGTTTTTTCCAGTGCCTGAAGTGGCATTGTTGTAGGAGGTGTAGATGCGCAGGTTGTTCTCTTCGAATCCGGATGGCGAGAACGTGTGACGATAGTTGGCGTGTAGGCTCCACAGCCCCGTCATTTTCCACAATAAGTTGACACAGGGTTCCAAGATCCACCGACAGTCGATGTCGTTGCCAAGATGGCGCGAGAGCCACGAGGCATCGATGTCGAGGGTGAGCGAAGAGCTCTGCGTGTCGCCGATGGTGATGTATGGTGACATCATCACCTTGTCTTCATTGTATCTCACTGTCGACATGGTGTCGTTGTAGGCGACGAATTTGCTTTTGCGGGCCATATTGTAGTTGGCCGTCATGCCCAGTTGCAGGAGTCGTGACACTTTTTGGTAGTAGTCGTACCTGGTGTTCCATTGCAGCGACTTCATGTTGAGCGTTTCGTCGGTACCGTTGTAAAGGCGTAGCATGCCTGGCAGATAGGCATACTGCACGCAGCTGTGGATGTCGTGCGACCCGTTGTTGGGCGATATGATTACCGACACCTCATCGCTGATGCTGCGTTTGTGTGGCTTCACCTTCTCGTATTTGTCGGAGCCGTTGAGTACGGTGTGGGCATCGGAGTGGTCCAGTGCTATATGTCCGGTCAGAGTGTTGGATACGAAGGTGTGTTTGGCGTTGTAGTTGTAGCTGATGGTGGCAGACAATTGGCTGGTATATCCGTAGGCATTGCGTTCCTCGGTCATGGTCTGTCCGTTGCCAATGTCGAAATAGGTGCGTTCGGCATAATTGTGGCGTGTGGATTTGTCGTAGAAGTAGGAGCCTTGCATGCGCAGGCTGGCGTTGTTTCCAATTTTGGTATACCAGTTAGTGGCCAGCAAATGGCTGTTGTTGAATCCGTAGCGTCCCGTGCCCACGGGGCAGATGGCACTGAGGTCGCCAATCTCATTGTCGATGGTATGCGTTTGATTGTTCACCTCGCTCGTCATGTCTTCTGCCACATTGTTGTGTTTGTACATGGAGACGCTCTGCATTTTGTTGCCCAAATACATCTCCACGAGTCTCACCTTGCGGTTCCATGCCCACGGCTTTTGCAGTGCCGAGCCCGTGCCCAGTTCGGCTGTGCCCGTCCAGTGCATTTTCACCCCATCCTTGAGCACGAGGTTGAGGGCGGCAGCGTCGCTGAATGTCTTTCCGCGAAGGGCGTTGACAGGCTGGTGGTTTTCCAGCACTTGTACGCTGTCTACCTTGTCGGCCGACAGGTTGCGGCTCACCATGGCGTAGTTGTCTCCTGCCATGTCTTTGCCGTCGACATAGAATTTGTTGATGGCTTTGTCGCGATACAGGATGGTGCCGCTGGTGGTCACGCGGATGCCAGGCACACGGGAGATGACATCCTCGATGGTGCGGTCTTGCTTTTCGCGCAGTCCAATTACAGAATAGGAGATGGTGTCGCCCTTGACGTGGAAAGTCTCTGGTTTCACTTCCACCTCTCTTATTTCCTGCACCTGTTCCTTCATTTTGAAGATTTGCCCGTTTTGCCCGAATTTGTCGGCGGCGATGTCCTGCCGTTCATAACCTAGGCATACGAAGACGATGTGTGTAGCCTTTTTCCCTTCTGGTACGGTGATGGAGAAATAGCCCTGCTTGTCGGTCTTTGTGAATTGAATGTTGCTGCCCGCGGCATTGACGAGGAGAACCGATGCCGACACCAGGGGCTTACCGGCAGCATCGGTGAGTTTTCCACTGTAGGTCTGTGCGGCCATGCCGATGAAGGCGAGTAGGGCGAGAAGTGTGGTTATCTCTCTCTTCATTATTGGACGTAGTTTGTGAGGAAAATGCAAATTTACATATTGCTATATACGGGCACAATGTCGCTTGCGAAAATTTATGTATTATTCTTTGTCGAAATATTCCAGTAGGCAGGCTGTGCGGGATGGTTGTTTGTATTCAACCCCTTCGATATATACATTTGTTTTCCTTCCTGTCACAGCCTCGTAGTAAGCATTTGCATCCTTGTAATATTCTGTTAAGTCTTTTGCCATTTGCCGTGCAGTGATTTTCATGAATCCCGTCTTTTCACATTTGATGTCCTTTTCTTGTCCTTTCTTTATTTTATAAGCCGAAAAGGAAAAATCGCCTTTGCTGTCTTCCGCCTTTAGTATCAATCCCGGCAGTCCGCACAATTTCCATGGACCGTCGCTTATAGCAATGTCTATAGTATACCATGCAGTCCAAGTGCGTCCCCGAAATGTTGTGCGTGCTTTTTGGCACTTGTAGTCGCATATGGTGGTGTCGCCTTCCTCTAGACCCCAGTCCATTTGGGGTAAAGGCTCTGTATATGTGACTGGTATGCATAATTCGCCTGTGAAGGTTAGGTCTCCTTCGATGGGGCAATTTTTGAAATATCGGGGTGAAGTATTTGGGTTGCAGTCTTTGTCATCGTGAGACATTCCATACACAGACTTATTTCCCAAGATATTCAACTGCATTCTGCAATCTGACGGATATGAACATTCTTCGTAAGGACGTGCGAGCTCTGTGTAGCTAACTGTAAGGCAGGCTGGCTTTTGTGAAGGCTGTGCATAGCATGGCAAGATACAGACAAATGCACAAAAGATGAATAATAGTTTCATGGCTTATTTCACCAGTAGGACGGAAACGTCGGCCAGATCTTTTATCTGGCCAAGGAATTTTGCTTTGAGTTTTGCTAAAGCATCCTCAGATGCATTCTCTTGCTTGATTTTTCCATGCTTCTGTGTTACAGTATCAAACACAGAATGCCTGCCTTTATAGTGGTATTCGATAGCTTTCATCGTCGTATCATAGTATGTGACGGTGAAACTGTATAGCCCGGTCAAAGCAGTGCCGTCCTCGTATACTAATGTAACTCGGGTGTTGTCGAATGTGTCTTCCCAGGTCCCTATGTTTTGTGATGTCTGCACTTGTTTGCTGGGTGATTTTGATGGCTTTGAAGCCATTGTGTTGCTTGTGCAGCAGAATGCTGTCAGAAAACTGAGGATAAATGTGATTTTTCTCATGTGTGTATATAGATTAATGTGATACGTACAAGCTTTTTCTGAGCATTGTTTTCATAGTGAGACGAACGAAAACTGAAATCGGGCACGGTTTTCATAAAAAAGTGCAAAAAAAGTTGCAAAAAGATTGTTTGGGGTCGGCTTCGCCGATTGCGCACGCCGCAAGTTATAGATTGAAGATGACGCTGGCGAGTACTTCGCGCGGACGCTTTACCCACTAGCGTCGTAAAGTACTAAAAAAAAGAGCATATACCATCTGTGGCATATGCTCTCAGTCTCGGTTATTCTATGGTGATTTGGTGACCGTCGTATTCCACTTGGGCTTTGCCCATGCTGTGGAGCAGGTCTACGATGTCGTTGATGTCACTGCTCTTGGGGGCGGCGAAGAAGATGCGAGTGTGCATCTTTTCGGGTGAGTTGAACACCACACTCACGTTGTACCAGCGGCCTATCTCTTGTGCGACGGTGAGAAGCGTCTCGTTGTCGAAATAGAAGTCGCCCTCTTTCCATGCCGTGAAACGCTCGGTGTCGGTCTCGCTCACGATGATGCCTTGCTTGCCGATGCTGGCGTCTTCCCCAGGAGCGATTCGCTTGATGTCGTGCTCGTGGGTCACCTCGACGCTGCCTTCGAGAAGGGTGACGTGGGTGTCGGTAGGGGAGTAGGCCCGCACGTTGAACTCCGTGCCGAGCACGCGGGTGGTCACGTTGCCTGCCTTCACGAGGAAGGGATGCCTGGCATCGTGAGCCACCTTGAAGTAGGCTTCGCCCTGTAGCATAACATCGCGCGTGTGTCCGCCGAACTGTGCTGGATAGGTGAGTCGACTGCCGGCATTGAGCCACACGGTGGTGCCGTCGGCAAGGGTCACCTCGGCGATGGCACCTTGTGGCGTGGCGATGGTATAGCGTTGTGTTGCCGTTGAGGTGGAGACATGCTTTAGTTGTGTGGCACTTACGGCCTGCGGTGTCTCGTCGTCTTGTTGCAATGTAATCTGGCGGTCGACGGTGGCGTCGCTTGCCTCGTAGGCCACGACGGCTCCTTCAGCCACGTGGAGATGGTTGCTATGTAACAAAGGGCGCAGACAGATGCACAGCAGGGCCACGGCGGCCACGGCGGTCACGACGCGCAGGGCTACTGTGAGACGGCGGTGGCGCGCATGGATGTCGGGTCGCTGCATGAAGGCTTCAAGCTCTCCTTCCACATCGGGGGCGGGATGGGCCTGGCGGAGCAGACAACTGCGCAGGGCAATCTCTTCTCTCGTGAAGTCTTCGCTGGATGGTGTGTCGTGGTTCATCTGTCTTTGGTTTTGCTATTACCTTTATATATAGACGTGCGATTACGAAAATCGGGTATCCTTTTTGTCTTTATAAAGTTCTCTTAAGATTTTTAATGCTTTCGAGACGTGTTTCTTCACCGTGCTCGTGCTGATCTGTAACGCCTCTGCCACTTCGGCATATTTCATCCGCTGCAGATAGCACATGCGCAGTATCTGATCGGTGGGAGGGGAGAGCTGGGCGAACATCTGCGCTACGAGGCGGTCGGTGTCGCTGTTGTCGGGCATCTCGGAGTAGTAGAGTTCCGCCTCGCGCAGATATTCCTCGTTGTATAGCGTTTGCCGCATTTCGCGCCGCATGAGGTCGACGGCATGGTTGTGTACGGCTGAAAAGAGATATGACTTAATGTTGCTGTCGTCTACCTCGTCGAGGTGATTCCACAGGTTGGCAAACACGTCGCTGAGCAAGTCCTTGCACGCATCGTCGTTGTCGATGATGTGCAAGGCAAAGTAATACAACCGCACGTAGTGTGTGGTGTATATTGCTTCGAATCTGCTCTTTTTTGAGTGTGTTCGGCCTATGTTCATATCTCTCTCTTGTGGGAAGTAGGGTTGTTGGGGCTCACAGCCTTTGTTTCCCTACCTTGTGTGTAGATGAATCACTTTATCTTGCTGAGATACTTGTCTACGGCCTCAATGATGATGTCGTTGAGCGTGATGCGATTGAGTTGCGTGTCGTTGAGGGCTTTGTATTGAAGCATTCTGGCGTAAAGCGATTGTGGCATTCGGCATCCGACGCTCTTTATTGGCTCGCCAGCGAACTTGGCATTGCGGTCTGGAACCTCATGGCGTTGTGACGCGTTGAGGCGTGGTGCCTCCTCCGCCTTTCTTGAGCGTGGACGAGCTGGCGCGGTTCTTGGACGGTAGCTCCTTGGCACTGCCGCTTCTGCTTCTGGCGCATCTTCCTCCTGCGGGAGATCCTCTGAGGTAACCTGTTGAGGCACTTGCTGTTGCGCTATTGGCGTTTCGTCCTTTTCTTGGGTGTATTCAGGCTCAATGCGAGCGGTACTTGCTTGTGTGTTTGCGTGCAATGGTGCAGTTTGCAACGATTGCTCAACACTCTCATTATCAGTAGAATTGTCTACGTTTTCTTTGCCGGCTTGCAACATCTTCGCCAATTGGTCTTGCAAGCTGCTCTTGTTTCTTGTTATCTTCATTCTCTTGTTTTCTTGATGTTTGTAAAATTGTGGAGTGGGGCGGTCTTGGTATGGACGAACGATTATTCCTCTCCGAAAATCGTCTTTGCCACCTTCATGTAATCCTCTGCTGCGCGGCATGACGGAGCATAGTCGATGACGTTGGTCATACGTGTTTGAGCCTCCGCCACTTTCACCGAACGATGGATTGGGGTGGGGATGAGGGAGTCGTCGAAATTGTTCTCAAGGAAGTCTTGCAGCTCATTCGTGATTACAAGCTGGCTGTTGACCATCGTAGGCAGGAGAAGCATGTTGGCAAGATTCGGGTTGAGCTCTTTCTTTATTTGTTTTGCCTGCTCAAGAATGCTTCCGACACCCGTCACGCTGAGACCTTCCATCTGGATGGGAACAAGCATCGTTGTTGCCATAGCCATGGCGTTGCACGTGCTTTGTGAGAGTGATGGAGGGCAGTCGATGAGCATGTAGTCGAAGTCGGTGAAGACATTGCCCGTGGCGTTCTTCTCGTCGATGGCTCCGTTTGTCAAATTATAATACCCTTGCATCACGCACTTTGCAAGCACAAGGCGTGGAATGTTTTGGCCAAAGAGCGAAACGTCGATGTTCTGCATCTCTGACGAGCCTGGTACATAATAGATGCCTTCCGGTGATGTGTACACAGGGATTTTTGCCACCTTTGTCATGGCATCATATATGGTCATGCGTGCGTATTCGGGCAGGGTCTTTCTTAGATCGTTCCATCCGAGAAGAAAAGAGAGATTGCATTGTGGGTCAAGGTCTATCACGATCACTCTCTTTTGAGGATGAAGCTTGTGTAAGCATGCGGCAAGGGTCTGTACCGTGGTGGTCTTTCCTACACCGCCCTTGAAGTTGGTAACTGAGACTACGTCTGACAGCTGGTGAATTGTTGATTGAACTTCCATTATACTTGTTTCTTATATTATTGTCTGTCTTTCATACGTTTGCGCAATAGTGCTATTGCTTGAATGTTCGTTTGCGTGCAATTATATTTACATGTTTGCGTGCAATCTTGTTTGGCGAATTGCACGCAATAACTGCTGTGTTGTTGCGCGCAATGCGAGTTGCGGAATTGTGCGCAATGGTTTGGTGCCGACTGTATGTTTGCGTGCAATTTGGCTTGTATATTTGCGTACAATTTAACTTGTACCATTGCGCACAATCGTTAAATTTTAATTGCGTGCAAATGGTATTGTTGTATTGTTTTATTGCGTACAATTTAACTTGTAGCATTGCGTTATTGCGTACAATCAGCATCTATTGCTAGATTGTATTGTTGTGTATTTGCATTATTGCGTGCAAAACATCAATCATGCATTCGCATTGCAAAGATACGAATTAATTGTGTAGTCGGAAAAGAAATGGAAAACAAAGTTACTCGGCGCTAATAAAAACTATGCTTATTTGTCAAATTTCTTCATAACGAGGCATTGCTCGTAAGAATAAATATTTTTTACCAACTTTATCCAGCTTGCAACAATAGTGGTTAATGCCGTTTGAAACTACGAGGTAGGGGGCACGCAACTGTAGATTGTATGCCATGATCTGGTTGAAGACTTGTTGGGTGATGGGTATGGTGGGCGCTTTGTATTCGATAATCATCTTTGGATGAAGCTCCCGGTCGTAGAGTACGCTGTCGGCGCGCAACGTTTTTGACCCTATGCGTAGCTGGACTTCGTTTGCGAGTAAGGCTTGGGGATAACCAAGCGCGTTGGTTAGCCAATGGATGAAATGCTGGCGCACCCATTCCTCAGGTGTCAAGGCTACCCAACGTCTGCGTAGAGGGTCGAGCACCTGGCTGCGACCATCTGTGACGCGTGTTTTTATGTCAAACGAAGGAAGGTTTAGTCGAATCATTTTATTAACTTTGCAAAGATAATAAATAATCTGAATAGTAAAAGCCTATGGCAGAGAAAAAAACGGCGCCAACTTTCGATGGCATCATGCGTGACCTTAAAGATAATGTCTTCGCACCTATATATATATTGATGGGTGACGAGTCTTATTATATAGATCAAATCAGCAACTACATACAGTCTCATGCTTTGCCGGCCGACCAACAGGCCTTTGACCAGACGGTGGTGTTTGGGGCAGACGTGTCTGGTTCTCAGATTGCCGACCTTGCCATGCAGTTCCCCATGATGGCTCCGAAAAAGGTGATTATCGTCAAAGAGGCTCAAGGGTTGCGCTCTCTGGACAAGCTTGAGCGCTATGCGCAAAATCCGCAGCCGAAGACCATACTTGTGGTTTGCTATAAAAATGGGGTTATGAACAGGCGGTCTAAGTTTGTCTCGGCTGTGGAGAAGAATGGGGTGGTGTTTGAAAGCAAGAAGTTGCGCGAGTGGCAATTGCCTGGTCATATACGTTCTTACCTCCAGACGAAGAAATTTAGCATTGACGACAAGAGCGCCGCGATGATTGCCGACAATATTGGTGCGGACCTTAATCGTCTTTATTCGGAGCTTGACAAATTGGTTATCTCTTTGCCGTCGGGTGAAAGTAGAGTTACGCCAGAAATGGTTGAGAGGAACATTGGCGTAAGTAAGGATTTCAATTCCTTTGAACTTCGTGACGCGATAGTAAACCGCAATGTGTTAAAGGCAAATATGATAATCAAATATTTTGACAATAATCCGAAGGCTGGTTCCCTGTTCTCATTTCTGCCTCTCCTGTTTGCTTACTTCCAAAACTTGATGCTCGTTTATTATGCGCCCAATAATAAAGATCAAAACGCTTTGGCGGCTTACCTCGACATGAAGAATGCCTGGGGCATAAAAGACTATCTCGTGGGTATGAAAAATTACACAGGAAGAAAGACTTTGCAGATTCTTCAGAAATTGAGAGAGATTGACGCTAAAAGTAAGGGCTTGGATAATCCTTCAACCCCTGTTGGCGACCTCATGAAGGAGCTAATCTTCTTTATATTGCACTGAAAAGCCCTCTTTTTAGGCTAGTTTTATTCTATTTTGAGCGTCCTAATGGACGCTTTTTTTAGGCCTAAATCGGTGAGAATACGTGAGTTAGCTTGAAATAAAGCTTCTGAGAATCGATTATTTCCAGCCGCCTGACTAACTGGTCGTGAAAAATGGAGCCATGCAAAAATCAGAAGTTTTGTCAGCAGGAAATTTATTATTAAGGATTATTACGGTTTAGTGATTGCAACTTTGAAAAACTAAACCCAAATCAAAGCAACTTTGGGATTTAGCTAAGTAAAACATTGTTTTGAAATATAAAACCAAGCTTTTATGGGTTAGTTGATATTACAAATCTAAAGATTTGATTTTATAAAGATAAAGAAATAAATATGCAACAGATGTATACAAACGTAAATAGCATATAATCAATATATTACAAATTAAATTGTAGAAATTTAGACTTTTTATTCCATTTAAACGGCATGATTTTATATAAAAACAGTGCATATCTTATAAAGGCTACGATTGTAAAGATATAATATTCCAATAACAGCCAACAACTTACTAAATTTCTGTGTTTTAATAGGTTAAGTCTTTAAATGCCCAATTTATTTAAAGTTATAAATTTAAAAGAGAGATATGCGGTTGCAAAAACTAAATCTGGGCCATTATTGTTTATAAAGATAAAGTTGAGTATTGTAAATTATTCTTTATAAAGTTGTTTTTCTCAGAAATTTGATTTAACTTTGCAAATATAAAGCGAAAAGGCATTATTGCCCCAAAATACACTTGAATCATGGAAAACGAGAATCTGAAGGATAGAATCAAGGAGATAATGGACAGCAAGCGCATGAACAATAAAGTGTTTGCAACCGAGACAGGCATCAACGAAGGAACCCTGAGTTTGCTCCTTCGTGGTAAGACCCAACCTACCCTAAAACATTATGAGGCCATTCACACCCGTTTCCCAGATATTGCAATGGAATGGCTTTTTGATGGAAAAGGTCCAATGTATCAAGAGCAGACATCTTCTCAGTCAGATGTCGACGCTTCCGCTAATAGGCAACAGGCGGCAGCCACAACATCAATTCCCTCCTTGTCTGGAGATGTCTCATCTTCAAACAATGCTGCCCAAGCCATAGGTGCCTCTCCAGTTCATTCCTCTACCCTTTTTGATCAGGGCGGCTATAAAAGTGGTTTGGGAAGTTCAAGTAATGAGAATAAGGTTGTCAAAATAATCAACAATCATCAACGTAAAATAACCGAGATAAGGGTCTTTTATGATGACCAAACTTGGGAGTCTTTTGTTCCTAAAAAATAATTTCCCTTTCCTTTTTTGGCACGTACGGATAAAACAATTATCTTTGTGGTTGTAAAGTTAAACCTTATATATAGGAAGAGGTGATTACGAATACCCTCACTTAATTTATAGCCATGAAAAAATATTGTTTAGACCTTCGTGTCGTATCGGCGACGCATCTTTCTGACCATCATGTCTTGTTGAAGTTGACCCACGACAATGCTCTCCCCGACATGATGCCAGGCCAGTTTGTGGAAACGCGCATTGATAATTCCCCAAGCACATTTCTCCGTCGTCCTATCTCAATCAATTATGTGGATTATGACCGCAATGAATTGTGGTTGCTGGTTGCAGGCATAGGCGATGGAACCCGTCGCCTATGTCAGTTGCACGAAAATGACATTGTTAATTGTCTCTTGCCCCTTGGCAATGGTTTTACCCGACTTCCTCATAAAAAAGTGTTGCTCGTTGGAGGAGGCGTAGGTGTGGCTCCTCTGCTTTGGCAAGGTTACAAGTTGAAGCAAGAAGGTGCTGAGCCTTCTTTTCTTTTGGGTGCCAGATCGGCGAAGGACTTGCTTGAGCTGGATTTTTTCAAAGAGATAGGTCCTGTTTACATCACCACTGAAGACGAGTCGGAGGGTGAAAAAGGTTTTGTCACCAACCATTCCATCTTACAGCGCGAGAAATTCGATCTTATCCAGACCTGCGGGCCGAAGCCAATGATGAAGGCCGTGGCTAAGTATGCGAAGGCAAATGGCATTAGCTGCGAGGCATCGCTTGAGAACATGATGGCTTGTGGCTTGGGTGCGTGCCTGTGCTGTGTGGAGAAGACAGTGGAAGGCAACCTCAGGGTGTGTCAAGATGGTCCGGTGTTCAATATCGACAAGCTGTTGTGGTGATGTCAGGAATACTTAAAATGTAAAAATAAATTACGCGATATGGTAGACTTAAATGTAAAGATAAATAATTTTTCACTTCGCAATCCTATTTTGACGGCAAGTGGAACGTTTGGCTATGGTTTGGAGTATCGAGACCTGGTGCCATTGGAGGAATTGGGCGGTATCATAGTAAAGGGTACAACCCTTGAAAAGCGTGAGGGAAACGATTATCCACGCATGGCAGAGACTGCTTCTGGCATGCTTAATTGTGTAGGATTGCAAAACAAAGGAGTGGATTATTTCTGTGAAAACATCTATCCAAAGATTAAAGATATTGACACGAATTTCATTGTAAACGTGAGCGGAAACTCTCCAGAAAACTATGCAGAATGTGCCGCACGAGTTGACTCTTTGGATAAGATTCCTGCTATCGAATTAAACATTTCCTGTCCCAATGTAAAGGATGGAGGCATGGCTTTTGGTGTCACATGCGAAGGTGCCGCGAGTGTTGTTAAGGCGGTCAGAAAAGCATATCACAAGACACTTATTGTGAAACTTTCACCAAATGTCACCAACATTTCAGACATTGCTCGCGCATGTGAAGCAGAGGGGGCTGATGCCGTTTCGCTCATCAACACGCTTATGGGTATGGCTATCGACATAGAGCGTCGTTGTTCCAAACTGTCTATCGGCACCGGTGGGCTCAGCGGTCCCGCAGTGAAACCTGTTGCCGTTCGCATGGTGCACGACGTTTACCGGGCCGTAAAGATTCCGGTGGTTGGCCTTGGTGGTATAATGACCGCAGAGGATGCCATCGAGTTCTTCATGGCAGGTGCCACCGCGGTAGAGATAGGTACCGCCAACTTCATTGATCCAACCGCCACTTTGAAAATCAAGAATGGCATCGCCTCATGGTTGGAGCGCCACGGTTGCAAGAGCGTCATGGACATTGTCGGCGTAGTATAATATAATAATGTACGAGGATAGCTTTTATACAGACGAAGACTTGGACTTCTCCCAAGTGGACGACAACGATTTGCCTGATGGTCTTGACAGCATCCACAGTTGGGATTACTTTGCTCCAGAAGAGTCGGAGAGACGCGATGATTTCTCCGGCACAGCTGCAAGTGATGCCAACATAGGCGAGCCTTTGCGTTCTCTTCTGCGGATGATACGCGAGCAATCGTGGCGAATCACAGGTGCGAAGGCGTTTTATGAGCAGGCATTGTTCATGGCCGACTATGAGGAAGACGCGCCCATCGTTGGCTTCATGAGCTACTTCCCGTCGTTCCGCGACATGTCGATACCACAGTTGCGGAGCTATTTCGCCATCCGTCGTCAGCTTCGCTTGGGCAAGTTTCCCGACGTGTCATTGAGTTATATCTTCGTGTATGTTTACGAGACCCTGATGAAAGTTGGGGTCAACACCGCCGAAGAAGGTTATGAGATATTGTGCGAGATCAACGAGGGTTACCGGAAGACCGAGCCGAAGTTGAGCAAATACCTGATGCCGTGGCTTCGCGATTATACGGTTTACAATAACCTCTCATGCCATTTCCCAGAACTCTTTAAGGCTGAGCGTGAGCAAGACAACATAGTCAATATGCTTTCCTCTTTCGACACTGTCGACGAGCAAACGCTGTTCTCCACGTTTTGCGACATTGGTAAGTATGACCCACGCAAGGGAGTGCTATTCAAGAAAGAAGAGCCGCGCCTTGTCAGTTGTACGGTCGCGGTTATGAAACATATTATCCCCGTCTTGGAAAAAAACTTTCATCACCGCATTGGAACCCTTTTCGCCGGAAAGCGTGTCAAGCGTTCAGCCACAATGTTTTCCAATGCGTTGTTCTATGACCCGTCACCCGTCAGGAACGTGGAGATAGAAGTTTCGCCGTTTCATCGTTATTTTTGCCGTGGCGGATTGTGGATGCGCGACGAATATGTTGGAAACAGCGCGTCTTTTGCCAAACTCATTGGTGCGATCCTTCGAGAGGTTGACAGTCAGCTTCGCGAGTCCCTAGACATAAAGCCGCGCCTTAAACCCTCGACTGCCGTCTTGCCTTATCGTGAGCAAGTACACGATGCGGTCATGGCATGGCTTGCCGAGGACAGGCGCAGGCTTGCTGAGGAAGAGGCTGAGAAGCGAAAGGTGTCGATCAACTATGGCATGCTTGGCCGTATCAGGAACGACGCCGATGTCGTAAAGGGCAAGTTGCTCGATGGCATGACCGTTGAGGAGGAAGAGGCGGCTCCCATTGAGCCGACGCTACCAGTGGATAACACCCCAAGCCGGTTGTTTCAAGAGGATGCTGAGACAACTCACGCTCAACCACCCCATGAGGGCGAAAGCCAAGAGCACGCCTTCCTCAGGCTCATGCTCACGGGGGGCGACTGGCGTCAGTATCTCCGTTCTATTCATGTGCCCGAGGGCGTGATGGTCGAGAACATCAACAATGAAATGATGGATAAGATTGGCGATATCGCGATAGAGGACAATGGCGACGGCATACAGCTCATCGAGGATTATCGGGAGGACATTGAAAGAATAATATATAATAATGTGTAATTCAAATATAAAGATTCCGCGGCGCATAGCCCAGAGTGTCATCAACTCACTCAAGGGGGGCGTGGTGCCGCGCATAGGTTTGCCTTTCGTCACCGTAGGGCGGCGCAAGGAGATAGAGGCGTTGCTCCACGATGTTGACATTGTTGGCGAGGGTGGCGCCTCGTTCCGTTTCATTGTCGGAAAATATGGTAGTGGCAAGTCGTTCCTTCTCCAAACCATCCGCAACTATGTCATGGATCGTCGTTTCGTGGTCGTGGATGCCGACTTGTCGCCTGAGCGCCGTCTCCATGGCAACCAAGGGCAAGGCCTTGCCACCTATCGTGAGCTAATAAGAAACCTGAGCGTCAAGTCGAAGCCAGAGGGAGGGGCCCTCGCAATGGTTCTCGACAGGTGGATAAGTTCTGTCCAAACCTCTACTGCCGACACGTCTGGCGTCAGTCTTGACGATTCGAGGTTTCCCCAACTGGTTGAGCAGCGCATCATGGCAATCGTCCATCAGATGCACGAGCTTGTTCATGGTTTCGACTTTGCGCGGTTGCTCACCCTCTATTACAGGGCATTCACCGAAGGCGACGATGAACTCAAAGGTAGGGTGCTGAAATGGTTTCGTGGCGAGTATTCCACCAAGACCGAGGCGCGTCAGGAGCTTGGCGTGTCGGTAATCATCTCCGATGACGACTGGTACGACTATCTAAAGCTCTTGGCCTTTTTCTTTCGTCAGGCAGGTTACCAGGGCCTTATGATTTTCATCGACGAGCTTGTAAATATCTACAAGATACCCAATGCCATTTCCCGGCAATACAACTATGAGAAAATCCTCACTATGTACAACGATGCGCTCCAAGGCAAGGCGCAGTTTATAGGCACCATCATGAGCGGCACGCCCCAGTGTGTCGAGGACCGTCATCGTGGCATCTATAGCTACGAGGCGTTGCGCTCGCGTCTTTCCGAGGGCAAGTTCGTGGCGCAGGGCCATCAAGACTATCTCGGCCCGGTGCTACGCCTGCAGCCTCTCTCAAACGAGGAGATGTTCGTGCTTGCCGAGAAACTTGCCGACATCCATGCCTCTCTCTATGGCTATGAGAGGACGCTTACCGATGCCGACCTCACCACTTTCATACAGGTTGAGTATGGTCGTATAGGAGCGAGCGACAACATCACTCCCCGTGAGGTCATACGCGACTTCATCGAGTTGCTCGACATCGTCATGCAAACCCCTGGCAGTAACGTTCAAGACCTTCTCCAAAGCGAGGCGTTCAGCTATGCCAAGCCCGCCGAGGAGGAGAGAAAGGATAATGTCGGTGGGCAGTTTGCCGAGTTCACCATTTAGCCCATGAACATTTTCTCCCGCTATTCTCTCGCCATCCAGCGTTACGTCTATTCCGAGGGATGGAACAAGCTCCGCGCCATCCAGGCGGCAGCCGGCGATGCCATCTTCAATTCCGATGCCAACGTCTTGCTTTCCGCTTCCACGGCATCGGGCAAGACTGAGGCGGCGTTTTTCCCCATCATCACGCTCTTGCAGGAGAATCCGTCTGCCACGGTGGGCTGTCTCTACATAGCGCCGCTCAAGGCCCTTATCAACGACCAGTTCACGCGTCTCAACGACATCTGCCGCGAGTGCGACATCGACGTGTGGCATTGGCATGGCGACGTGTCGCAGGAACAGAAGAAGAAACTCTTGCGTCGTCCGTCGGGCATACTCCAGATCACGCCAGAGAGCCTTGAGGCAATGCTCCTGCACCGTCATTCCCAAATACCGTCCCTTTTTGGTGAGCTCCGCTTTGTGGTCATCGATGAAATCCATTCCTTTCTGCGTGGCGACCGTGGCGGCCAGATGCTCTGCCTCCTTGAGAGGCTCTCGCGCATGGCGGGAGTCAACCCCCGACGAGTGGGATTGTCGGCTACCATTGGCGAACCATCCCTCGTGGGCGCTTTTCTCTCGGCAGGCACAGGTCGTGGA
>CAVAGT010000062.1:0-17825 GCA_963588155.1 Lachnospiraceae bacterium | reverse complement strand
CTTGCCCACAAGAAGGCATGGCAGCGGATAGAAGACTCTTTGGTGGAACTGACCCAAGAAAGAATGGCTGTTATTCTTGAAGAGCCAATCTATTCAGCAAAGGACTGGTCTGCTGAGATTGTGCCAGACGCTACGATTGACGACTTGGACGAGGTAGCCATAGCCAAGGCTCGCATGATGTTCAAGAAAGTTCATAGTCGCATACCTGCGGAAGAAGTGAATGCATGGGATATGCAAACATTTCTGGGCAAGTGCGGATTAACGAGAAACGGAGGCATTACCCGGGCTGCCATCATATTGTTGGGTAAATACGAGTCAGCCTTCAAACTGCGTCCTGCCGTGGCACAGGTTACTTGGACTCGGCGGGATAAGAATCAGGAAGTGGTTGACTACGAACACTTCACGGTTCCGTTCATCTTGACAGTGGATGAGATCCTTTCAAAGATTGAGAACCTAACATTGCGGGAGATGCCAGGCGGTACGCTCTTCCCAGATACGATGAAGCAGTACGATGATTACACGATTCGCGAAGCCCTTCATAACTGTATTGCACACCAAGACTACACCCTGCAACAACGTATCAATTTTGTTGAGAACCCTGGCTATCTGTATTATTCCAATGCAGGCTCATTCATTCCTGGTACTTTGGAGAATGCTTTGAGGAACGAAGAACCTCAGACGCATTTCCGCAATGAATGCCTGTGTAGGGCTATGGTTGATTTCAATATGATTGACACCGTAAGTCGAGGTATCAAGAAGATGTTCAGCGAACAATGGCGTAGACGTTTCCCTATGCCAGACTATGAGATTGACGAGGTAAAGAAGAAAGTGGTCGTTCGCGTATATGGCAATGAAATCAACAGACGATACACAGACTTACTAAAAATGAACGACACCCTTTCCCTATGGGATTGCATATCACTCGATGCCGTCCAAAAGGGCAGAACAATCCATGAGGACGTGGCACAAGACCTGCTTAAACGTGGACTCATCGAAGGTGAGGCACCGCATTACAGCATATCCCTAAGTGTCGCTAAGGGCACTCGTCAGTTGCCGTCTTACACCAAGACGAAAGGACTTGACAAGGAGAAACTACGGCAGATGATTCTGCAATACCTCAAGAATGCAGGAAAGGATGGAGCTAAACGTGATAGTATCTACGAATATCTCAAAGATGTGTTGCCGCAAAACAAGACGGAAGAGCAAAAGCTTCGCACATTAGGAGATTTACTGAAGTCAATGAAGAATGAAAAGCTTATTAATACGGATGGACGAAACTGGTATGAGCATTGATATGAAAAACCGTCGAAAACCGTCGAAATTCGACGAAAAAACCGTCGAAATAATAAGGAACCGTCGAAATTCGACGAATTTGCAACGAGAAGCAAACCGCCTGTCTTAAAAAAACATCCGTAAGATTATGAGCGTTCCAGAATAGCAGCTTTGCTGCACTGATGGGAGTAATGATGCACTATAAAAACTGTTTTTACTAATTGAATGAGTATTGAAATGAAACCAACAAGAAATCACAAATTTTGCTTGGCCTGCCGAAAGCAGAAGATTTTGTTTGAAAACAAAAGTAAAGCGGACAACTTTTTAAAATTTAACGCAGAGAGTATTTGGGAAGAGAACAAGAAAGCTCCCGTGCGAAGCTATTATTGTATATTTTGTTGCGGATGGCATGTTACAAGTAACCCATCTGTTGTACAAGGAGAAAGACTTGATGGAAGAGATGAATTGTTTATTAAGAGGATAGAACAACAGAAGGAAAACGACATTGAATTACAGGCTATTTCAAAACGAGTATCAGAGAAAATTCTTTGTTTTGATACAGAACTTAATCTTTGTAATTTTGAAGAAGCACAGGACATCTTGGATATTCTTGAATTTGAGACTAACGAATTGAGAAAATTGTCTTTTAATATAGGCAAAGTAAACCGCATACTTGAGAAGATATCTCGTGCAAAAGAAAAGTTTGCAGAAAAAAAGAAATTATTCTCTTTGTCGAAAGAAGAGCAAAAAAACTGGCTCGATTTGGAAAAACCAACGATAGAAGATCTGAAGATTATTGGTACAATCAAAAGGATTAATTCAATGAAAATACTTCGTTCAGCATTAGATAATAAAAAAAAACTTGTTTTTTGCAAAGATTCTGAAATGGTAATGGAGATAATCAACGAATGTAGAAAATACATCCAAACAGCCACGATTGGCAATGGAGCAAAACAGGCTAGACTTAGGCTTAATGAAGAACTTGACGAAATCTTAAAAGAAAGGAACAACCAGTAGTTCGACAGAGAAAGTTTCATTTGTTAGAGGGACGCCCTCAACGCGACTCTATCCCCTTCAGTATATACAATAAAGACTACTAGTAAAAAGAGCTCAAAATATAAAAGAAATGTTATTGGGGAACAAGATAAGATCTCTCAGAGACGAACAAGGAATATTGCAACGCCAAGTTGCAGCGTATTTGGAGATAGACACTCCTATGTTCAGTAAGATTGAACGTGGTGATAGGCGAGCAAAAAGAAGTCAAGTCATACAGATGGCAGAATACTTTCATGTAGATGAAAAAGAAATGCTCAATCTTTGGCTCGCAGACAAGATACTGGACGCTTTAGAAGGCGAAGACAGCTTGAAACTTGCAGCCATTGAGACTGCAAAGTCGGAGTTAACAGATGGCAATCGATGATCTGCAATCAGCAAAAATTATCACTACACTAAATCACCGCATTATATATGCGAGCAATTTAGTGTAGTGATAAGCATAATGCGATACAAAGAAAGTTGCTGACCAAAAGAAAAATCTAGCGGCATGCCCATCACTGAGACGCACCTCGAATTGAACCTTCGTCAATCCTGTCCTCTCCACCCTCTGTGCCCTTTTCTCTTTTCGCCAGCAACCTCCCTAAACGACAATATTGCGCAGAAGTCACCGTTAAAAAGTCTTTAACGGCATTTCGATAAAAATGAAGGAATTACGAAGGAAATAAACACAACCGAAAGCTCTTCTCCCACTATAAGTTCTGTGGTGCCAACGTGGGAACAACCAAAAGCATAAGAATAAATTCCATACAGAATATCAAGCACTTACACCATTAGTATAGGTTTAGCGTGGGTCGCTGTACTGTCACTCGTCCCACAACTCGAGGCCTTCGCATTGCCCATCACTGCCAGAACGAGCAACGCAGAAGCCCACGCCGATATATGATATACCACACCTTTGGCATACCCTATCACGCGACAGGGTACACCTCGGGCTTGATGTATACACACATCCACAAGGCATCTACCGTTGCCTTATTCTTTGACAGTGACTGGAAAGTTGCGAAGTTTCGAGTTGTCAAGAACAAAGCGTTAGTAAACGCTTTCCATCAAATGTCGCCCACCCTTCGGGCTTCTGCCATTACGGTTACGCCTATGAGAGTTGAGCGTTGCAAAATTACGAAATATTCGCGGACTAAGCAAACAAGTTTATAGTTTATGACCGCGTTTTGTAAAAATATTAAAAAAGACAATGATAAATATATAAAAAGGCTCTATTTTAGTAACTTTGCATAGGCAAACCAAACGGGACGTTTTATTTATAGGATATGAGACAACAACCTACTTTTTGGCTGGAGATACGCAAGGAGTACGTGATAGAAAACTACTCGGCATTGCTGCCATATCTGCGTGGCTATCAATATGACACGAGGGCAGAGGCGGACGATAGCGATTTCAACAAGACTTTCAACTGTCTGAAGGAAGTGGTCGACGACATCTGCCAGTCGGTGAGCGGCGACAACGTTTTTCTCCATGCAGCCTTGCAATGGGACGAGGACACGCTGAAGAAGAACGTGGGACTGATGGCCTCTTATCTCCTCGCGGCACAAAAGAAGGACCTTACCGACTACCATGCCTTCATGTCCTTGTGCGACATCCTGCTTAGCGTTGAGAAGAATCCCGACTTGGTCTTGCTTTCATATCTGAAAAATGTTGTCACAAATTGCGCCGCCAACGCGCCAATAGTCGTCTACGGATTCAACTGGGACGACATTGAGAAGATTCCCCAATACTCGCTCTCCCTTTTCTTCCAAAAGACGGTGAAGACCACTTTTCGCAAGCCAGAAGACGAGGTCGGCATGTTTTATGAGGGCAAGGGCCTTATCATAATGGACAACGACGGCATCAAGCTGCTGCCCATGAACAAGCAGGGCTACGACAAGGGCAACTCGGTGACGCAATTCGAGCTGCCCGTTGGCTTGAACGTCGCCGTGAACAGGGCTGACAAGAGCAACAAGACCGAGTTTCCCGAGCTTATAGACACTTGCACCGACATGCTCCGCTCGCTTGACAATGTGGTGCCGAGCATAAAGAAGGAGCAGAAAGTGTATGAGGATGGCGACATGGTGAAGGTCAGGGTCGTGGGCAAGAAGTTCGGCTACGTGGAATGCGAGACCATTGACCCCGACTATGAGAAAGTTCGCGGCAACGTGTTTATCCCGTCACTGCTGTTCAAGTTCTACAACATTTTCTCCATATCCAAGGAGAACCTCATTGGCGCACTGCAAATCAACGACGTGCTGCTGGTGAAGAAGCAAAACATCGAGCGTTACAACTTCTACCCTTTCATCCTTGACATTCAGGTGTTCAAGGATTTCAACAGCTGTCAAATAGAGAGTATTCAACCCTTCTCGTGCGATGCCATTCACCTGACGGAGTTCAGCAATGGCTTGGGCAATCGCTGGCTCACCGACACGGGAATGCAGGTCAACGTGATTGGCGAATTGAATGAGAGCCAGAGGTATTGCGTAGACAACGACCAGCCTGTGCGCATACAGGTCTTCGAGTCGAAAACCGACAAGAATGGCAACTGGATCGTAAACGGCAGGTACATCTTTGAGGAGATGTCCTCTTTCGTCAGCTCCCGCAACGAGTTCGTGGAGCGTGCGCGAAACAAGTTCATCGAAAACTTCCTCGATTATTATTATGAGGAGCCGGGCGAAAGCCAACAAGCTACCACAAGACAACTGTCGCCCGTGGCGATACCCATGCTTGTCAACATCTTGAACCGTTGCTCCCAACTCGTTGGCGACACCACGCTGCGCTACCTCTACCTCTTTGCCGCCCGCTTCTTGGCCACCATCGTCTCCGACACCAAGAGCCGCGCGTTCTTGCGCCAGCAGATGCGCTACGTAGAGTGCCTGGTGCATTTCGCCTTGGGCGACGAGACAGCATCGACACTTAACATGCGCCACGACGATGACCTGCCCGAACTACCCATACTGAGCAAGGAAGAGGCCGTGGTTGCCCAGCTCGCCAAATACCAGGACATGGACGTTGAACGCAAGCAACGCCCGGCGGAAGCTGACATCAACACCGCTTACCTTGAGGAAATGGTCTCCGCGTCAAACGTCTTGCGTGGCAAGCTGGAACCATCCGAGCTGAACCGCATAAAGAAAGGCATTGCCGACTACTTGCGCGTAGCGGATGTCTACCGCAACATAACGCGCGAATACACCGACTACGGAGAGGAGAGCGACACGCTTGAGTTCAAGACTTCCATCGTGTTCCCTCCAAACAACGGCATGCAAGCCGACTTGCAGCAACAGCGGTGGGCCATACTCAAGGCCGTCTGCGGTTTCCTCAACACCGTCTCCGGCGGTGAGATATTGCTCGGCGTGAACGATTATGGCAGGGCAGCGGGGTTGAAAAACGACATAAGCTATCTCTTCCTCCATAAGAAGATTGGCAGTCAGACGATGGACAGCTATCGCCTGTATGTGAAGACCATCATCGACAACGCCTTCCGCGACAACCACAACGTGGAGGGATTGGACGTGACCTCCACCGTCATCACTTATATCATTGAGCGCAACAACGAGGGCGACGACTTGCTGCGCATCCACGTCAACCCTTACGAGAATGGCATTGTGTCGTTCAAGGATGAGCATCTGCCTGAAGGCATGTCGCGCTCTTATTACCGCACGAGCGGCGCCACGGTGAGGATGGACGACAAGCTCATGAAACTGGTAAAGCAGCGTAAGAACTTATAACTTGAATGTTGCCACGAGGGGCAGATGGTCACTAAACCCGCCTAAATGTCGTGGACCCAGATATGTACGGTGGGGTTTAGCTCCACCGTATTTTTTGTCTTCTTCCATAAGGAAAGGCGCATCGTTGACATGGCAGCCCATGAGTCGACTTGCCATCGGGCCATTGCAGAAGATGTGGTCGAGGCTTCCCCATTCGCCCTTGTAGCGGTAGGTGCCCTTTGCACCGTTGGTTCCCTTTGCCCCAAGCGACACTTCGGTCATGCCGTGGCTCGCCATGAGCCTAAGCGATTCGTCTGAAGAATAGTCGTTGAAGTCGCCCGCGACAATGATCAATGGATTGTCGCAGGCTATTCGGATAGAGTCTACAATTTGGCACACTCTCTCTGCCACGAGCAGACGATAGGGTCTTGTCCGAGCCTCTCCGCCTGCCCTGCTTGGCGCGTGCACCGCCACCACATGAAGGGTGTCGCCACTCATCACCATGCCCGACGCATAGAGAATGTCGCGCGTGGGGCGTTGCCCTTTGAGCGGTTCTATACGCACCGAGTGGCTGTTGACAAGGCGAAAGGAGAAAGGCGAGTAGACCAGTGCCACGTCTATGCCGCGCTGGTCGGGACTGTTGGTCATCACGTAGTCGTAGCGTGCCGTGCGCAGCGGTGACCGTCGTGTGAGGTCACGCATCACGGAGTCGTTTTCCACCTCAGTCAATACCGCCATATCGGGCAGGTGTCCGTCCGTGGCATCATTGCCACACGCCACGAGAGCCTGCCCCACATGGTCGAGCTTTTGCCAATAGCGCCGTGGAGTCCAATGGTGAGGCGAAGAGGGCAGAAACTCGGTGTCCTGCTTGCCCTCGTCGTGAACCGTGTCGAAGAGGTTCTCCACGTTATACTCCACAAACGTGAAGATAAACAGCAACAGAGTCCACGGCATCGTTGGCAATGGGTCTTGTCAGTGTTTACAGGTCGTCGGAGAACAAGGGGTCTTCCGGCGTCACCATCACAGGTTTTTGGTCAAACTCGTTCAACAGCTTGTCCGACACGTATTTCTTGTCCACCACGAGGCGGAACATATACTCATTGAACCAGCGGTTGGTCATTATGATGCAACCAGCCTGTCCATACGATGCTCCCCAAGAGTTCTCAACCTTCCATTCTGTTGGCTGGCCGTTGGCGTCGAGGTTCACCGCCGTGAGCGTCATGGCATGGGTAGAGCCGCTGTCGAACGTGGATATGCGGTCGGCCTTGTTCATTGGGAACGTGGTGCCGAAGAGCGTGCCATAGTCGTAGTTGTCGAGATCGGAATAGCCGATAGTGCGGTCAAGTTGCTTGCCTACGTCGTAGCTTGAATACATCTTGCGTCCGTCCTTGAGCGAGGCAATAGCCAATTGCGCTATCTCTTCCATAGGCAGGTTGAGGTATTTCCAGTTGTGTCCGTCGTAGGTGTGACGGTCGTAGTCCACCTCATAAGTCTTGTGGTATGGACGGCGCGGGTCATTCATCACCATGATGAAAGTGCCGTTGAGCTTGTTGCCCACCGTTGCGTCATAAAATGTCTTCGGGGTATATGTCTTCGCCTCGCCCACGGCGTTGCCCTTGCTGTCGCGGAAGGTGTAGCTGAACTCCTTCACGGGCTCGCCAAGGGTGAGCGAGAGTATGTGGTAAATGGTGCCGAGCATCTCAGTCTTGCGTTGCTTGATAGCTGCGTCTTTCTTCTTTGCTGCCACCATGCCACGCAGCTCAAGTCCAAACTCGCGCAACTTCGATGAAATGATTTTCGCCATGCGGCTCGTGTTGTCAGAGTTGTAAGTCTCCGGCATCACCTGCATGGGCACGAGGCCGTATTTCTCAGCCAAGTCGGCAACGCCGCAGAACGTGCCGCCGTCGTTGATAGGGTTCTTGAAGAAGAACTGCACACGCTCGTCGTCGATGGGCTTCGAGGCATTGTCTATCGTGCCTTGCAGCATGAGGTTGGCCTTCTCCAGCTGGTCGTAGAAGAAGAGGTAAGCCTGCGAGAACTCCACCACTTGCTTTTGGTCGTGGGCTGCAGCAAAGTTGGCGCGCAACACGTTGAGGCCGGAGAACATCCAGCAGCGTCCCGAGCTCTTTTGGTTGTGTATGTTCTGCGATGGTGTCTCCACGCTGAATTTAGTGGTCATGTTCGACGCGTTGCGGTAGTTTTTCGCGAGGTCGTCGATCTTGTTTTGCGCAATGGCGTTGGCGAGGGCTTTCTCAGCCGTTGACGAAGGCTGGCCTTTCACTATCTCCTGGAGCATGGCGGCTGATATGCCACCGTCCTTGCTCGTTTTCTGCGCGCTGATGGCGGTTGCCGCAAGCAACAGGCAAACGCTCAGTATTGTTTTCTTCATCTTGTTGGTTTTTGGATTGTCATTTCAGTTTGCCAGCGGCATCCAGAGAGTCGAGCTGCTGCATCATCTCCTCGGTTTTGATAGTGGCGAAAGCCACCTTGCCGTCAGGGTCTATCAGGTATGATGTCGGTATCCATGAGATGTGGTATTCCTTAGAGATCTTTGTCTCTTTCCATTTCTTGAATTCCGAATACTGCATCCACGTATAGTCGTTGGCTTCAAGATATTTTGTCATCTTCTCCTTGTCGGTGTCAAACGACACGCCAATGACCTTTATCCTCTTGCCGTATTTCTCCTGTATCTGCTTCACCATAGGCATGTCTCTCCTGCAGTCGGGGCACCACGACGCCCAAAAGTCGAGCACCGTCCAAACGCCACGTTCCACCTTGCCGTCAGCCACTTTCTTGGTGCGCAAGTCGGAGAGGCTCAATGTTTTCTTGCCATTGTCGCTGTTGGTGATGGTGAAGTCGGGAGCCAGCGTGCCCACGGGGAGCAAATCTTGTGTGGTCTGCGCTCTACCGATAACAACCGTTGCTATCAGGAGCGAAAGCAAAACTAACTTCTTCATTCTGAATATTCTGTGTATTTTGATTGTCTCGTTTGCAAAATTAAATAAAAAAAACGACAAAAGACTTTCCGCTATCGATTATTTCAAAAAAGCTACCCCCGCGGCTTACCTCCCCACTCACGGGAAATGTCATCACACCACAACAAAAGGAGACAACGACATACCTGTTAAGTCGTTATCTCCTTTTCTGATTATTGTTATCCCGAACCTGGGGGTATTGTTGTTATCCTGTACTAATCTTCCCTTACAGAGGATATTCCTCGAAGGCATAGAGTACTGTACTTAAATATCTCTCGCCTGTGTCTGGCAGCAATGCCACGATCTTTTTGCCTTTATTCTCCGGACGCTTGGCTATCTCGGTTGCGGCGAAGGCTGCAGCGCCAGAGGAGATGCCCACGAGCAAGCCCTCGGCCTGTGCCAACTCACGCCCCGTCTTTATGGCATCGTCGTTCTGCACGTCAAACACCTCGTCGATGTACTCGCCGTTGTATGTCTTTGGGATGAATCCCGCGCCGATGCCCTGTATCTTGTGGGGACCGCTCTTGCCGCCGTTCAACACTGGCGACGTGGCAGGCTCCACGGCTATCACTTTCACGTTGGGGTTCTGCTCCTTCAGATACTTGCCTATGCCGGAAATGGTACCGCCTGTGCCCACGCCAGCCACGAAGATATCGACTTCCCCGTCTGTGTCTGCCCATATCTCCGGACCAGTAGACGCGTAGTGCTTGGCAGGGTTGGCAGGGTTCTCAAACTGCTCCAGGATTACCGCTCCCGGTATGGAGTCGCGCAACTCCTCGGCGGCCTTTATGGCACCGGGCATTCCGTCCTTGCCGCTGGTGAGCTTCACCTGTGCGCCATATGCCTTCACGAGATTTCTGCGCTCTACGCTCATCGTCTCGGGCATGGTCAGAATCAAGTGGTAGCCCTTCACGGCGGAAACCAATGCCAAGCCCACGCCGGTGTTGCCGCTGGTAGGTTCTATGATGGTGGCACCCGGCTTCAGGATGCCTTTCTTCTCCGCGTCCTCTATCATGGCGAACGCGATGCGGTCTTTAACGCTACCGCCGGGGTTGAAAAACTCCACCTTTGCGATGACGGGTGTCTCCAGGCCCTTTAAGGCTGAGAACTTGCCCAGCTCCACCAAAGGGGTCTTGCCGATAAGATCGGTAATCTGCTTATATATCTTTGCCATTGCTTTATCTGTTAAGTGAAGAGTGAAGAATTCACTTCACGTAAGTGAAAGCCTCGTCGAGTGCCTCAATCAGGTCGTCGATGTTCTCGATACCCACGCTCAGGCGCACGGTGGAAGGATAGATGTGCTGCTCTTCCAACTCCTCGGGGCTCATCTGCGAGTGAGTGGTGGTGGCTGGATGAATGACGAGCGACTTCACGTCGGCTACGTTGGCCAACAATGAGAATATTCTCAGGTGGTCGATAAACTCCCAAGCCTCTTTCTCACCGCCCTTTATCTCGAAGGTGAATATTGAGCCTGCGCCGTTGGGATAGAGTTTCTTGTAGAGCTCGTGGTCGGGATGGCTGGGCACGGAAGGATGGTTCACCTTCGCCACCTTCGGGTTGTTCTCCAGATATTCCACTATCTTCAGCGCGTTCTGCACGTGGCGCTCCACACGGAGGCTCAATGTCTCAAGGCCCTGGAGCAGGATCCATGCGTTGAACGGCGAGATTGTGGCACCCGTGTCACGAAGGATGACGGCACGTATGCGGGTCACGAAGGCTGCCGCGCCTGCCACGTCGGCGAACACCGCGCCATGGTATGATGGGTCTGGCTTGGCGAGGGTCGGGAACTTGTCGGCGTTGGCCTTCCAGTCGAACTTGCCGCCGTCCACGATAACACCGCCGAGGGATGAGCCGTGGCCACCGATAAACTTGGTTGCCGAGTGAACCACGATGTCGGCTCCGTGCTCGATAGGACGAATGAGGTATGGCGTGCCGAAGGTGTTGTCGATGATCAATGGTATGTTGTGCTTGTGGGCTATCTCGGCGAGCTTGTCGATGTCGGTCACGTCGGAGTTGGGGTTGCCGAAGGTCTCGGCGTAGAGAGCCTTGGTGTTGGGCTGGATGGCAGCCTCAACCTCCGCGAAGTTGCGTGTGTCCACGATGGTGTAGGTCACGCCCTGTGTTGACAATGTATGTGCTATGAGGTTGTAAGAACCGCCGTAGAGATTGTTGGCCGCAACGATGTGGTCGCCGTTCTGCGCTATGTTTTGCAGGGCGTAGGTCACGGCTGCCGCGCCTGATGCCACTGCCAAGCCTGCCACGCCACCTTCGAGGGCAGCCACGCGATCCTCAAACACGCCCTGCGTGGAGTTGGTCAGGCGACCGTAGATGTTGCCGGCGTCACGAAGGCCGAAGCGGTCGGCGGCATGTTGTGAGTTGCGGAATACGTAGCTCGTGGTCTGGTAGATAGGCACCGCGCGGGCGTCGGTGGCTGGATCCGGGTTCTCCTGACCTACGTGCAACTGAAGTGTCTCAAAGCGAAGTTTCTTTTCTGTACTCATAATATATTCCTTTTATGTTTAATTTTCATGTTGCAAAGTTACGCTGAATCTGCGACATGGGAAATCCCACATTAAAGGCATTCCGCATACCACGTTTGTGGTATTCGTTCATTTTGCAACCGAAAAGCGCCCCAAACAGTCATTAATGACAGGGTAAAAGGAGGTTTTTCATCGCCTCTCGGGTGTCACTTCGTGGTATTGCCCGTTTACCTTGACCCTCACCTTGCCAGGCTTGCGCTGGGTGGAGTATATCTTCCATGAGCTTACGCGTCCGTTGTCCCAGCTCAGGTCCACCTCAAGGTTCCCACGAGCCTTGATGCCGCTTGCCTCGCCCGAGGCCCATTTCGACACCGGGGCGGGCAGCAGCTCCACGATGCCCGATTGCGACTGCACCAGCGTTTCTATCATGGCTGCCGCCACGCCGTAGTTGGCGTCCATCTGCAAGGGCAGGTTCTGCGTGGTGAGCAGGTTGTCGAGCATGTTGTGGCAGAGCAGCCCCTCCATCATCTCGTGGGCGCGGTCGCCGTCGCGGAAACGTGCCCAGAGACAACTGCGCCATGCCCACGCGAAGGCGCGCAGACTGTTGCCCGAGGTCTTGCGCATCTCCAGCGAGCGCAAGGCGGCTTGTGCCAGGGCGGGTGTCTGCTCCATGTTTATCTGGCTTCCGGGGAACACGGCAAACAGGTGCGACGTGTGGCGGTGGTCGGTCACAGGGTCACGGTCTATCATCCATTCCATCAGGTTTCCCTTCTTGCCGATGCCCGGCTGGAGCATGCGCGAGAGCTTCTGGCTGAGCCGCTCGGCAAACGCCTTGTCGGTGCCGAGGGCGCGGGCAGCCTTGATGGTGTTGGCGAAGAGCGCCGACACTATCTCCTGGTCGTGCGACACGCCGTCTTCGCCCCGTGGGCCAATCTCGGGCGACCATCCGTCGGGAACCACCAGCGTGCCTTCCCTCACACTGTCCAGCTCGGGATAGCGCGTGGTGTCCACGGGCTTGTATTCCGACTGGAACCCGCGCGCTCCCTTCCCAAGGGTTTTCAGGTGGCGTTCCCAATACAGGCTCAGCTCCTTCAGCACAGGATAGGCGGTGTGCCTGAGATAGTGGTTGTCGTGCGTAAAGGCGTAGTGCTCCCAGAAGTGGAGGGCATACCATGCCGAGCCGGGCAGGTTCACTTGCCAGCCGCCTCCGCCAAAGGGGTTGTGGGAGGTGTAGACGAGCCATCCGTCGGCGGTGCGGTCGGCGTCGCCCGTGGCTGCGAGATAGTCGTTGGTGGCATCGCGGAAGGGTTCGCGCATGGCATAGAGGTAGTCGAGCAGTGGAAGGTGACACTCGGGTAGGTTGCCCACCTCGGGCAGCCAGTAGACCATCTGCAGGTTGATGTTGCTATGATAGTCGTTTCCCCACGGAGCCTTGACGCGTGCGTTCCAGATGCCTTGCAGTCCGGCTGGCAGACTGCCGGGGCGCGACGAGGCTATCATAAGGTAGCGTCCGAAGTTGAATATCAGGTTCTCCAGTCCCGGGTCGTTGCGGCTGTTCTTGTATGCCGCGAGGCGTTCTGCCGTGGGCAGGGTATCCATGAAGGGCGAGGAGCCGCCCAAGGTGAGCCTCAGGCGGTTGTATAATGATTGGTAGTCAGCGGCATGGCGGGCGTAGAGTGTGGCGAAAGAGGTGCTTTGCAGCTTGGCGAGACGTTGCTCTACGCGCTTGTCGGGGCTCTCCCCACGGAAGCCACTGCGGTAGTCCATGGCATAGTTGGTCTCCACTGCCACCACTATGGTACACGAGTCGGCGTTCTCTATCCTGACGAGTCCATTGGCGTTAGTGGTGAGCTTGCCTCCGTAGGGGCGTATCTCCGCCACGGCCTTGCACGCCATGCCGTTGGGCAGGTGGCAGGTCAGCGTGAGGCGATTGCCGTCAACCTGTGTCATGTCAGACGGACGATGCGTCACGAAGAGTATGTTGCCGCTCAACGCCCCGCCGCGGTTGGATGTGTAGTGCATCGCCATCACCTGATCGGGATAGCTGCATAGGGCTCGGCTCTGGATGGTCGCGCCTCGGCGCATTGCCGTGGAGGTCACGGTGCCGTCGTCAAGGCGTATGGCGCGGCAGAAGCCGTCGCGGTGGGCAGGCATGCCGAAGTCCACCATCAGGTCTCCCACGGGTTGCGAGCCCCCGAAGCCGTTGTCCAGCGTCTCGGGGCCGTTCTCGCCGTCAAAGCTCTTGTCGCCGTGGGCATTGATGGTTCCCTTGTTTTGTCCGCCCGACCATAGCGACACCTCGTTTATCACGTATCTGTCGCGTCCGCTGCCGTTGAGCACCGAGGCGGCTATGCGCCCGTTGCCTATGAAATACGATTCCTGTTCCCACAGTCTCACGGGGTTGGGATACTTGCCGTGCGTCAGGGCATTGGTCTCGGCGTTCAGGTAGTTGGTTTCCTCGCCCTGCTGCCACGTGCGCTTGCCGTGTGCCTGACGTGAGTCCATGCGTGGCATCGGGGGCGCGGGGTCTCCCTCGCACACGCCGTCCCACAGGCACGAGGTAAGCCCTCGCTCGTCCTCGTTTTCCAACACTTGTGTATAGGCTGGCTTGTCCGACCACACGCGCTGCTGCGCGCCTGCCGTCCCCATGCTGCCGCAGAGGGCGCAAAGGATTGTGTAAAAGATGCGTTTCGTCACATTATTATATATATGGTAACATTATATATACGAAAACCCGTTGGTGGAATTAATCTTGTTGATCATTTAATTCCGCCAACGGGTTATCCTGAGAATAAGAATCTGTTACAAGTTTGATATCGCCTTCGTAGCCGCGTTCACAGCGGCCTTCTTGGCTGCGGTCTTTGCCGCGCTCTTCACTGCCGTCTGTGTGGTAGTGCTCTTTGCTGCCTTCGCTGCAGCTTGGGCTGTGTTGTATGCGCTCTTAGCCTTGGTGTAGCTTGTCTTCGCGGTCTCATAGCCCTTCTTTGCCGTGGTTGCGGCTTTCTTTGCCTTGGCTGTGGCATTTGCCACCTTTGCGGCGTTCTTCGTGGCTGCGTTGGTAGCAGCTGTCGCGGCCTTCTTCTTCACGCTCGTAGCTGCAGCCTGACCAGCGGCCTTTGCGGCTTCAGTAGCTATCGACTTCACTGTTTGCGCGCCAGCGCCCATGCACAGCACGGCAGCCAGCATTGTCATAACAATTTTCTTCATGCGTTATTGTTTTTATTAATCAAACTGTGGTCGCAAAGTTACAACAAATAATCATAAAGCGTAAATGTTGTAATATTCTTTTAACCTTTTATCTTATAAAGTGTCTTAATAGTAAATCATTCGGATGAATATGGCATGGCAGAAATGAACCCGACAGACATCACCATCACGGAAAAGATGCGCACTGATCCCAACGAAGGGATGAGGATGCTCATGGACGAGTACCAAGAGAGGCTCTATTGGCACGTGCGCCGTCTCGTGGTCTACGAGGACGACACCGAGGACATGCTCCAGGAGATATTCATCAAGATATACCTGAAGTTCGACTCTTTCAAGGGCAACAGCTCGCTCTTCTCGTGGATCTACCGTCTGGCGACCAACGAGACGCTATCGTTCCTGCGAAGGAAGAAGGTGAGCAATCTGCCTCTCGACAACGCTCGCCTGCAAGCGGCCGACTCTTTCTTCGAATATGGCGACAAGGAGGCGGTGGCGTTGCAGGAGTCTATCCACGCCTTGCCTGCCAAACAGCAAACGGTGTTCAACATGCGCTACTACGACGACTTGAGCTTCAAGCAGATAGCCGAGATAACCAACACGTCGGAAAACGCGGCGAAGGCAAACTATTGTTTCGCCAAACAGAAGATAATCGACAAAATGAAGCTGCTGGAGATGTAGGGGGGGAACCGCCACGCTTTTATATTGCAACCAATGGTTGCTGACACGAACAAATGTTTAACTTTCAAGACTTTGATATATGACAAACAATGACGATAAACTGAAAATGGTAGGCAAGCGGATGCCTTACACCATGCCCGACGGCCTGTTTGAGCGAATGCAGGGCAAGGTAATGGGGAGAATAGTCGAAATCGACAAGGAGAGGCAGGCAAGGAAGCGCCGCGACACGCTCATCCTCAGGCTGTCGGTGGCGGTGACTGCCATTGCCGCGTCGGTGTGCATAGTGGTCTTGCTGCGTTTCGGCAACGGCAACGACAATGTCAATGGCGGCTACGGCACACGGCAAACAGCCAACAGCGCGTCGGTGGAAAAGGCTTACGATAACCTGAGCCAGGAGGACCAGAAGAACCTTCTCGCCGACTACAAGAACGACATATACATGAGTTTACAATAATCAATTCAGAAGCATGATGAACAACATGAGAAACCTGATAATGGCGTGCGTCATGATGATGGCATCGATTTGTGTCGCCATGCCACGACAAGTAAACAACGAAGTGGGCAGGAGGGACCGCCCCAACATGGAGCAGTTCACCAAGGCGCAGGCCAACCGCATAGCACGGCAACTGGGTTTTGACAAGGCTACCACCAAGAAGTTTGTGGAAACGTTCTGCAAATGCCGCAGGGAGATAGCCGCCACGCGCATTCCCCAGCCCTCTAAGAAACCGGAGGACATGACCGAAGCCGAAGTGGCGAAGGGCATAAAGGCGAGGTTCCAGCAAGGCCGCAAGATTCTCTACATACGCGAGAAATATTACAAGATATACTCCAAGTTCCTGACTCAGAAGCAGATTCAGAAGGTTGACGACTTGGAGATGGCCGACTTCCACCGCTTCCAGAAAAAGCTTTTCAAGAAGGGTGGCAAGGACCCGCAAAGGCCATTCTGAACACCCCGTTTCGGGTTCACAAGAAAAGGGCATCGGCTTTACACTGAAAAGGCACCGACTTTACAGTGTAAAGCCGATGCCTTTTCAGTGCAATGTCAACGCCATTTCAGCGTAAAGCCGAAACGTCAGTTTTTTATCTTTCCGTATATCAGTCTTGCCAAGCCGTACACATAGCGACGGAAGCCCGGGCGATATGCCAAAACGTGGTCAAACCAGCCAAGGTGCTTGCCGGCTTGCTTCACCACCATGCCCACGTAGACCATGGCAAACAGCGTGCCTATGCCCACGATGTACCACTGCCACGCGCCGAAGAACACGTAGCTGAACACCACCGCCAACACCACGAGACTCGAGTCGACGCATATCTTCACCTTGGGAAACTCCACGCCCGTCACCTCGCTTATGGCAACGGGCAAGCCCTCGCCGGGCATCGTCACCGAACCGCAACGCACCTCCAGGGCAATGCCCATGCCCAATACGGTGCAACCTGCCACCTGCGCAACTATCTTTGCCAACAGCGTGGCAGGCACGAGCCATGCGGTAAGGAGCATGTTGACATCGATAAGCGAGCCGAACACGAAGCCCACGAGCAACTGGAAGAGCTGCACCAGCTCAAACCTGCGCCGCAGCACCAGTATCTGCCCCACCACGAGAAGGGCGTTCATGACGTAGGTGTACTGGCCTATCGTCAGCCTCGGCACTCCGAGACCTTGCTTGCCGGCTGTCTCAAAGACATAAGGCAACGTGGAGATGACGCTTGAGCCAAGCATGCTGCGCACGCAAACGGCTACCCCAAAAGTCATGATGAAAAGTGAAACAAGCAGCAAGACGTGCTGCCAAACAAATGATATTATCCTGTCTTTATTTACCATAGTGTTGCAAAAGTAACAAAAATCGGCGACATAACCAAGGAATGTCATGAAAACAAGCCATCGCTGACATATAAAAACAGGCACGACAATGAGCCTTAGTGTGCCACAAATTGTGTAAACGTTTGCGCTTTCGTTTTCTCATTTTTTTACACCTCTGTGTTTTGACATATCATTTTATTACTACTTTTGCCATCGTAAACCCAAAAACAAGCATCAGGAGGTAAAACCTGGATTTTTCCCGAATAAGCCATATCGGAGAATTTGGACAAGGCATACATCTATATATCAGAGCATAATTTTATATTCTAATCTCTATACTATTTATGAACAAGTTCTTTCTTCATGTTCGCGCATGGGCATTGGCATTGGTACTCAGCATAAGTGCCATAGCCTTTGGAGACAATACCTATGGCCTGAAGGACAACATCCAGGACGGTGTCATATTGCACTGTTTCGACTGGACTGCCGCTCAGATCCAAGAGGAGATCCCCAGCATTGCCCAAGCCGGATTTACTGCCGTCCAGCTCTCCCCTGTACACCAAAAAGAGGGCGCAAGCTCATGGTACATGGCTTACCAGCCCTACGACTACCACATCGGCAACTCCATTGCCACCACCGAGACGCTTACCTCCCTCTGTAAAAAGGCTCACGA
>CAVAGT010000061.1:0-18332 GCA_963588155.1 Lachnospiraceae bacterium | reverse complement strand
AAGCGCGACTTCACACTCACCATCCACGCTGGCTATGGCAAAAGCGTTAAGTTGCCTTCGTTCCAAGTGCTTTATCCTGCCGAGAACTATTCAGACAAGCTTGTCTTCACCCCGGGGTCAAATGTCGACAACAAAGCCTATTACGCTTATTATACCAACGTTCAGAAAGCTGAGTACAACAAGGATTTGAAGTGGCAGCGTTCCAACCAGTTTGAAGTTGGCGTTGACGCCAATGTGAAAAAGGTCAAGCTCAGTGTTTCCGCCTTCTACAACAAGACCTACAATCCATATCAGGCAATTAGTGTCTACACGCCGTTTTCTTACAATCAGACATCTCAGTCGGCTCTTGAGAATTGCGGCATAGATTCCAAGGACCGATTGTATAGCGTGGATCCCCAAACTGGCGTTGTCACGGTAACGTCTTCTGCCACAGGTCAGGTTATCACCCTTCCTTACACCACCCACAACACCTTCACCTCCAACCGCAAGTATGTCAATGGCTCTCCAGTCACCCGTTATGGACTTGAGTGGATTGCCGAGATGCCATTGGTGAGCAATGCCCATTTGGTTGGTCTCACCTTGCGTTTTGATGGCAATTATTATCATTATAAAGGAGTTGACAACACGTTGATAGCAGGCAGCCCGTATGGCGTTAGCGACCAAGTGGCAGGCTCCGCCTCCCAACCCATTATAGGATATTACATAGGAAGCAGTGTCACTTCCACGTCTTATTCTGGCACGCCTTCGGCCAGTAACGGCATGCTCAACAAGGGATGCTCGCTCAATACCACCCTTACGGCTCGCATACCGAAGTTAAGACTCATCATGACGATGAAAGTCGAGGCAACGTTCTTGAATTATAAGCGTAACCTCTCCGAGGGACGAAACACAATATTGCTTCAGGCGGCTGGCGACAACTTCGGAACCGCATACAATGGCGAAAAAGACCATTATGTTGCGGTTTACCCTGAGTATTACTCCACATGGGAAAACCCCTCCGAGCTTGTTCCTTTTGCCGAGGCTCTTCTTGATGCCAGCAAAAACAATCCCACGCTCTATCGCCAGTTGAGCAACCTTATCGTAAGGAGCAATACGGCTTATTTCTTTAATCCCCAAGACGTGTCTTCTTATTATTCCGCCAATTTCTCCATTACCAAGGAGATAGGCAAATGGTTGAGCCTGTCGTTTTATGCCAACAACTTCTTCAACAACATGGCAATGGTGCGCAACTCGCAAACAGGTCTTGAGACTTCTCTCTATGCAAGTTCCTACATACCAAAGTTCTATTATGGAGTGTCGCTGAGGGTTAAACTCTAAAATGGAAAGGGTTTGATAAACAACAAAGATATTTGATCAGAAATGAAAAACACGTCCATACATCATCTTCTTGGCTTGCTTTCGTTAGCAGTCGTGTTCGTTTTCTCTTCGTGTAGCTACGATGAGCATCTTGACACCTACGACGTGGAAGTCAGGCTAAGCGAGGCAGTTGAGTCGGCAAAGGTGGAGATGACCAACAACATTGGCAAGAGCTTCGACGCTGTTACCGATGCCAATGGCGTTGCCCATTTTCATCTCCCTGCCGGAATATACAGTGCCAGTGCCTCGAAAGTCACGGAAGAAGACTATTTCAAGCGAATATGCAATGGCTCGTTGTCCGACATTGCCATTGGCAAGTCCAACACCGACATCGCGTTGCCCGTGAAAGTCACGCTCATGCAGACTTCCAATCCCATACTAATAAAGGAAATATATTGTGGCGGATGCCAGAAAAACGACGGCTCTGGCAAGTTCGCCAAGGACAAGTGCATCATTATCTACAACAATTCCTCTGAGACCGTATCGCTCGACAATATTTGCTTTGGTTTCGCAGAGCCTTACAATGCTGAGGCTCCAACCCATTCTTTCTTGTCTGGCGGAAAACTCGACTATGCCGACCAAGACTGGA
This sequence comes from Lachnospiraceae bacterium, assembly GCA_963588155.1. Classification (GTDB taxonomy): domain Bacteria; phylum Bacteroidota; class Bacteroidia; order Bacteroidales; family Bacteroidaceae; genus Prevotella. The sequence goes on along the minus strand of CAVAGT010000061.1, from coordinate 16,387 downwards.
TCCCGGCGCTCAATGGCATTTGGTATTTCCAGGAGGGCAACACCATCGCGCCTTATTCGGAGTTGGTGGTTAATGTCCATGGTGCCATAGACAATACCAAAACTTACTCCAACTCAGTCAACTATGCCAACAAAGACTACTATTGTATGTACGACGTGGAGTCGGCAAGCAGTGACGGTGTGAAATACGCCAATACGTTGTATTATCCGTCACCTGCTGAAGTCATACCCACGAGCCATTATCTCAAAGCCGTGAAATATGGCAAGGGCAATGCATGGGCTTTAAGCCAGACATCACCAGCCGTGATAATGTTCCAGACTAAAGACATCACGCCGCGAGAGTTTGGAGAGCAAAACTCTAACATAATTTACCCTAACGGCAAGGAAGGTAACATTGTCTACGCCTGCCTCAAAGTGCCTCGTGAGTGGGTCATCGACGCTGTTGAGATTTTCAATTCCAGCTCCTTGGCAACTTGCAAGAAGCGGCTTACCTCTGACCTTGACAATGGTTATGTTTCCATGCTTGGTGGATATGGCCACTCCGTGATGCGCAAGGTTGAAAAGCAGGTTGATGGCCACAACGTGTATCAAGATACAAACAACTCAACAAACGATTTCTATGAAGCTGAAAATTGTTCTCTTCGCTAACCTTATATGCCTGCCGATAATGGCCCAGCGCGACTATTCGCTCATAGAGCGGCGCAACGCTTGGCTCACGTCGGGCAACGCGGCGGCTCTCACAACCTTTGCCGACTCTTCCGTGGCTCGTGCCACATTGCGATACAGGTACGAGGGCGGCAAGCTGCGTTCCGAAGGCGAAGGCAAGGACGTGAACAATTTTGATGCCGACGTGCGTTCTTATTATCGTCTGTCCAGAAGCGTGGTTGTTTACGGGCGTATGGCTTACGACAATTTCAATGGCACCCAGATGGCTGGCAGCATGTTCCTGCCCACGAGCGAGCTGATGCCTTTCGACCTCATAGGCCGTTCTGAGGACATGGCTGGCGACAAGCACGCCGAGACTTTCAACGCCACTGGCTCGATAGGATGGAACGTTTGCCGTGCCTTGTCGGTAGGGGCGAGAGTCGATTACGCTGCCGGGACCTACGCCAAGCATCGTGACCTCAGGCACACCAACACATTGATGGATCTTGATACCAAGGTAAACGCCATGCTGTCTTTTAATGGCAATAGCGGCGTTGGCGTTGGGTTCGTTTACAGGCGGCGCACCGAGACGATGGCGTTCAATGTTTATGGCACCACCGACCGCATATACTCAACCCTCGTTGATTATGCCAATCAGCAAGGTGAGATAGAGACCTTTGGCGTGGAAGGTTTCACGGACGACTCCAATGAGCAGCCGCTTCTTTCCGAATATGTCGGCTTCAACGCGCAGGGCAAGTGGAAAGGCATCTTTGCCGACGTCACTTACATTCGTCGAACTGGTTATTATGGCAAGCAGTCGCAATATACCGCGTCTCACGAGAGGCATCATGGTGATGCCGTATCGGTACACTTGCGTTACGACTTGCCCCATGTGGCATCCAGCCTTGTTTGGCTCGATGCCAATTTCGCTACTGAGCAGCTGACCGCAGAGCGTGAGAACTATCGCCGAGTGACGAGTTCAACAGGCGGAGCAGCGACATATTACGAGTATTATGAGCCAACTAAAATGTCTGATAAGACCCAAACCCAAGGTTCGGTAGTCGTCAACGCTTATTGGAAACCCTCGGGCGAGATCTTCCTTTGGCACATAAACGGTGGCATGACCTATTGGACAAGGCACCAAACCGCTTATGTCTATCCCGAGGTATATACATCGAAGCCTCATGTCCTGATGCCTTTTGTTGAGGCCAAACGTGGGTTCTTGAACCGCAAGTCATCATTGCTGTCTTTGCAAGCAGGTTGCGCCTGGCTCACGGGGGCGGCAGATCAAATAGCCGTTCATGCCAAGGTTGCCTACGAGATGCCAATTCGAGGCACGCGAGTCAGGCCGGAAGTGTCGTTGCGCTACGATTTCCGCAATGCCATGTCGGGAGACATGAAAGGCTTGTCAAGAAATATCCTGACCTTGTGCGCCGCTGCAACGTTTTGACAATCAGGCTCGCTTCGTTAAAACACAATAGCTTATAAATCACATAATAATAACACTTAATTCAATAATTATGAAGAAGTTTTTTACACTTGTCTTTGTCTGCATCTCAGCCATGGCAGCCATGGCCCAGTCTGAAGACACAGGCTCCAACGCTTGGGGCTTGTCTGGTTCTGGCACCGAAGCTGACCCATACAAAGTCAGCTCTGCCGACGACTTCGCTAAAATGGCAGCCAACTACAACGCCGAGACCAACACAGGTAAGGGCGAGTACTTCCTTATGACTAACGACATCGACTTTGGCGGTACGGCAGACAATCCTGTACAGTTTCCTGCCATCGGCAAGAACGGTGACCTTAGTATAGCCAATATTACAGGCGGTTTCAACGGCACATTCGATGGTGGCAACCATACCGTCAGCGGCATTTATCACACAAACATTGCCAACGATGCTAAAGGTAAGTACAATGGCCTTTTCAGTTTCGCAGACGTTAACGCTGTCATCAAGAACATCATCATGAGTGCCGACAACCACCTCTGCGGTTACAACTATGTGGGTGCTATCGTTTCTATAAACCAGGGTACGATAGAGAACTGCGTGAACAAAGCCGACATCACTGCTGCCAACTTTGCCGCTGCAGGTATCTGCGGATTCATGATAAAGGGCAATGGTACAGTGAAGAACTGCAAGAACTATGGCAACCTTAAAGCCATGACATACGCTTCTGGTATCTGTGGCGGTTGCCAGTCGGGTGCTTCGCTCACTACATACAACTATGTCGTTGACAACTGTGAGAACCATGGTAACATGGAAACTACCAGTGGTGTGGGTGCCGCAGGTATTGCGACCTCCTACTCTGGAGCTGTCACGAACTGCATCAACTACGGCAATGCAGATGATACAAAGGGAACAGCAAAGAGCAGACAGTATACGGCAGGTATCGTTTCTTGCATAACTTATCCAACAAAGATTGAGAACTGCACAAACTATGGTGCCATCAGTGGAATAAACAATGTTGGCGGTATCGTGGGTTGCGTGTTCAAGGGTGACGACACAGAGTTTACGCTCAACAGCTGCACCAACAACGGCACTGTAACTGGCGAAGGCACCAATGTTGCAGGTATCATGGGCAACAGCAAGCGCACTGCTGGCAAGGTAACTGTAGCAGGTAGCACAAACAACGGCGTGGTGTCTTCTACAGGCACCACCGAACTCCTCGGCAACATCCGCGGTAGCGAGACCATCACCGTAGGCGAAGGCAACACTGTTGACTGGAGCTTGGTTAAACAACCTCTCGATACCGACAATACCATTACAGGCATTGAGGACGTTACCGTGAAGGACAACACCGCCGCTGACGGCAAGTATCTGAAGAACGGCAAGATCGTTATCGTGAAGAACGGCAAGACATACAACGTTCTCGGCATCGAGCAATAATCCGCTAAAACCATTTTTATGCGAAATAAAAAGATAATAACCCTACTCGTGTGCCTCGGCAGCTTTACGGCTGTCGGGGCACAAGTGTTGCCATTGGACAGCTGCATCCGCAAGGGAAAGCTCGACAATGGTCTCACATATTATATCAGGTACAACAACCAAACGCCTGGACAAGCCGATTTCTATATCGCCCAGCGTGTAGGCTCAATACTTGAGCAACCGCAGCAGCGTGGCTTGGCTCACTTCTTGGAGCACATGGCGTTCAACGGTACGAAGAATTTCCCCGACGGCAACGGCGGCGAACGTTCGGTGCGCAACTGGTGTGAGAAGAACGGCATCAAGTTTGGTGCCGACCTCAATGCCTATACGTCCATAGACCAAACGGTATACAACATCTCCAACGCTCCTGTCACCAAGGCGGGTGTAGCCGACACCTGCCTCATCATTCTCCACGACTGGGCTGGTTCGCTGCTCTTGAAGGGCGACGAGATAGACCAGGAGCGCGGTGTCATCCATGAGGAGTGGCGCAACCGCCGTTCGCGCTTCGCCACGACACGTATGATGGAGGAAGCCATACCGGTGATCTATGCTGGCTCCAAGTATGCCGACTGTCTGCCTATTGGCAGCATGGAGGTGGTGGACACCTTCAAGCACGAGGCTCTGCGCGACTACTACCACAAGTGGTATCGTCCCGACCTGCAGGGCATCATCGTGGTGGGCGACATCAACGTGGACGAGATAGAAGGCAAGATAAAGGCTCTCTTCGCTGGCGACAAGGTGCCCGCAGGCGTGCCCGAGCGCACTTACTATCCCGTGCCCGACAACAAGGAGATGATAGTCTACACACAGGCAGACAACGAACAACCCACACTCAACTTCTCGCTCTACATGAAGCGTGACGCGGAACCGCGCGAGACACGCGATACCCGCGAGTCGTTCCTCGGCGGATACAAGTCGCGTCTCGCCATGTTCATCCTGCGCCAGCGCCTTGCCCAACTCTCGCACGAGGCTCAACCAAGGGTGATGTCGGCAAGTTGCCGCAACAACAGTTTCTATGTCACGACAGAGAAGGAAGCCTTCGCGCTCAACCTCGGTCTGATGCCTGGCAACCCCAAGGCTGGCATCGACGCCGCACTGGAGATAGTGGAAAAGGCTCGCCGCTACGGATTCACCGAGGCAGAGCTGGAGCACGCCAAGGTGCAGCACACGGTGAACATAGAGCATCGCCTCGACAACAAGAACAAGACACGCAACGCGGAGTATGCCAAGAACATCGTGAGCAACTTCTGCGGTGCCGAACCTTGCATGAACATAGAGTATGAGGCTGCACTGGAGGCTGACTTCTCTGCCACGGTGACACTTGCCGACGTGAACGAGACCATGAAGGAGATTGTGACCGACAAGAATCAGGTGTGCATCGTCTTCGGTCCTACGAATTATGACGGCAAACCTTACACCATGCCTACAAAGGAGCAGTTCCGCAACTGGATAGAATCTGCGCAGCAGAAGGAATACACCGACGACAACAAGAACAACGAGGTGGACCCTACCTTTATGAAGAAACTGCCTAAGAAGGGCAAGATTGTCTCCAAGAAGCAGGCTGCCAACGGCTACACGGAGTATCTCCTATCCAATGGCATCAAGGTGAGCGCACGCCAGTCGGACATCGAGCCCAATCGCCTTACGATAAACATGTTCCGCCTGGGTGGACGTTCGCTCTATCCCGACACGGATGTTGCCACACTGCAGTTCCTCGGTTCGGTGGTAAGGGAGAGCGGTGCCGCCGACTTCGACTTCCTCACGCTGGAGAAGAAACGCCGTGGCAAGGCGCTGCGTGTGGTTCCTTACATCGACTCAGAGGAAGAGGGTGTGAAGGGCGTGTGCGTGGCTTCCGACCTGAAGACATGGCTGGAGATCATGTACCTCTATCTTACAGAACCTCGCAAGGACAAGGCCATCTTCCAAAACATGATGGCTAAGCAGGAGTCGATGCTCAAGAACCGTTATGCCAACCCCAATGTGGCATACAACGACTCGCTGCGCTATGCCGCATACGGCAAGAGCAAGCGCACCCAGCCGATGACTGCCGACCGATTGAAAGAGGTTGACTTCGAGCGAATGTATAAGATTTACAACGAACGTTTCGCCGACCTATCGGGCATGAACCTCATCGTCACGGGCGACATCCGCGAAGACGAGTTCGAGGACCTCTTGTGCCAGTATGTGGCAAGTCTGCCGGGCAAGAAGGGCAAGAACAGCGACTGCCGTCCAGGTGAGAACATCCTCGACATACAGCGCGGTGAAATCACCAACGTGTTCCACAAGGAGATGAAGACTCCTACGGCACAGACCAACATCCTCTACACGGCTTCTCTGCCTTACACCTCCGACAACGACCTCAAGCTCGACGTGCTCTCGCAGATCATGCGTGCCGTGTACACCGAGAAGGTGCGCGAGGAGAAAGGCGGCACTTATGGCGTGAGCGTCAGCGGCCAGTTCTGGAAGTATCCTTCAGAGGGTTGCTCCATGACGGTCAACTTCAAGTGCGACCCGGACAAGTTCAATGAGTTGTTGCCCATCATCGACGAGCAGTTGCAGCGCATGGCAAAGGAAGGTCCTACGCGGGAGCAGTTGCAGAAGGTGAAGGAATACGAGCACAAGAACTACGACCGTGCCGTGCTGACAAACGGATGGTGGGAGTATGTGCGCTACCATGAGTTGCGCGAAGGCATCGACTTCGACAAGGACTACATGAAGAAGGTAGACAACCTCACGACAGACGACATCCGCGACTTCTGCAAGCAGCTCATAGCGCAGAAGAATCGCATACAGGTAACAATGAAATAAGACAATGACAATAATGACAAATTCCATTCTTTTTCCTCTCTCAGGCACAAACGCGAGAATCATGGGCATCACCATGCTTCTCTCACTGTTCGTTTCGCTCCCCGGCCATGCCGACAACGTGATGACAAAGCAGGCTGACGGCACTTACGTGGTCAACACCACCACCATCTGCAAGGCACGCGGCTACCGCAAGGGCACGCCCGTGGAGGTGCATATCAACAAAGGCAAGGTGGTGAAGGTTGTGGCTCTGAAGAACGAGGAGACCGTGCCTTATTTCAAGCGTGTCAAGGAGTCGCTCCTTCCACAATATGCCAACTTGAAGGTTTCCAAGGCAAAGAAACTCGCCTCTAAGACGGCGGTTGACGGTTGCACGGGAGCCACGTTCAGCACGCGCGCGATTCAAAAGAACGTCAAGGCAGCCTTGGATTATTACGAGAGTCATAAATAGGCTTTTACCTTTGCACTGGAAAGGCATCGCCATTCCAGTGTAAAGGCAACGGCATTCCAGTGCAATGTCATTGACATTCCAGTGCAAAGGCATCGACTTTTCAGTGAAAAGCCGATGCCTTTTTTAAATGCTTGATAATGAGCGGTTTTATAAATAGAAATCTTGAGTCAGCAAGTGGTGCCAATCCGAGCGTTTGCCATCCTTGTCGGTGAGTGTCACGATGGCTTTGTCGAACTCTTTTTGCCGAGACTTGGAAAAAGCCACCAAGCAACGTTTGGCAGGTTTGCGCTCAACGGTTTTTATCATGTACTGTCGTGTAAGGAACATGCCGCGCGTGAAAGCCTCTTGTGAGAACGCCTCCATGTAGTCGGCTGGAACAATGGCGGATACTTCACCATCGTCAGTGAGGTGGCTCGCGGCAAACGAAAGGATGTCGGCAAACGACAATGTCACCGTGTGTCTCGCCATGTTGCGCGAAGAATCAGGGGCATGCAGACTGTTGCTGAAGAAGGGTGGGTTAGTGACGATGCTGTCGTATGAAGTGGTGGGCTCGAAGTCTTGCAAAGCCTTGCCAATCACCTTGATACGGTCGGCGAAAGGGGAACTTGACACATTTTCCATGGCTTGCTCTGCCGCGTCTTTGTCAATTTCCACGGCATCTATCTCGGCCTCGGCAAACCTCTGCGCCATCATCAGCGCCACAAGGCCCGTGCCCGTGCCGATGTCGAGGATGCGCGCCCCTCCACGTGCCCACGCTCCAAGGAGCACGCCATCGGTGCCAACTTTCATTCCACAGCGGTCTTGGGCAACTGTGAATTTTTTAAATTGAAATGTGTTTCCCATACTTTTCCAACGACATTTGCGCTAATTTATTATATTCTTCGTAACTTTGCATATCGTTTTTATATAGAATATTTTACATTGACTTATTAGGTATCGACACGATATGCCAAAAGAAAATACGACCATACAGATGTTTGCTGACTTTGATGGCGACATTTCCACTATCTTCAAGGAGGGCAAGGAATGTGATTGCCCGATCCTTACCACACGCAACATGGTGGTGATGCCAGGGATATTAGTGCCCATCCTCCTCGGTAGGCAGCCAAGCATCAACCTTGCCCATTATTTAAACAAGGACTCAAAGAATCGCATTTGCGCCATATTCTGTCAGAAAGACCCAGAGAACGAGCAACCCTACGACACAAGCGACGTTTATGAAATAGGTGTCATGGCAAAGCTCGTGCGCATCATAGAGATGCCCGCGTCTAACACCGTGACCGCAATCTTTCAGGCCACGTGCAGGTGCACGCTTGAGAAAATAACGTCGCGCCGCAACTATCTCAAAGGTCATGTGGTGCCGCTTCCGGAGAGCGTGCCCGATGCTAACGACACCGAGTTCAATTCCATTGCCGACAACGTGCGTTCTGTGACGCAGGAGCTCATACGCTTGAACGACGACATACCAGACGACAGCATAATGTCGTTTATGAACATCACCAATAAAACCATGTTGGTGAATTTCGCCTGTACCAACCTTCCTTTCCCAGTGGAGGACAAGGCGAGGCTTATCAAGCTCGGCGACATCAGGGAGCGTGGCCTTGAGTTGCTCAAGGTGGAGAACCGCGAGATACAGTTTGCCAAGTTGAAGGGCGACATACGAAACAAGACGCGCGTAGACCTCGACGAGCAACAAAAAGAGTATTTCCTCCACCAGCAGATGAAAAACATCAAGGAGGAGCTCGGCGACAACACGGAGACCGCGGCGAAGACATCGCTGGAGAAGAAAGCCAAGGACAAGGACTGGCCGGAGGCGATAGCCAAGCTGTTCAAGAAAGAACTGGAGAAACTTGACACGTTCAACCAGCAAAGTCCGGAATACAGCGTCCAGCTCAACTACCTCGACATGATGGTGTCCTTGCCTTGGAACTATTGCACCACGGACGACCTTCAGCTGAAGCGTGCCCGCACCATCCTCGACCGCAACCACTACGGCATGGAGAAGGTGAAGGAACGCATATTGGAATATCTTGCCGTGTTGCAGCTTCGTGGCGACTTGAAGTCGCCCATCCTCTGTCTCTATGGACCACCGGGAGTGGGCAAGACGTCGCTCGGCAAAAGCATTGCCGCGTCAATGAAGCGCAAGTATGTGAGAGTGTCGCTCGGCGGATTGCACGACGAGAGCGAGATACGCGGCCATCGCCGCACCTACGTTGGTGCCATGCCGGGCAGGATAATAAAGAGCATTCAAAAGGCAGGGTCGTCGAACCCTGTGTTTATCCTTGACGAGATAGACAAGGTGTCTTCCAACAACTACAACGGTGACCCTTCGTCGGCATTGCTTGAGGTGCTCGATCCTGAGCAGAACAACGCTTTCCACGACAACTATCTCGACGTGGATTATGACCTGTCGAAGGTGTTTTTCATAGCAACCGCCAACGATATAAGCTCTATCCCAAGACCACTTCTTGACCGTATGGAACTCATTGAGGTGCCGGGCTATGTCACTGAGGAGAAGATAGAAATTGCCAAGCGTCACCTCGTGCCAAGGGAGGTGGAGAACAACGGTCTCGACAAGACGGAGGCGAAGATCAAATTCACCAAGCAGGCATTGGAGAAGATCATAGAAAGCTACACTCGCGAGAGCGGTGTAAGGCAACTTGAGAAGCAGATTGACAAAGCCTTGAGAAAGGTCGCCCTGCACATTGCCATGGACGAGCCAATACCTGACAAGGCCTTCACCGTGACCGACGTGGAAGACCTGCTCGGAAAGCCACCATTCATGCGCGACATATACCAAGGCAACGGCTATGCCGGCGTGGTGACAGGCTTGGCGTGGACGTCGGTGGGTGGCGAGATACTCTTCATAGAGACTTCGCTCTCCAAAGGCAAGGCAGGAAAGCTGACGCTGACCGGAAACCTCGGTGACGTGATGAAGGAGAGTGCCATCATTGCCTTGCAATACGTGAAAGCCAACTGTGACAAGCTGGGCGTGGATTACCGCGTGTTCGAAAACTGGAACATCCACATCCACGTGCCAGAGGGCGCCACTCCAAAGGACGGCCCGTCGGCAGGCATAACGATAGCCACATCGTTGGCCTCGGCGCTCACACAGCGCAAGGTCAGGCTCAACACTGCCATGACGGGCGAGATAACCCTTCGCGGAAAAGTGCTGCCCGTGGGAGGCATAAGGGAAAAGATTCTCGCGGCGAAACGTGCCGGCATAACCGACATCGTGATCTGCAAGGACAACAAGAAGGACATAGACGAGATTCAGCAAGAGTTCCTCAAGGGCGTTAGCTTCCACTATGTGGAAAACGTCCAGGACGTATGGGATTTCGCCCTTACCGACGAGATAGTGAAGAACCCTATAGACCTTTCTGTTCCCAACGACGACGACAAGGGCGAGAAGAAGAACAAGGAAAATTAATAAAGAATAAATAAAACGCGGGACACACGCTTGTCCCTACGACATATAGACATGGATTTTCAGCTCCAATATACCGACAAAGCCTCGGATGCCCGTGCTGGCGTGATAACCACCGACCATGGCAAGATAGAGACACCGATATTCATGCCAGTGGGTACCGCTGGCGCGGTTAAAGGTGTTCATTTCAGCGAGTTGCGTTCGCAGGTCAATGCACAGATCATCCTCGGAAACACTTATCACCTTTACCTGCGTCCAGGTCTTGAGGTGCTGAGGCAGGCAGGCGGCCTTCATGGTTTCAATGGATGGGAGCGTCCTATCCTCACCGATAGTGGCGGCTTTCAGGTGTTCTCCTTGTCGGGCATTCGCAAGCTCACGGAGGAGGGTTGCGAGTTTCGCTCCCACATCGATGGCTCAAAGCACATCTTTACTCCCGAGAACGTCATGGACACCGAGCGCATAATAGGCGCCGACATAATGATGGCTTTCGACGAGTGTCCTCCTGGCGTCAGCGATTATGCCTATGCCAAGAAGAGCCTCGGCATGACCCAGCGTTGGCTCGACCGCTGCATAAAGCGTTTCAACGAGACTGAGCCGCTCTACGGTTACCGTCAGGCGCTTTTCCCAATCGTGCAGGGATGCACGTTCAAGGACCTTAGGCAAGAGGCTGCAAAGTATGTTGCCGACAAGGGCGCGGAAGGCAATGCCATAGGCGGTCTGGCGGTAGGCGAGCCCACGGAGGTGATGTATGAGATGATAGAGGTGGTCAATGAAATCTTGCCAAAGGATAAGCCACGTTATCTCATGGGTGTGGGCACTCCGCAAAACATCCTTGAGGCCATAGAGCGAGGTGTCGATATGTTCGACTGCGTGATGCCAACGCGCAATGGCCGCAACGCCATGCTCTTCACCTATGAGGGCACGATGAACATGCGCAACAAGAAATGGGAGATGGATTTCTCGCCAGTGGACCCCGACGGTTGCGAGATAGATCGCGTGACGACAAAGGCTTACTTGCACCACCTGTTCAAGGCGCAGGAGTTGCTCGCGATGCAGATAGCGAGCATTCACAACCTGGCGTTCTACCTGAGGCTTGTCACCGACGCGAGAAAGCACATCCTCGCAGGCGACTTCGTACAGTGGAAGAACAGCGTAGTGGCGCAGTTGGGACAGAGGCGATAAGGAAGAAAGGCTAAGTATGAAGAGTTATAGTAAGATAAGGAAGCATCGGCGGCTCTACAAGGCAAGAAGGTGGATGGGAAGGCATCCAAGATGGTTGCATCGCTTCTTCAGTTGGACGGCCAACCACACGCGTCTGCTTCAACGGATATTTAAATGGATTGGCAGGAAACTGAGTTTTCTGCGGGTTCTTAAATATCTCAACCCCTTCCGTTACATCAAGAGGATGGACTGGTATATCATCAAGAAGTTTATCGGAACATACTTCTTCTCGATAGCCTTGATAATCTCCATTTCCATCGTCTTCGACGTCAACGAGAACTTGGCAAAGTTCACGGAATACCACGCTCCGCTGAGTGCCATTGTCTTCGACTATTACGCCAACTTCATTCCTTACTTCGCCAACCTCTTCAGCGCGTTGTTTGTCTTCATAGCCGTGATTTTTTTCACGACCAAGCTGGCAAGCAACTCGGAGGTGATAGCCTTGCTGTCGGCTGGCATCTCGTTTAAGCGCCTGCTGCGGCCTTACATGATGTCGTGCGTGTTTCTTTCCGCCTTGTCGTATTACCTCGCGGCTTACGTCATCCCTCACGGAACCGTGATTAAGCAAAACTTCGAGTCGATGTACAAGAACAAGAAGAAGAACACGTCGGCGGAGAATGTGCAGTTGCAGGTAGCCCCGGGTGTCATTGCCTACATCCAGCATTACGACAACAACAGAAAGCATGGCTATGGATTCTGCCTCGACAAGTTTCAGGATAAGAAACTCGTTTCCCACATGACCGCCACCGATGTGCAGTATGACACTATCTCTGACAGCAAATACCACTGGACACTCTCCAACTGGAAGATTCGTCAGTTGAAAGGCTTGAAGGAGCACATCACGAGCGGGGTGCGCAAGGATTCCGTGATACAGATGGAACCAACCGATCTGGTCTACTCCAAAGGCCAACAGGAAACCTTCACGTCTCCGGAGCTGAAAGAATACATTTCCAAGCAGATCGACCGTGGTTCGGGAAATGTGGTTCAATATCAGGTGGAGTACTACAAACGAATAGCCTCGTCGTTTGCGTCCTTTATCCTGACCATCATCGGAGCCTCGCTCTCGGCAAGAAAGCGAAAGGGAGGAATGGGAGTTTACCTCGGCATAGGATTGGCACTCTCGTTTGGATACATCATGTTCCAGACCATCTCTGCCACATTCGCCATCAACGCCGGTTTCCCGCCATTGTTGGCAGCGTGGTTGCCCAACATCGTGTTCGCGATAATAGCGTTTGTCTGTTATCGAAAGGCACCTAACTAACTCCACCCCCATCAATCCACCCCGTGCCGCCTTGGCGGTTGACACTAAAAAGAAAGAAAACAATGAAATTTGAAGAATTAAATCTCACCGACAACGTTCTTGACGCTCTCTACGACATGCGTTTCGACGAATGCACTCCAGTGCAGGAAAAATGTATACCACCTATCTTGGACGGCCACGATGTCATGGGTGTGGCACAGACAGGAACAGGAAAGACGGCTGCATATCTGTTGCCGATCCTTTCCAGGCTCGACAGTGGCAATTATTCAAAGGATGTTGTAAACTGTATCGTGATGTCTCCTACACGTGAGCTGGCACAGCAGATAGACCAGGCTATGCAAGGCTTCGCTTATTACCTGCCCGACGTGTCGAGCGTGGCTGTATATGGCGGTAACGACGGCAACCGCTACGATCAGGAGATGAAGAGCATGCGCCTCGGTGCTGACGTGATAATAGCCACTCCAGGACGATTAATATCGCATATCTCAATGGGCAACATCGACTTGTCGAAGGTCAGTTTCTTCGTGCTCGACGAGGCAGACCGCATGCTCGACATGGGTTTCTCCGACGATATTCTGAAGATTGCATCAAAGCTCCCGAAGAACTGCCAGACGATAATGTTCTCGGCAACTATGCCGAAAGACATAGAGAAGCTTGCCCAGAGCTTGCTGAAGAACCCTGTAGAGGTGAAGCTTGCCGTGAGCAAGCCCGCTGAAAAGATCAAGCAGAGCGCTTACATCTGCTATGAGACGCAAAAGTTGCAAATCATTCAGGATATCTTCAAGGCTGGCGACCTGAAGCGCGTGATTATCTTCTCGGGTAGCAAGATGAAGGTGAAGCAGATTAATCAGGCCCTCATCAAGATGAAAATCAATAGCGGAGAAATGCACTCCGATCTTGAGCAAGCCGAGAGGGATGACATAATGTTCAAGTTCAAGAGCGGCCAGATAGACGTGCTTGTTGCCACCGACATCGTGGCTCGCGGCATTGATATTGACGACATAGCCATGGTCATCAACTTTGACGTTCCTCACGACGCTGAGGACTATGTTCACCGCATTGGTCGTACGGCTCGTGCCGATAGGGACGGTGTTGGTATTACGTTTGTCAATGAGGACGACATGTACGCTTTCCACCAGATTGAGAAATTCCTTGAACAGGACATCCAAAAGTGCAACTTGCCTGAGGGTTGCGGAGAAGGTCCCGAGTATACCACTTCGCGTCGTCCCGGTAAGACGTCGGCCAAGAGCCGCAGAAGGAAAGACCGTGACAACAATGCCCACAAGGACGCAAAGCAGCGGTCTGGACGCAAGGACAAAGGCGATAGGGGTAATGCTGATGGCGCTCAAAGGCAAAAGCCAAAGCGTGACAATCAGCAAGAAGCCAAGCAAGGCCAGCAACAAGGAAAGCAGCCTAAGCAAGAATCTCAACAGAAGCAGGGGCAACAGAAGCAAGGACAACAGCAAGGCCAACAACAAGGTCAGCCAAAGCAAGACAGGAAACAGCGTGGTAACGGACAAAAGCAAGAACGCCAACACGCGCAGCAACAAGCAAGACCTGAGGGTGAGGCTCCAAAGCAGCGTGGGCGTCATAAATATGCCGACAAGCAGCGTAGGCAGCAGCCTGAGCAGTCGCAATCAAAGCAAAAGGGTCAACAGTCCAAGAAAGTTGAGGACGGGAAGCAGAAGGCCAAGAAAGGCGTGGTGCAGCCTAACCTTAATGAGCGTGGACTGAAGGGATTCATAAAGCATCCTATTCGTTGGATCATGAACATTGGTAAGAAATAGTCGAGAGCTAGCTTGGAAACAAGAAGTCTCGCATATATAATATAAAAGCAAGGGCGACTTTGAAATCTCAAAGTCGCCCTTGCTTTTATATTATAATGTGGGGTTGTCGTGTTGGTGTCGCTTAAGGCTCGCCTCGTAAAAACTTTAGATAGATGCTGCCCTTACGCGGCTCAATGTCTCTGGTGTCATTTGCAGATAGCTCGCGATATAGACCAAAGGGGCGCGAAGCACCACCTGCGGCTTCATTTTGCATAGGCGCAAGTATCTGTTTTGCGCAGTCTCGAACCTCAGCAAATCGGCGTGTTGCTGGGATATGATGAGGCTCTCTTCCAAAATCTTCCTGTATAGTATCTGGATGTTGACATTGTGTAAAGCCACCTGCTCAAGCCTGTGCTTGGGGATGAGATAGATGGAAGAAGGCTCCAAAGCCTCGACTTGCAGATAGGTGGGCTCTTCCTTGAAGAGACTCTCGATGCACATGAATATCTCACCGTCGGCACCGATGTGCTCGGTCAACTGCTTGTCCTTCTTAAAGTAAAATTGCCTAACTAATCCTTTGTCTATGTAGTAAATGTTGTCACAGACATCACCTTCTTTTAGAATCATCTCTCCCTTTGAATACCTCTTTGCCACGAGAATGCTTTCAAGCGTGTCAAGTTCTTCGTGAGTCATCGTGCTGTACTTTCTCGCGAGCTCACGTGCTATGTCACGGGTTGTGTTCTGAAGTTCTTTCATGATTATACTATTTAGGCTGAATAAATTGTCCCGATATTAGTCAAGCTTTAGCACGGCAAGGAAGGCCTTTTGGGGAACCTGCACATTGCCTATTTGCTTCATGCGCTTTTTACCTTTCTTCTGTTTCTCAAGAAGCTTCCTTTTTCGGCTTACATCACCGCCATAACATTTTGCAAGCACGTCCTTTCTGACCTGCTTCACGGTCTCCCTCGCCACTATTTTCGCGCCAATAGCAGCTTGAATGGCTATGTCGTATTGCTGACGCGGAATGAGCTCCTTTAGCTTGCCACACATATTGCGCCCCATCGTGACGGCATTGTCTTGGTGGGTAAGGGTTGACAATGCGTCGACAGGCTCTCCATTAAGCAGAATGTCGAGCTTGACGAGCTTTGATGGACGGAAACTGTCGATGTGGTAATCGAAAGAGGCATAACCTTTGGATATGGACTTGAGCTTGTCGTAGAAGTCGATGACGATCTCGCCCAAGGGAATCATGAAGTGCAGCTCTACTCGGTTACCGGAAATATATTGTTGGTCAAGAAGTTCGCCTCGTTTGTCAAGGCATAGCTTGATGATGGGGCCAATATAGTCGCTCGACGTTATGATGGTGGCCTTGATGTAAGGCTCCTCGATATGGTCGATTTCTGTTGGGTCAGGAAGACCGCTTGGGTTATGAACCTCCAATTCCTCGCCTTGCTTTGTGTAGACTTTATAAGATACGTTTGGAACAGTGGTTATAACCTCCATGTTGAACTCACGGTCGAGGCGCTCTTGGATGATCTCCATGTGGAGAAGGCCAAGGAAGCCGCACCTGAAACCAAAGCCTAAGGCTTGTGAGGACTCAGGCATGAAAGTGAGGCTCGCGTCGTTGAGCTGCAGCTTCTCAAGAGAGCTGCGAAGGTTCTCGTACTCAGCAGGGTCGATAGGGTAGACACCGGCGAAAACCATTGGCCTGACTTCTTGGAAGCCCTCTATGGCATTTTCACAAGCATTGTTGACGTGGGTTATGGTATCACCTACTTTAACCTCGGTGGCCGTCTTGATGCCTGATATGATATATCCAACCTCGCCTGTCGATAGCTCTTTGCGAGGTTCCATGTCCATCTTTAAAACACCAACCTCGTCGGCGGTG
>CAVAGT010000060.1:0-18576 GCA_963588155.1 Lachnospiraceae bacterium | reverse complement strand
GTGCGTCCTTAGGGATTCGAACCCTAGACCCACTGATTAAGAGTCAGTTGCTCTACCAGCTGAGCTAAGGACGCATTCTATGAAAACATATTCAAGACCAGATGACCTCTTTTCTGTTTTGCGGGTGCAAAGGTACGACTTTTTGTGATACTGACAAAACTTTTGCGAAGTTTTTTTGAAAATATTTTATCGCTTTTTCTCGAAAATAAGGCTAAGTGGCTAATAATTAGGTGCGTATGCTGATTTTGACGCTTGCGTCTTTTTTTTTGTTGTCGCAATACGATGCCTTATTGCTTGTGGTTACATTGTATATATAAGGTAAGGGAGTGGCAAGGCGAGAAAGAGGGCGGTTCGGCTTTTCAGTGCTATGTCGTTGTCTTTCCAGTGCAAAGCCGTTGGCATTTTAGTGCTATGTCGTTGACATTCCAGTGCTATGCCGATGGGGCATTTTGGGGATGTGTTCCGATTATAGTTAAAAAACGTTATACGTGTAAAAGATTTTTCTTCGAAATGCCGTTAAACTCGTGGAATTTTACTATTTTTGCGAATGGAACTTAAATCAAAATTGTGAATGACAAGACCTCTATAGACTATGGCAAAGTATAATATCACAGAAAAGAAAGAAAAGGATGCTGCATATCGAGCATTGGTAAATCCCAAACTTATGGATGAGCTTGAACGTCGTATAAATGATATAATTATTGTCCAAAAGAAATTTAGGGATAAAGACTATTCGGCCAAACAACTCGCGGAGGATCTCAATACCAATACGAGATACATATCCGCGGTGGTGAACGTGCGCTTTCACATGAATTATACTTCGTATGTAAACAAGTTTCGCATCCAGGAGGCAATGTCCATGCTAGTGGACAAACGCTATCAAGACCTTAACATGGAAGAGATCTCCGACTTGGTTGGTTTCTCCAATCGCCAGTCGTTTTACGCGTCTTTCTTCAAGTTGAACGGTGTCACTCCGCGCGACTATCGCAAGATGCGGCTCTCGGCAATGCCGTCGCAAGATGCCAAGCCAAAGAAGAGGGGCCGGAAGGCCGGGTCTAAAAACAAGCCAAAGGGTCTGCTGGATGAGGAATGACAAGGAGGTTTTTCTCATATATAAAAGAAGACTTTTCTCATATATCATAGATAATAATGGATAACACTTTTAATTATTCGGACGAGCGGTTCGCGGACATCCAGATGTTGAGATACCGTATAGACGGTTTCGACGAGCTGGACGCGAAGAGGAAGGCTTATGTGTATTATTTGGCAAAGGCCACGCTCTCGGGACGCGATATCACCACCGATCAATACGGAAGGTTCAACCTTGTGATTAGGAAGACCCTGGAGAACCTGTCGCGCCACTGCGCCGACAAGGATGCCGACGACTACCGGCAGATGGAGGTTTATTTGAAGCGGGTATGGTTCTCCAATGGCATATATCATCATTATGGTCGCGAGAAGTTTGTGCCGGGCTTCTCGGAAGATTGGTTCCGTGGGGTCGTGGGCGCGTTGCCTGCAAGCTGTTTCCCTATTGGCGAATATGCCGACGCGGCGTCATTGCTCGACGCCATTTGCCCCGTTGTCTTCGACCCTTGTGTGTTGCCCAAGCGCGTCAACCAGGCCGATGGCGAGGATCTCGTGCTTACGTCGGCTTGCAACTTCTATGACGGCGTGACGCAGGAAGAGGCGGAGCGCTTCTATGCGCAAATGCGCGACCCCGAGGTGGGCGATTGCCAGCCGTCGTGGGGATTGAACTCCAAGCTGACGCGTGTCGGCGGAGAGCTGAAGGAGGACAAATATACCACCGACGGGCTCTACGGCACAGCGCTGAAAAAGATAGTCGGTTGGCTCGAAAGGGCGAAAGGCGTGGCCGAGAACGACCTGCAAGCGAGGTTGATAGACCTGCTCATCGACTATTACTCCACGGGCGACTTGCGCCGTTTCGACGAGTTCAGCATTGAATGGCTGAAGGAGCAGGAAGGCACTGTCGATTTCATCAATGGCTTCATCGAGGTCTATGGCGACCCGCTTGGCTTGAAAGGCACGTGGGAGGGCATCGTGGAACTGAAAGACGAGAACGCCACGCGGCGCACGCGTGCCATAGCCGGCAACGCCCAATGGTTTGAGGACCACTCGCCCGTGGACCCGCGTTTCCGCAAGCCGAAGGTCAAGGGCGTGTCGGCGCACGTGGTGCAGGCGGTGATGCTTGGTGGCGAGGAATACCCGTCGACGGCAATAGGCATCAATCTGCCCAACGCCGATTGGATAAGGGCGCGCTACGGCTCGAAGAGCGTCACTATAGGCAATCTCACCGACGCTTACAACAAGGCGGCGAGAGGCAACGGATTCGATGAGGAGTTTGTCATCGACGATGCCACGCGCGAGATGATAAGGAAGTATGGCGACCTGTGCGACGACCTCCACACCGACCTTCACGAGTGCTTGGGCCATGGCAGCGGCCAACTGCTGCCTGGGGTGTCGCCCGATGCCTTGAAAGCCTACGGTAGCACCATAGAGGAAGCCCGAGCCGACTTGTTCGGCTTGTATTATCTCGCCGATCCCAAGCTCGTGGAACTCGGCTTGGTGCCCGACGGCGAGGCTTACAAGAGCCAATATTACCACTATCTGATGAACGGCCTGCTCACGCAGCTCGTGCGCATCAAGCCCGGCGACCAGATAGAGGAAGCCCACATGCGCAACAGGGCGATAATAGCCCGTTGGTGCCTTGAGCACGCCGAGGGAAGCGCGGAGCTTGTGGTGGTGGACGGCAAGACCTATGTGCGGGTCAACGATTACGCGCGCCTGCGTCATGTCTTCGGCTCGCTGCTCGCGGAGATACAACGCATAAAGAGCGAAGGCGACTACGACGCGGCAAGGGCTATGGTGGAAAACTATGGCGTGAAGATAGACGCGGCGTTGCACAAGGAGATTCTCACCAGATACGAGAAGCTCGACATCGCGCCCTACAAGGGCTTTATCAATCCGAGAATGAATGCCGTGGTGGATGCCGACGGCAATATCGTTGACGTGAAACTCGACTACACGGAAGGCTACTCGCAGCAGATGATGAGATACTCTCAGGAGTACGGCTTGTTGTGAGGATATGCAACATGCGGATTTTCTCCATTTGGATTTTTCCCGCACGGGTTTTCTCACACGGTTCATTTCTCATGCGGTTTTCCTCACACGGATTCAAAAGATTTAAAAGATAGCTACGCCGCAAGCGGCTACGCGATGGCGACTAAATCCAAACATGTGTTTGCGTTATTGGTGAGACCATTCGGATTGTGGACGGGCACAATGCGCGTAGGTGGTGGAACGCACCCTGGATGGCGACAATACATAAAACGCGTAATTGAATATCACGTGCATGGTATGCGTAATCGGCGAAGCCGAAATCTTTAAAATCTTTTAAATCCGTGTGAGAAGAAAATCTGCATGAGAAAATTCGTGTGAGAAAAAGACGTGGGCGAAAGACAAATTGGAAAAGGCAAGTGCGGAAAAGACCAGTGTTGGGGAAATACCACTCCAATCAACATGAATCATGAAAAAACATTACAACAATATATGATAACAATGACAAGAGAAGAAATAGATGGCAAGATAAAAGAGCTGAAGCGCGGCTTCAGGCTGATGATGAACGGCGAGGCGTCGCGGTCGATGCGCGAGAAAGGTCTCGACTATCACCTTAATTGGGGCGTGCCGTTCATGCAACTGAAGCAGATGGCGGCAGACCTGCCACGCGACTACGATTTCGCCATAGCCTTGTGGAAAGAGGACATACGCGAGTGCAAAATCCTCGCCACGTTGGTCATGCCCCACGACAAGATGCCCGAGGAGGTGGCTGAGATATGGATGGATCAGACCCGCTCGCAGGAAATGGCGGAGATGCAGGCGTTTAACCTCTACCAATACGTCAGCTACGCGCCAAAGATAGCCTACCGCTGGATGGCCCTCGACAACACGGTCAAGGAGATATGCGCCTACGACATCCTGGGCCGCCTCTTCATGAAAGGTATGGAACCCAACGAGCGAGGCATCAACGAGTTTGTAGACCAGGCGGTTACGGCGTTGAAGTCGCCGTCGGCAGGGTTGCGCCATGCGGCTATGAACGCCCTGACGCGTTTTGCCGACTTGGGGCTCGTGTTCGAGCGTCTCACCAATGCCGCGCTCAAGCGTGAAGGCTTTGATTTACTGTAAGGTATGGCATGAGCTATGTCAAAACTTTCTTAAAATAAACGTCTTCATGTCCTTTTTAATATAATTTAGGTCGCTCGGTTGCGCTTCTAGGAAAGAAATTTGTACTTTTGCGTATCGAAAAAATAAATACGGAATATTCAAAAGTCAAATTTCTCAATTATGGCAGAATCAGTAGATATTCGTGAACTGAACATCCTTATAGAGCAGCAGAGCGGCTTTGTCAATGACTTGACGATGGGCATGGGCAGAGTGATTATCGGCCAGTCGCATTTGGTCGACTCCCTGCTCATCTCCCTGCTTAGCGATGGCCATATCCTCTTGGAGGGTGTGCCGGGCTTGGCAAAGACCTTGGCAATCAAGACCTTGTCGCAACTCGTTGACGCCGATTTCTCACGCATACAGTTTACTCCCGATCTTCTTCCTGCCGATGTGGTGGGCACCATGGTCTATTCGCAGAAAGACGAGAGCTTTCATGTGAAGAAAGGCCCAGTGTTCGCAAACTTCGTGTTGGCAGACGAGATAAACCGTGCCCCGGCAAAGGTGCAGAGCGCGCTGCTTGAGGCCATGCAGGAACACCAAGTCACCATTGGCGACCAAACGTTTGACCTGCCCAAGCCGTTCCTCGTGCTCGCCACGCAGAACCCCATCGAGCAGGAGGGAACCTACCAACTGCCGGAGGCACAGGTCGACCGTTTCATGCTGAAGGTGGTGATAGGCTACCCGACAATCGAGGAGGAAAAGAGGATCATAAGGGAGAACGTGCAAAAGACGTTCCCGAAGGTGCAGCCGGTATGCAGCGCCAACGACATTCTCAAGGCTCGCGAGGTCGTGGGCCAAGTGTATATCGACGAGAAGATAGAGCAGTATATCGCCGACATAGTGTTCGCATCCCGTTTCCCCGAGCGTTACGGTTTGGCAGATTTGAAAAATATGATTACCTTTGGAGGCTCGCCCCGCGCGAGCATCAACCTTGCCAAGGCAGCGCGCGCTTATGCTTTTATCAAGCATCGCGGCTATGTGGTGCCAGAGGACGTGAGAGCCGTAGCCCACGACGTGATGCGTCATCGCATAGGCTTGTCGTATGAGGCGGAGGCAGCCAACGTGACAAGTGAGGAAATTGTAAGTCAAATCATCAATAAGGTGGAGGTGCCTTAATGGATACTTCTGAGATTCTTGGAAAAGTAAGGAAGATAGAGATAAAGACCCGCGGGCTGAGCCAAAACATCTTCGCCGGGCAATACCACTCCGCCTTCAAGGGCAGGGGCATGGAGTTTGCCGAGGTGAGGGAATACCAGTTTGGCGATGACGTGCGCGACATCGATTGGAATGTCACGGCGAGGCTGCACCGCCCCTACGTGAAGGTCTTTGAGGAGGAGCGTGAGCTTACGGTCATGCTCCTTGTCGACGTGTCTGGCTCGCTCGACTTTGGCACCGCTAGCCAGACAAAGCGCGATATGGCCACGGAGATAGCTGCCACGCTGGCCTTCTCTGCCATACAGAACAACGACAAGATAGGCGTGATCTTCTTTTCCGACCGAATAGAGAAGTATATTCCACCAAAGAAAGGACGAAAACATATCCTCTATATCATAAGGGAGATGCTCGACTTCCATCCCGTGAGCCACAAGACCGACATTGCCGCTGCCACGGCGTATCTGACACGCGTGATGAAGCGGAGGTGCACGTCGTTTGTCATCAGCGACTTCTATGACAACAAGGACTTCCAGAAAGAGATGGAGATAGCCAACCGCAAGCACGACATGGTGGCAATACAGGTCTACGACCAGCGAGCCAAGACGTTGCCCGACATAGGACTGCTGAAGGTGCGCGACGCCGAGACGGGCCATGAGATGTATATTGACACGTCGAGCAAGAAGCTCCGTCGAGCCCATACCGCATACTGGATGAAACGCGAGGAGCAACTGAAGACGACGTTCGCCAAGAGCAAGGTCGACTGGGTGTCGATAGCCACCAACGAGGACTTCGCCAAGTCGCTGATACTTCTCTTCAAGAAAAGAGCATAATTGACATTGCGATGAAAAGAAATGCTAAATACATATTGACGTTCATGCTGCTGTTGCTGTCGGTAGGGTTGAAAGCCCAAGTGACGGTGGAGCAGACTGTCGACTCCGTGGCGATGCTAATTGGCGAGCAGACCAAGTTGAGGCTGACGGTCACCTTCCCCAAAGGCTCTACGCTGCAATGGCCAAAGCTGAAGGAGCGCCAATATGTGGTGCCGGGCGTGGAGATAGTGGAGTCGCCAGCTCCAGACACGCTGAGCTCCGGAAGTGAGATGAAGGTGGAGAAAGCCTATGTTGTCACCTCGTTCGGAGAGCGCCTCTATGCCATTCCGGCACTGACCGTGAAGGTGAACGGCAAGCCTTACAAGGGCGGGACGTCGGCGCTGAAGGTTATAACGGTAGACGTGGACACGCTGCACCCAAACCAGTTTTTCCCGCCGAAGGACGCTCAGGACAATCCGTTTGAGTGGGCAGAGTGGAGCCCTTATTTCTGGCTCTCGGTATTGGTGTTGCTGATATTGGTGGGCGGCGCTTACCTCTTCGTGCGCCTGAAAGAGAACAAGCCCATCATCACGAAAGTGCGCATCGTGCGCCACGTGCCGCCACATCAGCGGGCGTTGAGCAAGATAGAAAAGATCAAGATGGAGCATCTGCAGGTGAGCGATGACCAAAAGGCGTATTACACGCAGCTCACCGACACCTTGCGCCAATACATCAAGGAGCGCTTCGGCTTCAATGCCCTTGAGATGACCTCCGACCAGATTATCGACCACCTGCAAGCCGCGGGCGACCGCAAGATGATAGACGAGCTAAGGCAACTGTTCCAAACGGCAGACCTCGTGAAGTTCGCAAAATACTCAACGCAGCTCAACGAGAACGACATGAACCTCGTGAAGGCGGTCAACTTCATCGACGAGACGAAGCAGGAGGGGCAGGCGGTAGAGGAAAAGATAGTGCCGCAACTCTCCGACGACGACAAGAAGGTGAGGTCGAACCGCATCACCATAAAGACACTCTTGTGGATTGGCGGAGTGGTGGTGGCATTGCTCCTGGCTTACATTATATATAATGTATATATGCTGATGGTGTAGGCCTTGTGAGTTGCTATATATAATAATGTGAAAAATGGAATTCGCGAATAAAGAATATTTCTTGCTGCTGTTGCTGCTTATTCCTTACGTGTTGTGGTATTTCCTCGGAAGGAAGAAGAGTGAACCAACGATGCGTATGAGCGACACGCGGGCGTATCTCAATGCCCCGAAGAGCTGGCGAGAGCATATCATAAACTTGCCGATGCTTCTGCGTTGCCTCGTGTTCACGCTCATTGTCATCGTCTTAGCCCGTCCGCAGACCCACAACTCTTGGGGAAACAAGACGGTGGAAGGCATAGACATAATGCTCGCCATGGACGTGTCGACATCAATGCTCGCCGAGGACTTGAAGCCTAACCGCATAGAGGCGGCAAAGGATGTGGCAGCCGACTTCATATCGGGCAGGCCCGACGATAACATTGGCTTGACCATATTCGCTGGCGAGGCGTTTACCCAATGCCCGATGACCACGGATCACGCCTCGTTGCTCAACTTGCTGCAAAACGTGAGGACAGACATTGCCGCGAGGGGACTGATACAAGACGGTACCGCCATAGGAATGGGCCTGGCCAACGCCATATCGCGTCTGAAGGGCTCGAAGGCAAAGAGCAAGGTCGTGATATTGCTTACCGATGGATCAAACAACATGGGAGATATCTCGCCCATGACGTCGGCGCAGATAGCCAAGTCGCTTGGTATACGTGTCTATACCATCGCCGTGGGTACCAATAAGGTGGCACCATATCCGATGCCCGTGGGCGGGACGGTGCAGTATGTGAACATGCCGGTAGACATAGACACGAAGACCCTTAGCGAAATAGCCGCCACCACCGACGGCAACTTCTACAGGGCTACGAACACGACGCAGCTGAAGAAGATATACAAAGACATCGACCAGTTGGAGAAAACCAAGATGGACGTAAAGAAGTTCTCGAAACGCTATGAGGCTTACCAGCCATTTGCCCTTGCGGCCGTGCTTCTGCTTCTTTTGGAGATACTCCTCCGAAACACTGTCTTGCGACGTCTGCCGTAGCAGGTAGAGAGATACAGTGGTGTTTCGCTTGATTTATATGAGAATTAAATAGTGTAAGAACTTAACGATATGCTTCGATTTGAAGACCCTATATATCTGTTGTTGTTGTGGCTGATACCATTGTTGGCATTGGTAAGGCTGATTGTGTGGCGACAGCGCAAGGCAAAGTTGCGGAAGTTCGGCGATCCGGCCTTGGTTAAAGAGCTGATGCCTGACGTGTCGAAGTTTCGTCCGTCGGTAAAGTTTTGGTTGCTGAACTCAGCCCTCGCCGTGCTCATCGTCATGTTGGCACGCCCTCAGATGGGCGCGAAAATCTCGCATGAGTCGCGCAATGGCATTGAGGCGATAATCTGCATGGACATATCCAACTCCATGCTTGCGCAGGACGTGGCGCCCAGCCGTCTCGACAAGAGCAAGATGCTTGTGGAGAACTTGGTCGACCATTTCACCAACGACAAGGTTGGCTTGGTGGTGTTCGCCGGTGATGCCTTCGTGCAATTGCCAATAACGAGCGATTATGTCTCGGCAAAGATGTTCTTGCAAAACACCGACCCTTCGCTTATACAGACGCAAGGCACCGATATCGGCAGGGCTATCAACGTGGCCATGCACAGCTTTACTAAACAAGACAAGGTAGGGCGTGCCATCATAGTCATCACCGATGGTGAGGACCATGAGGGTGGTGCTGAGGAAGCGGCGGCAGCAGCCAAGAAGCAAGGCATCAACGTGTTTATCCTTGGAGTGGGAAGCACGAAAGGAGCCCCCATACCATTGGGAGACGGCAATTACATGAAGGATGCGAGTGGGCAGACCGTGATGTCGGCCCTCAATGAGCAGATGTGCAAGGAGGTTGCGAAGGCGGGCAGTGGCACTTATATCCATGTAGACAATACCGCCGACGCGCAGGAGGAACTGAACGACCAGATAACAAAACTGCAGAAGGGCGAAACAGAATCCGTGATATACAGTGAGTATAATGAGCAGTTCCAGGCTTTTGCCATCTTCGCCATCCTCATTCTCATCGTGGAAGTGTGTGTCTTGGAGTCGAGGAACCCCAAGTTGAAAAACATCAAGTTGTTTAAGAAAAGAAAATAACATGAGATTCTATAAATACATCTTGTTGTTGGCCCTGTGCGTGTTGGCATTCGCTGATGTCAGCGCGCAAAGCGACAGGCAGTTTATCAGGAATGGTAATCGGCTATATCGTCAGCAAAACTATGCCAAGGCGGAAATAGAATACCGGAAGGCGCTTAGCAAGAACCCGTCGAACCCGCAGGCCTTGTATAACTTGGGCACGGCGTTGCTCATGCAGCAGAAAGACAGCGCCGCGGTGGAACAATTGCAGAACGCTGCAAAGACCGAGACCTCTAAGCATAGGAAGGCAATGGCATGGCATAATATTGGTGTGGCTTGTCAGAAGCACAAGCTTTTCTCCGAAGCCATAAAAGCTTACCAGGAAAGCTTGAGAAACAACCCTACAGACAACGAGACAAGATATAACCTTGCCTTGTGCATGAGGCAGCAAAAGAACCAAAAGAACCAAGACAAGCAGCAAGACAAGAACAAGCAAAAGCAGAAGCAGAACAAGAACGATAAAGACAACAAGGACAAGAATAAGGACAAGAACCAAGACCAGCAGCAACAACAAAAGCAACAGCAAGAGAAGATGAGCAAGGACAACGCAGAGCAACTTCTCAACTATGCTGAGCAAGCGGAAAAGCAAACTCAGCAGAGGCTCAAGCAACATGAGGCTCAGCCTCAGCGTAAACGCTTGGAAAAGAACTGGTGATGACTCAAGTGCTTGTATGGATTTTAAGGGGTTAATGATCAAATAATATATGACGCAACGTTTACTCTTATATATCTCGATTATCTTAGGCTTCCTGATTGATGGCGTGGGCTATGCCAACGCGCAAATATCAGTGTCGGCGCCATCGAAGGTGTCGGCAGGTGAGAATTTCCGGATAGCTTATACCATTAATACGCAAGACGTGGAGGATTTTCGTGCTGGAAACATCCCCTCGGGGCTTGAGCTTATTGCGGGTCCGTATACCTCGCAGCAGAGCAGTTACCAAATGATTAATGGTCACACGTCGAGCTCTTCGTCAATCACCTTTACCTTTACGGTCTTCGCTGCCAAGGAGGGTGTATATACTGTTCCCGCGGCACACGCGCGTGTCAGGGGACATAACATGGCATCACGCCCCGTGCGCATAACCGTTAGCGGACGCGCCAGAAGCAATGGCGGCGCTCCGCGGATGCACCAAGATGGTGGAGGGCAACAACCGCAACAGCTTGCGCAAGCGGGCTCGGAGATAACGGGTAAAGACTTGTTTATCAAGGTGACAGCCAACAAACGGCGAGTTCATGAGCAAGAGCCGGTGCTCCTCACATACAAGGTTTACACTCTCGTAGACCTGACGCAGTTGGAAGGCAAGATGCCTGACCTTACGGGATTCCACAGCCAGGAGATACCATTGCCACAACAGAAGAGCTTCCATGTGGAGAGGGTTGACGGTCGTCCTTACCGTTGTGTCACTTGGAGCCAGTACTTGATGTACCCCCAGATGACGGGCTCGCTTCAGATTCCATCCATTACCTTTAAGGGAATAGTGGTTCAACAGAACCGCAACGTGGATCCTTTTGAGGCGTTCTTCAATGGCGGATCGGGCTATGTGGAAGTGAAGCGCAATATCGTTGCCCCAGGATTGTCTGTCCAGGTTGACCCATTGCCGGCAAAACCAACAGGATTCTCAGGAGGTGTAGGCAAATTCAACATCACCGCAAGTGTTAGCAGCAAGGAGGTCAAGGCAGGCACCCCCATCACCTTGAGAGTCGTAGTGGGAGGCACAGGCAACCTAAAGCTTATAAAGCAGCCCGTGGTGGAGTTCCCTAAGGGATTCGACAAGTATGACCCGAAGGTGACCGACAAGACAAAGCTCACCAATGCCGGAGTGGGTGGAAATATGGTTTACGATTTCCTTGCCGTGCCTCGCAACCAAGGCAAGTACACCATTCCGTCTGTCTCGTTTATATATTACGATGTTGACGCCAATGCCTACAAGACGTTGCATACCCAACCGTTTGTTGTCAACGTGACGCCTGGCGATGGCAAGGGCTCTACGGAGAGCTTTGATAAGGTTATCGACAACGACATCCATTCCATAAAGACAGGGGATTCAAGTGCATCCACTTCAGGCAAGCTTTTCTTTGACAGCGTGGCATATTGGGTTTGCTTGCTGTTGCCCTTGTTGGCCTTCGTGATACTTCTCATTGTGTTCCGTCGTCGTGCAATAGAGAATGGCGACATCGTGAAGATGCGGGGCAAGCGTGCCAACAAGATTGCCAGGAAACGCTTGAAGAAAGCAAGTAAGCTGATGTTTGAGCACAACACCGCTGAGTTTTATGATGAGGTTCTACGTACATTGTGGGGATATGTCAGCTACAAGCTGAATATGCCTGTGGAAAGTCTCTCACGCGACAACATAAAGGAAAAGCTCGATCAACGCGGAGTGGGCGAGGACATTATAGGTAAGTTCATGTCCGCCCTTGAGGAGTGTGAGTTTGAACGTTATGCCCCGGGCGATGAGTCTGGAAACATGGAGAAGACATTCCAGTCGGCAATGACCGCCATTGTGGAAATAGAAGATGTAATGAAGAAAAGAAAATGATAAAGCACCATTTCAACATAATTGTCATCACGCTCTTGGCGATGTTCCTTAGCCCGACCTCGGGTTCTGCCCTCACAAAGGAGATTGCGGACAGTTGCTATAGGCATGGCAATTATCAGCAGGCAATATCTGATTACAAGTCATTGCTGCGGCAAGGAACGTCGGCTGACTTGTATTATAATCTTGGCAATGCGTATTATCGTTCCGACAGTATAGCTCAGGCCATTCTTTGTTACGAGCGAGCTTACAGGCTCTCGCCAAGCGATGCCGATGTGAAGTTCAACCTTCAGTTCGCCCGTTCCAAGACCATTGACAAGATAACTCCGGAATCCGACAACTTCTTTGTGGCGTTATACCGCAATGTGGTATCCTTTGCCAACGTCGACACGTGGGCATCTTGGAGCATAGGCAGCGTTGTGGTGGCGCTTGTCCTCATGCTTTGCTATCTTTTTGCCTCGCCGCTATGGCTCCGCAAGGTTGGCTTCTTTGGCAGCGCCGCTTTCTTGGTGGTGTTCGTGTTCTCCACGCTCTTCGCATGGCAACAGAAATATTGGCTTCAGCACGGTCGTGGAGCCATTGTCATTTCACCTTCCATTAATGTCAAGACAACTCCGGAAGACAAGAGCCCAGACGCTTTTGTAATCCATGAAGGCACACGAGTGGACATAATAGACGATGGGTTGAAAGGCTGGAAACAAGTTGAACTAGGTGATGGAAGAGAAGGCTGGATAAAGTCTGGCATGATAGAAAAGATTTGATGATGCTTGGAGGTTTCTTGTCAGCTGACTTGTCACTGTTGCGCTTCTTTAATGGCGACAACTCTGTTTACTTCGACGCGTTAGTCCCGATATTGACATCTGGGTTGACGTGGATACCTCTTTATGTTGCCTTGTTCTACCTTGTCGTGAAGAATCATGAGACCATGGCGCAGATAGGACTTGTCGTTGCTTCGGCTGTGGTGTGCGTGTTTCTTGCAGGTGGCGTAGGCGACTTCATCGTCAAGCCAACGGTAGGAAGGTTGCGCCCATGCAACGACCCAATGGTCAAGATGCAATTGAACCTCATTGTCGGTACGTTGAGCGAAAGCTACAGTTTCTTCTCGTCGCATGCCGCCAACACGTTCTCGTTGGCGATGTTTTTCAGTTTGCTTGTGCGTGACAGGTTGTTCACGACAGTAATGTTCCTTTGGGCGTTGCTCAACTGTTGGACACGGTTGTATTTGGGCGTGCATTACCCGTCCGACATTCTTTGCGGAATGCTTTATGGCTCTTTCGTGGGAGGCATGGTTTACTTGGCGTTCTACAAGTTGTTTTACAAGTTAAACATCAAGTTTCAATACATCTCATCACATTACACGGCATCGGGTTATGCCAAGGCCGACATAGACGTGGTGGTGGCGACATTGGTGCTCACCATAGCGGCAGTGTCGCTTTGGGCGTTTGGTGATATCTCGATATGAATCAATATAAGGAAATGGACACAAAACATATAAGAATAGACGATTATAACTATAATCTCCCTGACGAGCGTATTGCGAAGTTCCCCTTGAAGGAGCGTGACCACAGCAAGTTGTTGGTGTATAACAAGGGCAAGCTGTCGGATGATGTCTTCTATAACCTTCCGCAGTATCTTCCCCAGGGAGCGTTGATGGTCTTCAACAATACGAGGGTTATCCAGGCGCGTATGCACTTCCGTAAGGAGACAGGCGCGCTTATTGAGGTTTTCCTTATGGAACCCGCCCTTCCTGCCGACTACGAACAGATGTTCCAGTCGACATCTCATTGCAGCTGGCTCTGTATGATAGGCAACCTCAAGAAATGGAAGGAAGGCTCTTTGAAGAGAGACTTTGAGATTAAGGGCCACAAGCTCACCCTGTCCGCTACGATGGACAGGAGCAAGGCCATAGAGAAGGGTGGGGGCACTAACTATTGGATCGATTTCGAATGGGATGCCGCGGAGGTCAATTTCGCTGAGATTCTCGATGCCGTAGGCGAGCTTCCCATTCCGCCATACCTCAACCGTAAGACAGAGGAGAGCGACAAGACCACTTATCAAACGGTTTATTCCAAGATCAAGGGCAGCGTGGCGGCTCCCACGGCAGGCTTGCACTTTACCGACAAGGTGCTGAAAGACATCGACGCCCACGGCATCATCCGCGATGAAGTGACATTGCATGTTGGCGCGGGGACGTTCAAGCCCGTGAAGACAGAGGAAATAGAAGGGCACAAGATGCACTCGGAGTATATTGTGGTGCATCGTCACACTTTTGAGCGCCTCCTGCAACACGAAGGCAAGGCGATAGCCGTTGGCACCACGAGTGTCCGCACGCTTGAGAGCCTGTATTATGTCGGTGTGAAGATTCTTCGCAATCCCAATGCCACAGAAGAGGAACTGGGAGTGGAGCAGTGGGAGCCTTACGACTTGCCACACGACGACGCGGGCCTCGTGATTGTAGAGGGCAAGCCAGTGCAAGTGTGCGACTCGATAAAGGCGATACTCGACTATCTTGATCGCGATGGCCTTGAGGCGCTGCACACGTCCACGCGAATCATCATAGCCCCGGGATATGTTTACAAGGTCGTGAAGATGCTTGTCACCAATTTCCATCAGCCAAAGAGCACCTTGCTCTTGTTGGTGAGCGCATTCCTCAAGGGTAGTTGGCGAGAGGTTTACGACTATGCGTTGGGCCATGGTTTCCGTTTCTTGAGCTATGGCGACTCCAACTTGCTTATACCATAATATAAAACAAGAAAGATAGTATGAAAATAGGAGATAAAGTCAAGTTTCTTAGCGAGATAGGAGGCGGGAAGATAGCCGGCTTCCAAGGTAAGAATATCGTGTTGGTGGAAGATGAGGATGGGTTCCAGATACCTACTCCAGTCACCGAGGTCGTGGTGGTAGAAAGCGAGGACTACAGCACGGCCAATGTCATCAACCGCCGTGCCGAGGCTCAGGAACAGAAAGCCGCCGAGACACCATTGTTGCGTGGCCACCGCTCCGTGAAGGCCATGATGCAGGAGGGACAAGACGAGGACATTGACATGTCGGCACCCGACATGGTTGACCTTTCCAAGGATGTAAGCTTCCGGCCTAAGGCTGAGGAGCGCAAAGGCGGAAACCAACTTTCTGCTTATATAGCCTTCGCGCCAACAAGTGGCAGCGGCCAAGATACGCCACGCTTTGAGTCTTATTTTGTCAACGACAGCAATTATTACCTCCGTTATGTCATCCTCGCGGTGGAGGGCAACAGTTGCTCTGTCAAGAACGAGGGAGAGGCGGAGCCTAACACCAAGGTTTTTATCGAGGAGATGAATGCTCAGGATATCAATCATGTGGGCAGACTCGTGGTACAGCTTCTTGCCTACAAGCGCGACAAGAACTTCATAGTGAAAGCCCCCGTAAGCGTGGAGTTGAGGCTTGAGCCTTTGAAGTTTTACAAGACTCACACTTTCGAGGACACGCCTTTCTTCGAGACTCCCGTCTTGCTGTATGCCATTATAGAGAACGACAAGGCCGTCCGTCCGCTTGTGGTGGATGCCAAGGAATTGAAGAAGGAGATGTACAGCCATGCTGACGCCCAAGGCCATGGAGAGGCGACTGCGGACCAGAGGAAGCAGCTTGTGCGCCGTTATGAGGACACCCAAAGCAAGGGCAACGCCAAGAACGCGCCATACATACGAAATCGTGGTCTCGACGACGCCATTGTTGTCGACTTGCACGCCGAGACGTTGCTCGACACCACGCAGGGAATGCAGGCAGGCGACATACTCGAATACCAGATGAAAGTGTTTCGCGACACCTTGAAACAATATGAGAACAAGAAAGGCCAGAAGCTCGTTTTCATCCACGGCAAGGGTGCCGGAGTGTTGAGGCGCGCGCTCATCAATGAGCTGACCTATAAACACAAGTCTTACCAGTGGCAGGACGCGTCGTTCCAGGAATATGGATATGGCGCCACACAAGTCACTATTAGATAATTGCCTATATGAAGTACGGATTAGTAAAGGTGGCATCGGCGGTACCCACGGTGAAGGTTGCCGACTGTGTCAGTAACATTAAGGAAATTGAGTCGCAAATAGCCATGGCAGAGGGGCAAGGTGCCGAGATTATCGTCTTTCCCGAGCTCTGTGTCACGGGGTATACATGTCAGGATCTCTTTCGCCAGCAACTCCTCTTGGACGCTACGGAGAATTGCGTAATGCAGCTGTTGGAGTTCTGCCGCCAGCTTGACATCATCTCCATCATTGGCGTGCCTTTGGTGGCTGGCGACTTGTTGCTCAACTGTGCCATCGTCATTCAGCGTGGCAAGATTCTTGGTATCGTGCCCAAGACATTCCTTCCCAATTATAGCGAGTTCTATGAGAAGCGTTGGTTCGCCTCTTCGCAGGACTTGCGTCCCAAGGAGATTCGTTATGCCGGCCACACGGTTTTCGTCACCGCGGCGCCACAGTTGTTCCGTACCGACGACGGCGTGTTGTTTGGCGTTGAGATCTGCGAGGACGTGTGGGCACCCACGCCCCCTAGCAACCATCTCGCCTTGGCTGGTGCCGACATCATCTTCAACCTCTCGGCGAGCGACGAGCTTATAGGCAAGCACGATTATCTCAAGAGCCTGCTTTGCCAGCAGAGTGCGCGCACCATCTGTGGCTACGTGTATAGTGGTGCGGGCTTTGGCGAGAGCACCCAGGACGTGGTCTACGGAGGCAACGCCTTGATCTACGAGAATGGGAAACTGCTTGCCGAGAGCGAGCGTTTCGCCATGGACAGCCAACTCATCTTCGCGCAAATAGACGTGGAGAAACTCAATTCCGACAGGCGGAGCAACACGACGTTCGTAAACGCCCAGCGGCGCATGATAGGCGAGGACATACACATAGGTCGTGCCGAGGCCGCTGTCGTGCCCCACGATTTCACGCTTGAGCGGAATGTGGACCCACATCCGTTTATACCTTCCGATGGTGACATGCAGAAGTCGTGCGACGAGATTTTCAACATCCAAGTGATGGGTCTCGCCAAGCGCATCCTTCACACCCACGCCAAGACGGTGGTGGTTGGTATCAGTGGCGGCCTCGACTCCACTCTCGCACTCCTTGTTTGCGTAAAGACTTTCGACAAGCTCAAGCTCGACCGCAAGGGCATTGTTGGCGTCACCATGCCAGGCTTCGGCACCACGGGGCGCACGCATCGCAATGCCGTGAGTCTGATGCAGAGCCTTGGCGTCACCATGCGCGAGGTGAACATATCCAAGAGCGTGATGCAGCATTTCGAGGACATAGGGCATGATTCCGACGTGCACGACGTTACCTACGAGAACTCTCAGGCACGTGAACGCACGCAGATACTCATGGATCTCTCCAACAAGCTCAACGGACTGGTCATAGGCACAGGAGACCTCTCTGAGCTAGCTCTCGGTTGGGCCACTTACAACGGCGACCATATGTCGATGTATGGTGTCAACGCGTCCATACCAAAGACGTTGATAAAATACTTGGTGAGGTTTGTGGCGCAGACAGTTGACGACCAGTCGGCATCAACCCTGTACGACATCATTGCCACTCCAATATCACCAGAGCTCATACCTGCCGACGACGAGGGCAACATTCTGCAGAAGACCGAAGACCTTGTGGGCCCTTATGAGCTTCACGATTTCTTCCTCTATCATTTCCTACGCAATGGCTTCAGCCCACGAAAGATATTTGTGCTTGCCAAAAAGGCGTTTGGCAACGGTGTAGCCACCGACGAGGGCGAGGGCCACTATTCCGACGAGGTAATCCTTCATTGGCTTGGCACGTTCTGTCGCCGGTTTGTCAACCAGCAGTTTAAGCGTTCTTGCTTGCCAGACGGCCCCAAGGTGGGTTCCGTGACGTTGTCGCCCCGAGGCGATTGGCGTATGCCATCCGATGCCATGGCCACTTTGTGGTTGGACGAGGTTGCCCAGCTCTCCGCCTCTGTCACAGGCGAGGTCATCAACAATTAACATTAGGTCACAACAATATAAATCCAATTTGTCATGATAATAGATTTCGAGAAGATTGCCGAGGCTCATCTCACGGGCTTCAAGGGCGGTGAGGGTCATTTGGACACACGCAACCACGTGGACGACAACATTAAGATAATGTACTCCACGCTCCGTCCAGGCGCTTCGAGCGGCCTGCATGTCCACGAGGGCAATTCGGAGGTGATCTTCGTCATTAGCGGCACGCTGACTTTCCATTACGACGACACCGTAGAAGAGTGCCATGCCGGACAGTGTCATTATTGCCCCATGGGTCATAACCACTACATGGAAAACCTCACCGACCACGATGTGGTTTATTTTGCCGTGGTGCCTGAGCACAAGAGATAACGGTGGAATTAGAGAAGCAGTTATTAAAGTTTCTCTTACCTCTAACAAGATAAGAGCCTTCATCTTTGGTGGAGGCTCTGCCTTGTTGTTGCTTATATATGGCGAGGCCGTGACCCAACAAGGGGCAAGAAAAAGCGTAATGAATGGTGGTGATTTTAATAACTCAAGTTTCGGATTTAGGTTCAACCGCTGAAAATATTGCATAAAAAAGGCT
>CAVAGT010000059.1:0-18672 GCA_963588155.1 Lachnospiraceae bacterium | reverse complement strand
CTTTGCACTGGAAAGACGACGGCTTTGCACTGAAAAGGCAACGGCTTTGCACTGAAAAGGCAACGGCTTTGCACTGATATGACGATGCCTTTACACTGGAAAGGCAACAGCCTTATAAATCAAGCACCTTTCAAGGGTGCTTTTTTTGTTGGTAATTCTGCTTTAAGACTTTTTAGAGTTATATAAACTTGTCTAATTGGCGCTTTTTTTATAACAATTTGTAAAAAAAGCGCCAACTATTGTTAAGAATATATTTTCCGGATAAACCTTTGGTGCCCTTATAGCATCTTAACATCAAAGATAATTATCAGTTATTCAATATCTATGGTAAAAAAAGCAACAACAATCCTTGTTGTGGCAGGCTTGCTTAGCTTTTCAGCAAGAGTCTCAGCACGTCAGTGGACGCTGCAAGACTGCATCAGTTATGCGCTTGCCAACAACATCACGCTTCAAAAAAACCGGGTAAGCAAATACTCGGCGATTGAAGACTACAAGCAAAGCAAGGCCGCACTGCTGCCTTCGCTTTCGGCCTCCACGTCGCAAAACGTTTCCTACAACCCATGGCCCGAGCAAGGGTCTTACACGGTGCAAGGATCAAAGGTGCAAACCAATGTCGACAAGTTCTATTACAATGGTTCATACGGCATAAACGCCAACTGGACGGTATGGAATGGCAACCAAAACCACAACAAGATCACGTTGAACAAGCTCTCCGTGGAGCAAGCCGCGCTCGACTCCGCGCAGACCGCCAACAGCCTGCAAGAGCAGATAGCGCAGCTCTTCGTACAGATACTGTATTCTAAGGAAGCGGTGAAGGTCAACGAGTCGACGCTTGAGACATCGAAAAAGACTGAAGAACGAGGAAAGGAGTTTTGCAAGGTAGGCTCACTAAGCAAGGCTGACCTGGCGCAGCTCACCGCCCAAAGGGCACAAGACGAATACAGCGTAGTTCAGGCGCAAAGTTCACTTGCCGACTATAAGCGTCAGTTGAAGCAACTCTTGCAAATCACTGATCAAGAGGAGTTTGACGTAAGCGCCGACGAGCCAACCGACGCCATGGCTACAACCGCCATACCATCGGTTACCACGGTCTACGACTCTGCCATACAATATCGTCCGGAGATTCAAAACGCCTTGCTTGGAATAAAGAGCAGCGACGTGCAAATCAAGATAGCCAAGGGTCAACGCATGCCCACAGTGGGAATTTCGGCAAGCGTCAGCACCAACACCACGTCGATGAACAGCAACGCATGGGCAAAGCAGTTGAAGAACAACCTCATTGGCGGAGCAGGATTCACCGTGAGCGTGCCTATCTACGACAACAGGCAGACAAAGACTGCCATCAACAAGGCCGTGCTCTCGAAGCAGAACTACCAGCTCGACCTGCAAGACAAGCAAACACAGCTCTACTCCACCATCGAGAACTATTGGCTTCAGGCCAACAACAACCAAGAGCAATACAAGAGCGCGAAGGTGAACACCGAGAGCGCACAGGAAAGCTATGACCTCTTGCAGGAGCAGTTTAAGCAGAACCTCAAAAACGTCATTGAGCTGATGAACGGAAAGGACAAGTTGCTCCAGGCGAAGCAAAGCGAGCTGCAAGCCAAATACATGGCGATACTCAACATCAACTTGCTCAATTTCTACAAGGATGGCACAATGAAATAAAATCACCCTTGTGACTTAACACGACAAACAAATAATTATCGCATAAATACAAACTCATGAAAATCAAGAAAATAAGCAGTATTTGGATAATCGTAGGCGTTGTTGTTGTCATAGCGGTAGCAGCGTGGCTGCTCTCCGGCAACAAGAAAGACACTACCGTCAACTTCACCACCGAGGCTGCAGGCCCAGCCAACATCGAGAACAGCGTGACCGCCACCGGTACGATTGAGGCCGTGAAGACCGTCACCGTAGGTACACAGGTGTCTGGTATCATCGACAAGCTCTTCGTAGACTACAACAGTGTGGTAAAGAAAGGCCAGGTCATTGCCGAGCTCGACAAGCAGAACCTTCAGAGCCAGCTCAACTCATCAAAGGCACAGCTCTCACAGGCACAAGCCAACCTTGCCAGCGCGCAAAGCGACCTTGCCTATCAGAAAGCCAACTACCAGCGCAACAAGACTCTATACGACAAGGGCCTCATTTCTGCCAACGACTTCGAGCAGGCTCGCCTGAGCTGGCAGACGGCAACCGCCACCGTAGCTCAGAGGCGCGACGCCGTGGCTTCAGCCAAGGAAGAGGTGAGCCGTGCGCAGACAAACCTCAGCTATGCCGTCATCACCTCGCCTATCGACGGCGTGGTAATCTCTAAGAGCGTTGAGGAAGGACAGACCGTGGCAGCAAGCTACTCTACGCCTGAGCTCTTCACCATCGCCAAGGATCTGAAAGACATGCGCGTTATCGCCGACGTTGACGAGGCCGACATAGGCGGTGTCAAGGTGGGACAAAGGGTGACATTCACCGTAGACGCATACCCCAACGACACTTTTGAGGGTGCCGTGACTCAGGTGCGCCAAGAGGCAACCACGACAAACAACGTCGTGACATACGAAGTGGTAATCAGCGCGCCAAACCAAGACCTGAAGCTGAAGCCAGGACTTACAGCCAACGTGAACATCTATACTGAGGAGATCAAAAACGTGTTGAGCGTTCCTTCAAAGGCATTGCGCTATACACCTGAGAAAGAGACTGTTGGCGGAAGGAAGATTCAAGACATCTCTAACGCCAAGAACAAGGTTTGGACACTTGAGGGCAACACTCTCGTGGCACACAAGGTGACGATAGGTTCTACCGATGGCATCCACACGCAGATTCTTGGCGGCATAAAGAAAGGCGCGAAAGTCATCACCGGCATTGCCACGCCAGAGGCCGACGACGATGCCGAGGACAGCAGCAACGACGGCACGCAAAGCCCATTCGCTCCTGGACCACGCGGAAACAAAAAGAAGTAAAAGCGTATGGACAAAGACAGAAAAGTAGTAATCGAGCTTCAAGACATCAAGCGCGAGTTTAAGGTTGGCGACGAGATCGTGCATGCCTTGCGTGGCGTCTCGTTCAAGATCTTTGAGGGAGAGTTCGTCACCATCATGGGTAAGTCGGGCTCCGGAAAGTCGACCCTCCTCAACCAGCTTGGTTGTCTTGACACGCCATCGAGCGGCGAATATTATCTCGACGGCGTGCCTGTAAGGGAGATGTCACGGTCGCAAAGGGCGGTGCTTCGCAACCGCAAGATAGGCTTCATTTTCCAGAACTACAACCTCTTGCCAAAGACATCTTCGGTTGAAAACGTGGAATTGCCGCTCATGTACAACCCCAACGTCTCTGCCGCAGAACGGCACGAGCGCGCCATTGAGGCACTGAAGGCCGTAGGACTCGGCGACAGGCTCTACCACAAGTCAAACCAGATGTCGGGAGGACAGATGCAACGTGTAGCCATTGCACGCGCCCTCGTGAACGACCCAGCCGTGATCCTTGCCGACGAGGCAACTGGTAACCTCGACACACGAACGAGCTTCCAGATTCTCGTGCTCTTCCAAAAGCTTTACGCGCAAGGCCACACGATCATTTTCGTCACCCACAACCCCGACATTGCCAACTACTCGTCGAGGAACATTGAGATAAGAGACGGAAAGGTTATCAGCGATGAGTACAACGACAACATCAAGGATGCGGCAAAAGCCCTCGCTGAGTTGCCCGCAAACACCGATGAGTAAAATATTGATGACAAATGAACTATACCAACTTATTCAAGATAGCCCTGCGTGCCATTGGCGCCAATAAGATGCGGTCGTTTCTCACCGCGCTTGGCATCATCATCGGCGTGGCATCGGTCATCACGATGCTCGCCATAGGCCAAGGCTCAAAGCGAAGCATCCAGGCAAACATAGCCGAGATGGGCTCCAACATGATAATGATCCATCCGGGCCAGGACATGCGCGGAGGCGTAAGGCAGGACGCGTCGTCGATGGAAACGCTGAAACTCACCGACTACCAAACATTGAAGGACGAGTGCAACTATATCAAGGGCATCTCGCCCGTGGTGAGCAGTTCCGGTCAATTCATCTACGGCAATAACAACACGCA
The DNA here is from genome assembly GCA_963588155.1 of Lachnospiraceae bacterium. Lineage (GTDB taxonomy): Bacteria > Bacteroidota > Bacteroidia > Bacteroidales > Bacteroidaceae > Prevotella. Next base: position 14,583 of record CAVAGT010000059.1, on the reverse strand, counting down.
ATCGACCATCTATGGTGTTAACACTGAGTATTTGGACATCAGGCAGTTGAGCGTGTCTAACGGCGACTGCTTCACCGACCAAGACATCAAGTCAAACGCCAAGGTTTGCATACTCGGACAAACCGTAGTGGATTACCTCTTCCCTAACGGTGGAGACCCTGTGGGAAAAGTGGTCAGGTTCAACTCCACGCCCTTCCGCGTTGTAGGCGTGTTGAAAAAGAAAGGCTACAACTCCATGGGTATGGACCAGGACAACCTTGTCATAGCGCCATACACCACTATCATGAAGCGCATCCTGGCGCAGACTTATCTCTCAGAGATTCAAGCCTCTGCCATAACAGAAGGGGTGACGGAAAAGGCGACCGACGAGATGACAACCATCTTGCGACGCAACCACAAGCTGAAAGATGCCACCGACACCAAGGAAGCTGACGATGACGACTTCAATATCCGCTCGCAAGAGGAGCTTTCCTCGATGATGAACTCGACCACCAACATGCTTACCATTCTGCTTGGTTGTGTGGCAGGCATCTCCCTCGTGGTTGGCGGCATAGGCATCATGAACATCATGTATGTGAGCGTCACCGAGCGCACTCGCGAGATTGGCTTGCGCATGAGCGTGGGCGCACGCAGCCTTGACATCCTGAACCAATTCCTCATAGAGGCCATCATGATGTCGGTGACAGGCGGCATAATTGGCATAATCATCGGAATCGGTGCAAGCTACGCCGTCAAGATAGTGGCGGGATGGCCAATCTACATTGAGCCATGGACCATACTCATGTCGTTTGCGGTATGTACGTTCACCGGAGTTTTCTTCGGTTGGTATCCAGCCAAGAAAGCGGCTATGCTTGACCCGATTGAGGCCATCAGATATGAGTGATTTGTTTTGCACGCGCTTGCACAAACAAAGTTAAAAAACATAAAAGCGCTCCTTGTAATGTCTTATTTCTTTATCTTTGCAAAAAACAAATAAAGCAAACTAAAGAAATGAGACATTTCAAGTTTATAACCCTTTCCACTGTTGCCACATTGATGTTGGCATCATGCGGCACCACATCCACCGTGCCTATCACAGGTCGCAAGCACACCTTGCTCGTGTCCGACTCAGAGGTACTGAGCCTTAGCAATAAGCAATACTCCGAGTTCATGCAGACAGCCAAGGTTTCCACCAACAGCCAAAACACGGCGATGGTGAAACGTGTAGGACAACGTTTGGCAACTGCAGTGGAGACCTATTTGAAAAACAACGGCCTTTCATCTGAAATACAGAATTTCTCTTGGGCATTTAACCTCGTTCAAAACACGGAGGCTAACGCCTTTTGCATGCCTGGCGGCAAGATCGTGGTCTACGAGGGCATTCTACCCTATACGCAGAACGAGGCTTCGTTGGCAATCGTCCTCGGTCACGAGATAGCGCACGCCGTGGCAAAGCACTCGGCTGAGCAAATGTCGAAGAAGCTTCGCCAGCAATATGGCACGCAGATTGGCGGGGCGTTGCTCGGGCAAGTGGTTGGCAGCAACACCGCATCCATCGCGACGCAAGTGGCACAGACAGGCTTCAGCCTCGCAAACTTGAAATACAGCCGTGACGACGAGACCGAAGCCGACCACATGGGACTGATCTTTGCGGCAATGGCAGGCTATGACCCGCAGGTTGCCATTTCGTTCTGGCAGCGCATGTCTTCTGGCAACAGCAACAAAAGCGACTTCCTCTCCGACCACCCTTCTGATGCCAAGCGCATTGCGGCATTGCAGACGGAGATGCCTGAGGCATTGAAATATTACCAAGCCTCAGGTTATGCCAAGACAACGCAAACCACGACGAAGAAGACCACAACCACGAAGAAGACCACGACAAAGAAGTCGACATCCACAAAGCGCAAATAACGATGCGCTTACACGGAGACTGACCATTCACACGACAAACCGCAAACTCTCAGCCTATGCTCGAATATCTTTCATCCAACCTTTGGCTTGTATGGACATTGGTATGCGTATTCGCCTTGATACTCGAAGTAACCTCAGGCACGTTTTACCTGATGTGCTTTGCCTTGGGCGCGGCGTGTTCCATCATCGCATCCCTATTATTCACCCCACTATGGGTTCAAGTGTTGTTATTCGTCATAGGCTCCGCCCTTTGCGTGTTTGGCGTGCGTCCGTTTGCCATAAGATATCTCCACCCACACCACAACGACAGGCTCAGCAATGCCGACGCCCTCATCGGACGTACGGGCATCGTGATAGAACCCATTGGCCCAACCCATTCGGGCTACGTGAAAGTTGACGGAGACGAATGGAAAGCCATATCCGATACCGGAGCGACCATTGGCAATGGAAGCCGCGTAAGGATTGTGTCGCGCGACAGCATAATAGTGAAAGTCGTCGAGGAACAACCATAAAACACATAAGCAGCATACACTTTATCTTAACCCTCTTAATTCATTAACGCTTTAATCTGTATTACCATGATTGGATTCTATGTTTTAATAGCACTTGTAGTGCTGGCGCTCTTTTTCGCCAAAATGGCAATCGTCATCATTCCACAAAGTGAGACACGTATCATAGAGAGATTGGGCAGGTACTACGCCACGCTCAAACCTGGAATAAACATCATCATACCTTTTATAGACAAGGCCAAGATTATCGTCACCTACCAACGTGGCCACTACAATTACAGCAGTCACATTGACCTCAGGGAGCAAGTGTACGACTTCGACAAGCAGAACGTTATCACGAAGGACAACATCCAGATGCAAATCAACGCCCTACTCTATTTCCAAATCGTTGATCCGTTCAAGGCTGTCTACGAGATTAACAATCTCCCCAACGCCATTGAGAAGCTGACGCAAACCACGCTGAGAAACATCATTGGCGAGATGGAACTTGACCAAACCCTTACCTCGCGCGACATCATCAACACCAAGTTGCGCGGCGTGCTCGATGACGCCACCAACAAATGGGGAATCAAGGTGAACCGCGTCGAACTTCAAGACATCACTCCTCCACAAAGCGTGCTGCAAGCCATGGAAAAACAAATGCAAGCAGAACGCGACAAGCGAGCCACAATTCTCACGTCAGAGGGTCAAAAGCAAGCCCAGATATTGAAGTCGGAAGGTGAGAAGGCCGCTACCATCAACCGCGCCGAAGCCGACAAGCAGCAAGCCATACTCAGGGCGGAAGGCGAAGCCACGGCTCGCATACGCAAGGCGGAGGCAGAGGCTGCGGCAATAGAGAAAGTGACGCAAGCCGTGGGACAAACAACCAACCCTGCCAATTACCTTCTTGCGAAAAACTATATTCAGATGTTGCAACAAGTAGCGGCAGGCGACAAGTCGAAGACAGTGTTCCTGCCATACGAGGCAAGCAACCTCATGGGAAGCCTCGGAGGAATAAAGGAACTATTCAAATAATTGAATTTGTTTAATAATAAATCAGTAATGTATCGCAATTTATGCATTGTATGCGGCGCACGCCCTAACTTTATTAAGGTTGCGCCGCTTATCAGAACTATCAAGGCCAGCACCTCGGACCAAAAGGTGGATTTCCAACTTGTCTATACAGGTTCAGAAGACGACCCAACCATAGGCACGTCCCTCTTTGACGATTTGTGCATACCGCGTCCTGATACGTTTCTTGGAGTAACGGCAACAAACCTAAGCGAAATAACCGGGCAAACGATGCAACAGTTTGAGGTGTATCTTCAAACACATCCTACAGATACCGTGGTGGTTGTAGACGACCTCGCCTCGACAATGGCTGTGGCGATAGTGACAAAGAAACATGGCATAAGACTAGCGCATATCGCAGCAGGCACAAGGTCGTTTGACATAAACATGCCAAAGGAAGTGAACAGGCTCGTCATTGACGGTCTGTCTGACGTACTCTTTACGGCAGGTGCAAGCAACAACTCCATTGCCAACAGGGAGGGAGCCGAATTGTCAAAAGTCTATATGGTGGGAAACATCCTTATCGACAACCTACGTTTCATACACGACAAGCTCAGGAAGCCTGCCATTGTAGACGAGCTAAAGTTAAACGGCAATGACTATATAGTGTTCACACTCAACCGAAAAGCCTTAATTGCAAACATTGGCAACCTTAAGGAAATGCTGAAAGCTGTCATTTCCAACGCCAATGGAACCCCAATTATTGCACCATTGAGAGGCCTGGCTGCCAAGACCGTACAAGATTGTATGCACGACGTTGACTCTCAATGCCTTCGCGTCACCGAGCCTCTTGACTACCTAGAATTTGCATGGCTCACGGAAAACGCGAAAGGCATTATCACTGACTCTGGCAACGTGGCAGAAGAGGCCACGTTCAACCACGTGCCTTGTGTAACCCTCAACAGCTATACAGAGCACATTGAAACAGTGCGCGAGGGCACAAACATACTTGTAGGAGAGGATGCCGACACTTTAGGCAAAGCGATTGCCGACATGGTAGAGGGCAAATGGAAGAAAGGTCAGCTTCCTGAAAGATGGGACGGAAGGACTGCCACAAGAATGCTAAGCATACTTGAAGGCAACGAGAAATAACGGGCAACACCGTTATTTCTCTAACAATGACTAAACCGTTATCTCTCCGGCAATGGACTGGCACATTAAACCACGTATGACATTCGGGTCAGAATGCATGCCTTGAAGGAACATCAATTTCGTGATGGCAGACTCCACGGTGCCGTCAAAACCCGACACCACCCCAATGTCCTTGAGCTGGTAGCCTGTGTCATAACGATCCATCACCACGCTTCCCGCTACGCATTGGCTAATGTTCACTATCACCACTCCCCTTTGGGCCGCCTGCCTCAACAATGGCATCAGCCAAGAGTTGTGTGGAGCGTTACCACTGCCGAAAGTTCTTACTACCATGCCACGAAGCGAATTGGAGCTTAGCACATTCCTGAATATTCGCTCTTGTATGCCAGGAAACATGCTAAACACCAAGACATTCTCGTCCATGGCATAATGCGGAATCATGCGCTTTGAAAAATCAGGCTTGATGATGTGATGGTCGTGAAAAGAAAAATTCACTCCTGCGTCACAAAGATGCGGATAATTAAAACTGTCGAAGGCAAAAAAGCCTTCGGCGTTTATCTTTGTAGACCTGTTGCCCCTCAACAACCTGCCACTGAAATAGATGCACACCTCAGGCACCCTGGCATGACCGTCCTTGTCTTTCAACGCCGCCAACTCAATGCTGGTAATAAGGTTTTCCTTGCCATCAGTCCTCAATTGTCCAATGGGAAGCTGGGATCCCGTAAGAATCACTGGCTTGGTAAGGTTCTCCAACATAAACGACAAAGCAGATGCCGTGTAAGCCATCGTATCAGTGCCATGCAATATCACGAACCCATCATACTGGTCATAATTGCGCGCGATGATCCTAACCAATTGCGCCCAGTTTTTAGGCTTCATGTCGCTTGAGTCAATAGGTGGCGTAAACTGATATACGTCCACATTGGTGCGGATAAGGTTGAATTCGGGCATTGAGTCCTCAAGGTGGTTGAAATCGAGCGGTTCCAATGCACCCGTCTGTGGGTTTTGACCCATTCCTACCGTCCCACCCGTATAAATCAGCAGCACTTTATTCATAACCTAAGCTTTATCATTTATTATAATAACCATGTTGATTAACACGTCTATACTTGTTGGCCTCAGCTAAAAGAACGTTTAGCTTTTCTATCCTATCTTCGCCCAACTTGTTAATTCTGAACATTTTCCGATTATATTTCAGCCAATTGACCAAACGCCTGTCCTCTACATGATATTTGGACGGTCTGCGCTTGTTTGTATCAAGAAAAGACATGTATTCTTGCCACTTCTGCAACCAAATATCATCTAATGCCATACGTGAAAATCAATTATATTATTATACTCTTCATGGTCAATTCTTTCGTATTTGCAAAATTACTTATTTTTTAAACCATTCATATTATTTCAAGAAATTATTTTTCAGCTAATCCTTTATACTTTGGAAAATTAGTCTTACCTTTGCACTAATAAAGCATTCATTATAATTAGAAATGAAGAAAATCCTCTTTATCCCTGTTTTGTGTGCTATGCTTCTCGCTTTGGGAAGTTGTTCAAGTATGCGCCACTACACTTATTTCCAAAACATCGACACATTAGACATGTCTCCATCAAAGGGGCTTCCCGTAACAAGGATCATGCCAAACGATGAGATTTCAATCATTGTCAAGACTACCAACCCCGAAGCGTCACAACCATTCAACCTCTTCTCGGGCAACGATGGCAACAGTAACAACAACAATAATAATATACATGGTTATCTCGTAGACAACGAGGGTTGCATCAACTTTCCGGTTTTGGGAAGGATACACGTGAGCGGCCTTTCCAACTCGGAAATAGAAGACACCATTTCCAACAGGCTCAAGCCTTACCTCGCAGTTTCAGAGAAACCTGTCGTTATATGCAGGCTCAGAAGCTTCCGTGTCACGATGATAGGCGAGTTGGGTTCCAAGGTTATAGAAGTGCCCGACGAGAAAATCAACATCGTCCAGGCTCTGGCTCAGGCAGGTGACATTTCCATGTATGGAAAGCGCACAAACGTCTTGTTGGTGCGTGAGGATTCGACGGGCGAGAAGCACTCACATCGTTTCAACATGAACGACGCGAGAATATTCAACGATCCTTATTATTATCTCAAGCAAAACGACATTGTCTACGTACAACCAACCAAGCAGAAGACGGTGCAGTCTTCCACTGGTCAATGGACAACACTTTGGGTCACCGTCTTAGGTTGGGCTACCACCGTGGCGTCACTGGTACTGACTATCTTGAAATAAACACATAACAAGCATTCATAACCAATGGAAAACAACATCCATGAGGATTGCGGCGTTGCTTTGGTACGCCTATTGAAACCCCTCAGCTATTATCAAAAGAAATATGGCTCATGGAAATGGGGACTGGGCAAACTCTATCTTATGATGGAGAAAGAGCACAACCGTGGCCAAGAAGGCGCCGGTATAGCCTCCGTAAAGCTCAACACCAAATCTGGGCATGAATACATGTTCAGGGAAAGAGCCGAAGGTGCCAACGCCATCACGGAGATATTCGGTGAGGCCAACAGGCAAATCAAGCAAGTGATGAAGGAGGAGGAGATCGACACCGAGTCCTACGACGAACTTCCTTTTGCAGGCGAGCTCTACATGGGACATTTGCGCTACTCTACTACAGGAAAGAGTGGCGTGAAGTATGTTCACCCATTCTTGAGGAGAAACAACTGGAAAGCAAAGAACCTTTGCATCTGCGGCAATTTCAACATGACAAATGTCGAAGACGTTTTCAAGACCCTCACCAAGCAAGGACAGTGCCCGCGTATATACAGCGACACCTATATAACGCTTGAGCTCATGGGGCACAGGTTGGATCGCGAGGTTGAGCGCAACTTCATTGAAGCGCAAAAACAAGGGTTACAGGACACCGACATAACTGATTACATCGACAGCCACGTGCGCGTGGAAAATGTCCTCAAGACCACGATGAATCATTTCGACGGTGGCTACGTTATGTGCGGCATCACCGGAAGTGGCGAGATGTTTGCAATGAGAGACACTCATGGCATTCGTCCCGCTTTTTGGTATAAGAACGACGAAGTTGTGGCCGTGGCGTCAGAGAGACCCGTACTCCAGACAACGTTTGACCTCGAATACGACGAAATACACGAGCTCACCCCTGGTGCCGCACTCATCGTGAGAAACGATGGCAGCACCACGGAACAGCAAATTCTCGAGGAAGAAGAAAACTACAAGTGCTCATTTGAGCATATCTACTTCTCGCGCGGCTCCGACAAAGACATCTACCGTGAGCGCAAGAAACTTGGTGAACAGCTTACGCCGAAAGTGCTCAAAGCCATCGACGGCGACACCAAGCACACTGTCATATCTTTCATACCCAACACAGCCGAAGTGGCTTATTATGGCTTGATCGACGGCTTTAAGAACTACCAACGAGAGCAGAACATCAACAACATTCTAGCATTGGGACGCAAACCCACTCGCGAAGAGCTTGAGACAATGCTCAACTGCGACGTCAGATCTGAGAAGGTGGCTTGGAAAGACATAAAGTTGCGCACGTTTATCACCGAAGGCACTGCACGCAACGACCTTGCCGCCCACGTTTACGACGTCACCTATGGTTCCATAGAGCCATACAAGGACAACCTCGTGATCATAGACGACAGCATAGTGCGCGGCACCACGTTGAAGGAGAGCATCCTTCACATTCTTGACAGGCTCCATCCCAAGAAGATTGTACTTGTCAGCTCGGCTCCACAGATTCGTTACCCCGACTACTACGGCATCGACATGCCAAGGCTTGAGGAGTTTTGCGTCTTCCGCGCCACGATAGCCTTGATACACGACCGTGGCATGGAGCATCTCATACACGACACATACAAGGCTTGCAAGGCCGAGCTAGAGAAGCCAACAAACGAGATGGTGAACCACGTGCGCGACATTTACCAGCCATTCACCGAGGACGAGATAAACCGGAAGATAGTGGAGATGCTGAAGCCAGACGACATGACGACTCCCGTGGACATTGTCTACCAGTCGCTGGATGGTCTTCACAAAGCCATACCCAACGACCAAGGCGATTGGTATTTCTCGGGTTACTACCCCACTCCAGGCGGAAACAAGATGTGCATAAAGGCATTCGTCAATTATTATGAGAATGTTTATGGTTGCACGAATTTAGGCATATAAAACAACAACAGATGAAAAATGTTACTTTGATATTATCCGACGGCACAAAGTTTCATGGCCGCTCTTTCGGTTACGACGCACCCGTAGCTGGCGAGGTTGTCTTCAACACCGCCATGATGGGTTATCCCGAATCATTGACCGACCCTTCTTATGCCGGGCAAATCCTTACGTTCACCTATCCCTTGATAGGCAACTATGGCGTGCCTCCATTCACGTTCGAGAACAACGGCCTGCCCACATTCATGGAGAGCGACAAGATCTATGCCGCAGCCATGATTTGCTCCGACTACAGCGAGCAATACAGCCATTGGAACGGTGTGGAGTCGCTTGCCTCATGGCTTCAGCGCGAACACATACCTGGCATCACAGACATCGACACGAGACAACTGACCAAGGTGCTGCGTGAGCATGGTGTCATGATGGGATCCATCGTGTTTGATGACGAGCCAGACAACGTGCCGCATGCCGACTACTCTGGAGTCAACTTTGTCGACAAAGTGTCGTGCAAGGAAATCATACGCTACAACGAGGGAGCCGGAAAGAAAGTGTTGCTTGTCGACTGTGGTGTAAAGGCAAACATCATTCGTTGCCTTATCAACCGAGGCGTGGAAGTCATCCGCGTGCCATGGAACTACGACTATACCGACATGGATTTCGACGGTCTCTTCCTTGCCAATGGTCCTGGCGATCCTGACACATGCCAAGATGCCGTGGATGTCTTAAAGAAACAGTTGAGTATGAGCCGCAAGCCTATCTGTGGCATCTGTATGGGCAACCAGCTTCTCGGCAAGGCCGCTGGAGCCACCATCTACAAGCTCAAATACGGCCACCGTTCCCACAACCAGCCCGTGCGCCTCATCGGCACCGACCATTGCTACATAACCTCACAGAACCATGGTTACGCCGTTGACGCTACCACATTAGGTTCAGAGTGGGAAGAGCTCTTCGTCAACATGAACGATGGCTCCAACGAGGGCATACGCCACAAGACAAATCCTTGGTTCTCATCACAGTTCCATCCTGAGGCATGCTCCGGCCCTGTAGACACCGAGTTCATGTTCGACAAATTCATAGAAACTTTGAAAGACTGAGACAATGAAAAATCAAAATATCAAGAAGGTTCTTCTGTTAGGTTCTGGCGCACTGAAGATCGGTGAGGCTGGCGAGTTCGACTATTCTGGCTCTCAAGCACTTAAAGCCCTGCGCGAGGAAGGCATACAAACGGTACTCATCAACCCCAACATTGCCACGGTGCAAACATCCGAGGGCGTGGCCGACCAAATATACTTCCTTCCCGTACAACCCTATTTCGTTGAACGCGTAATCGCCAAGGAACGCCCCGACGGCATACTTCTTTCCTTCGGTGGCCAAACAGCGCTCAACTGTGGCGTGGAGCTAGAGGAGAGTGGTGTGTTGGAGAAATACAATGTTCAAGTGCTCGGCACGCCCGTGAGCGCTATCATGAACACGGAGGATCGTGAGCTTTTCGTGGAAAAACTCGACGAGATCAATGTCAATACCATCAAGAGCGAGGCATGCGAAGACATGGACCAGGCTCTCAAGGCTGCCAACGCCTTGGGCTACCCTGTCATCGTGCGCGCCGCTTACGCCCTCGGCGGACTCGGTTCTGGCTTCGCCAACAACGACGACGATCTCCGCAAGATATGCGAGAAGGCTTTCTCCTTCTCCCCACAGGTTCTCGTGGAGAAGAGCCTCAAAGGCTGGAAGGAAATAGAATATGAGGTGGTGCGCGACCGTTACGACAACTGCATCACGGTGTGTAACATGGAGAATTTCGACCCATTGGGCATCCACACCGGCGAGAGCATCGTCATAGCGCCATCGCAGACCCTCACCAACTCTGAATACCATAAGCTGCGCGAGCTGTCAATCAAGATCGTGCGCCACATAGGCATCGTGGGCGAATGTAACGTGCAGTACGCCTTTGACCCATATTCTGAGGACTATCGTGTCATTGAGGTCAACGCCCGCCTTTCCCGTTCATCGGCATTGGCATCCAAGGCCACAGGTTATCCACTCGCCTTCGTTGCAGCCAAGCTCGGATTGGGCTATGGCCTCTTCGAGCTGAAAAACTCGGTCACTAAAACCACTTCTGCCTTCTTTGAGCCCGCCCTCGACTACGTTGTCTGCAAGATTCCACGTTGGGACCTCAGCAAGTTCCGTGGCGTTGACAAGGAGTTAGGCTCCAGCATGAAGTCGGTCGGTGAGGTAATGGCCATCGGTCGCAACTTCGAGGAAGCCATACAGAAGGGTCTCCGAATGATCGGACAAGGCATGCACGGCTTCGTGGAAAACAAGGAGCTGGAGATTCCAGATATCGACAAGGCGCTTCGTGAGCCAACCGACAAGCGTGTGTTTGTCATATCAAAGGCCATGCACAAGGGCTATACTGTAGACGAGATACACGAGCTCACCAAGATTGACCGCTGGTTCCTCAACAAGCTCAAGCATATCATCGATATCGACGAGCGCTTGAAGAAGTGCAACGTCAACACTCTCGACAAGGCCCTGCTTCGCGAGGCCAAGGTCTACGGCTTCACCGACTTCCAGGTTGCGCGTGCCGTCAATCTTGAGAAAGAGATTGGCAATATGCACAAGGCCATGCTCGTGATTCGCAGCCTCCGCAAGAACTATGGCATCTTGCCAGTGGTAAAGCAGATAGACACCCTTGCCGCGGAGTATCCCGCACAGACCAATTATCTGTACGTCACATACGCTGGCGTGAAGAGCGACATCGACTTTACCAACGACCACCGCTCGGTTATCGTCCTTGGCTCGGGAGCTTACCGCATCGGCTCTTCCGTCGAGTTCGACTGGTGTGGCGTGCAGGCTCTGCAAACCATCCGCAAGCAGGGCTACCGCTCTATCATGATCAACTATAACCCCGAGACCGTGTCTACCGACTACGACATGTGCGACCGTCTCTATTTCGATGAGCTCACGTTCGAGCGTGTCATGGACATCATCGACATGGAGCAGCCTTACGGCGTCGTCGTCTCAACGGGCGGACAGATTCCAAACAACCTCGCCTTGTATCTCGACGAGCAGAATGTGCCCATTCTCGGTACACAGGCCAAGGACATCGACCATGCGGAGGATCGTGCCAAGTTCTCGCAGATGCTCAACGAGTTGGGCATCAACCAACCTGAATGGAGCGCGCTCAAGAGCATGGACGACATCGACGAGTTTGTGAAGCGTGTAGGCTTCCCCGTCCTCGTGCGTCCTTCTTACGTACTCTCTGGAGCTGCAATGAACGTTTGCTCCAACGACGAGGAACTTCACCGCTTCTTGCAGCTTGCCGCCAACGTGAGCGAGGATCATCCGGTCGTGGTATCCAAGTTTATCGAGCACGCCAAGGAGATCGACTTCGATGGCGTGGCACGCAATGGTGAGGTCATGGCTTACGCCATCTCCGAGCACATCGAGTTTGCCGGTGTCCACTCTGGCGATGCCACCCTCCAGTTGCCACCACAAAAACTGTATGTGGAGACAGTTCGCCGCATCAAGCGTGTCTGCCGCAAGATTGCCGCCGCATTGCACATCAATGGCCCGTTCAACATCCAGTTCATGGCGCGCGACAACGACATTCTCGTCATCGAGTGCAACCTCCGCAGTTCACGTTCATTCCCATTCGTGAGCAAGGTGCTGAAGCTCAACTTCATTGAGCTTGCCACGAAGATAATGCTCGGTATTCCTGTCGAGAAGCCAGCCAAGAGCCTCTTCGACCTCGATTATGTAGGCATCAAGGCTTCGCAGTTCTCATTCAACCGCTTGCAGAAAGCCGACCCGGTGCTCGGCGTGGACATGAGTTCCACAGGCGAGGTGGGTTGCCTTGGCGACGACACCAACCAGGCTCTGCTCAAGGCGGAGCTCGCCGTTGGGCAGCGCATACCCAAACACACTGTGTTGCTCTCAACCGGAGGCGCGAAACAGAAAGCCGAGATGCTCGATGCCGCGAAGTGCCTCGTCAACCATGGGTATGAGCTTTTCGCCACCCCAGGCACCTCACGCTACCTCACCGAGAACGGCGTGGCAAATACGCTTGTCTACTGGCCATCAGAGTCTGACAAGCAGCCACAGGCTTTGCAAATGCTTCACGAGAAGAAGATCGACATGGTGGTCAACATCCCGAAGGACCTCACGGCTGGCGAGCTGACCAACGGCTACAAGATTCGCCGTGCGGCCATCGACCTCAACGTGCCTCTGATTACCAACAGCCGTCTCGCCTCGGCATTCATCACAGCCTTCACCACGCTGTCGCTCGACGACATCGACATCAAGGCATGGGGAGAATATTGATATAGAAACACAAGGTTTATTGCCCTCCTCGTTTGTGGGCAATATAACATAAAACAATGCCCATTGACAGGTTCAGCACAAGGCTTAATCCTGTCAATGGGCTTATTTTTTTGACAAATAATTTTATTGAGGAAGCACTATCACGCCCCCCCTATTCTACATTGAATATAGCTATACAGATATGCCATTGCGCATCACTATCTCATATAAAGGAGAAGGCTTGCTTTCCTCTATTAGCACCGGCTCTATGGAAGTGTCAACATCAAGTGTCGCTAACCAAAGCGCGGAAGTTGTGCCTAACCAATCGCCTTTGAGCTTAGGGATAACAACAGCAACGTCAATGTCACTATCCTCACGAGCTTCATTCCTGCTGCAAGAGCCATAAAGGTAAACCTTGGCATCGTGAACCAATGGCTGTATAACTTCCTTATAACTACGCGCAATCTTCAAAGCAGTTTCTCTATCCATAGTTTTAACTCTTTCGTCTTATCTATAATTGTCCTGCAACATTCTGGAGTCAACTTCTTTGCTAATTCTTCTTTATACGAGGGGTATCTTGCCTCAATGTTCATTGGCATTAACTCAGCTATAAACCTCAATTGCTCTGACGACATTTTTGAAACCAATCCACAACTTTGAGATAATTTAAGAAGGTTATGAATAAATGGCACCTCATCAGGTTTGATTTTACTCCAATATGCCTTGATGGTTTTCTCTATGACTTGGTGACACATGAAGCCCACATACAACCATCTACCACCGTCGTACATTACTTCCGCAGTTTCAATATCATAGTCAGCAAGTTCCAACCAATATTTTACTTTGTCAATGGCCATAGCATATCTCTTTAAGTTTTCGCAAAGCTACAAAGATTATTTTGTTTTACCATATTTTTTTTCAATAATGTACGTCAGTTCAAACAATTCTTCGTAATTTTACACTCGGATTGGGCTTCATGCCCTTTCCAAGACTTTGTTGGTAAAAAAGCATTCGCTATTATTTCGCGTTCAGCCAAAAGCCTCGGAAACTTCTTGGAAATAACGTAACAAGGAATAATTGTGATAAGGCATTCGGTATGGGATGCCTTAACCTACATATTTGTAGCAATGCATCACGCATAGGCGTGGTGTATTCTTATTATGTGGGTTGAGGTTTCCATTCCGAGGCTGCCTCATAGCTGAACGCAATAAGGAGCATCACGCCCTTTTTGCGTCTTGGCGTGATTGATAGTTGTATGCACGTATTGTATCATGTAACTAACAATCATAGCGCTATAATGGCTAACAAGAATCTCAATGCCGCCAAGGTGGCGAAGAAGGATGAGTTCTATACGCAACTTTCCGACATAGAGCGTGAGCTGCAACATTACTGGCAACACTTCCGTGGCAAGGTGGTGCTCTGCAATTGCGACGACCCTTACGAAAGCAATTTTTTCAAGTATTTTGCCCTTCGGTTCAACCAACTCGGACTGAAAAAGCTCATCTGCACCTGCTACAATGGTTCGCCCGTTACAGGCAATGAATTGATGA
>CAVAGT010000058.1:0-19409 GCA_963588155.1 Lachnospiraceae bacterium | reverse complement strand
TGGAATAGAGTCAGTTATGTCATAGACATTCACACCTATCTGCTCATAATACCTGTTATCGTCACCTTTGTAGATAACAGAATCGGTGATGGCAGACTTCTTGAGTTTGCCCTCTTTCACAAGGCGTTGCTTCTCCTCTTTTATCTGCTTTAACAACTCGTTAGCCGTACCTTCGCTCTCTATCTGTGGCACGAGCTTGCCTTGAATAGCTTCTTGTAGAATTGATTTCTTTAAGAGTTCATTCACCGCAGCATTTAGTTTATCCAATGCCTCCTCACTCTTTCCATACCGCTCAACCAATGGCTCTAACTCTTGAATCTTGGTTAGTATTCGTGTTTGTTCTGCCATTGGAGGAATAGCCAGCAATATTGAATTCATTTTTTCCTGATTCATCTTTGGTTGTGCTGTTCCTGTCACATAATCAACCAGAGATATAGCATTTATAAATAATGCTACATATTCCATGTTCAAGCCGTCACAAACATCAAGAACATGTGCGTGGTTGTTTACCCAATACTTTCCTTTTGCAATAAAAGCAATTGGTGTACTTCGGTTTATCAGATTTGCACCATCTTCTCCGATTAACAATAAATCTTTGTCGAAAAGATACTTGTCTACTTTGTCAATAACGCCAGAAGCACCATAATAATCATATACTTTTCTCAAATGAGAACGTTCCGCTACTGACAATGGAATTCTTTCGCAATCTTTATTTATCATCATATTGCCAAAACGTTCCCATTCCCACCCTTGTGGTATCTCAAATGGTATCTCTTCATCAATACACTTCACCTCTCCCGTAGCAAGAACCTTCTCATAATAGGAACTCAAAGAAGATGTCATTCTAATAGAAGATAGTTACACAATGTTTTACAAATATTGGTGTCCGGTAAAAATATTGTATAATGTTGTAATCTATTGAAAGTTACATCGTTGCAATGATTTTTGATATATATGGCTTACTTTTTACCATTGCGTGATTCGCTATTCATTGCCCCTGTAAGGGGCGCAGATTATAGGATAGGGCCTTGTCCCTATCTCACCTTGGTATCACAAAGATAGCCCCTTACAGGGGCAACGTTTGAGAAAATCGTGTAAAAACGTAGGGGCGCAGCCCCTACGCTATAATCTGTCGTCCCTACGGGACTCGTCATTAGCGATATTTTACCGGACACTAATATTTTACAAACTTATTTTCAAGAATGACAAAAACTGATTTTGAAGAGTTCTTGCGCCAAGGGAATATGGCAAAGAACACCATCTCGGCATATTGCTATGCCGTGCGAGAGTTTAACAAGAGACACAAGGAACTGACGAAGAAAAACCTGCTGGTCTACAAGACGTATCTCATCGAGACGTTTAAGCCGAAGACGGTAAACCAACGTATTCAGGCGATGAACAAGTACCTGGAGTTTTGCAACAAGTCACGTCTGCGTTTGAAGTCGGTGAAGGTACAGCAACGTTCTTATCTTGAGAACGTAATAAGCAATGCCGACTACACCTTCCTGAAAAACAAGCTTAAAGCGGAAGACAACAAGGAGTGGTATTTCGTGGTTCGTTTCCTTGCAGCAACAGGAGCCAGAGTTAGCGAACTGGTGCAAATCAAAGTGGAGCATGTGGATGTTGGCTATTATGACATTTACACAAAGGGCGGAAAGATACGCCGTATCTACATCCCCAAGACGCTCCGCATTGAAACTGCCAAATGGTTGCAAAAGGATAACCGCACTACTGGTTATCTCTTTCTCAACCGATTTGGTGAGCGCATTACTACAAGAGGCATTGCCCAGCAGTTGAAGAACTATGCCGTGAAATATGGTCTGAACGAGAAAGTGGTTTATCCTCACTCGTTCCGCCATCGTTATGCAAAGAACTTCTTGGAGAAGTGTAATGACATAGCCCTGCTTGCAGACCTCATGGGGCACGAGAGCATCGAGACCACACGCATTTACTTGCGCCGTAGCAGTTTAGAACAGCAAGAAATCGTGGATAATGTTATCACGTGGTAGAACGTTCAACTGTTTCACGCAGACAAGCCGTCAAACTTTAAGCATCAGCCTAAGGATTGGCAGTTGCGCTTCGTTTCGCCTTTTACTGTATTCGCGCTTGCGCCTGTAACGCGCCGAGACCTGGAATAACACCCTCCCGCGCTATGTCCTATTGCATTGCAGCTATAAGTTCAACCTGGGGATGAAGCGTTGAGGCAACGTTGGGGGTAGCACGCGTAAAATATTCTGCCAAAATTGCAGCGGTTACGAAAAAAATATGTAATTTTGTCACCCAATGAATACGTCAGAACTGCAAAGGATAAGGCAACGCTATAATATCGTGGGCAACTGCGATGATCTGAACCACGCGCTCGATGTGGCGCTACAAGTGGCTCCGACAGACCTTAGCGTGCTTATCGTAGGTGAGAGTGGAGTGGGAAAGGAGATTATCCCCCGCGTGATCCACGACAACTCTCCTCGCCGACGTGAGAAATATTTCGCCATCAACTGTGGTGCCATTCCCGAGGGAACCATCGACAGCGAGCTCTTCGGCCATGAGAAAGGCGCTTATACGGGTGCCGTGGGCGAGGGTGACGGCTATTTTGGCGTGGCAAACAAGGGCACCATCTTCCTCGACGAGGTGGGCGAGCTGCCAATGGCCACGCAGGCAAGGTTGCTTCGCGTGCTTGAGACGGGAGAATATATCCGCGTAGGAGGCCAGGAGATAAGGAAGACCGACGTGCGCATAGTGGCGGCGACGAACGTCAACATGCGCAAGGCCATATCGGAAGGCCGTTTCCGTGAGGACCTTTATTATAGGCTCAATACCATACCTATCAAGATGCCGCCCCTTCGTGATCGCGGCAACGACATCCTGTTGCTTTTCAGGTTCTTCGCCATGCAGATGGCTGAAAAGTACAGGTTGCCTAAGGTGACGCTTACCGATGACGCCAAGCAGTTGCTGCTTCATTATAAGTGGCCCGGAAACGTGCGCCAGTTGAAAAACATCACCGAGCAGATGTCGGTGCTATCGGAGAAGCGGGAAATCAACGCGCAAGACCTTAAGCGTTTCATTCCCGAAGACCCCGAGTCGACGGAACTTTCCACCATCAGCAAGCCCGGTCAGCACTCGTATGAAAGCGAGCGTGAGATACTCTACAAGATTCTCTATGAGCTTCGTGGCAATATCTCTGACCTTCGGCGTGACCTCACGAGCATGCGCAAGCAGATAGACGAGGAACGCGAGTTGAGACAGGCTGGGATAAGCCACACGATGATAGACAGTGGGGCGCGTGTGCCCGCAATCGTGGATGGTAATAATTATAATGAGAGCCAGCAGTTCAGACATCCGTCGCCGCAAGACGCTGACGCTGAGGAGATAAAGGCGGAGGAGCCCGAATGTCTCAACCTCAACGACTTGGGGAGGCAAATGCTGGAGAAGGCCTTGGATAAGAATGGCGGCAACAGGAAGAAGGCCGCGCAGGAGCTTGGCATCTCCGACCGCACGCTGTATAGAAGAATTAAGCAATATGGTCTCGATAGCAAAGGATAGTTTTCGTCGCGTGTTCGGCATGCGTGCCTTTTGGGGCAAGGGCGTGGCAAGATTGTCGTGCCTCGCGTTGTTGTCGCTTTTGTTGGCGGCATGCAGCGTGAGTTATGGGCTGAATGGCGCAAGCATTGACTATACTAAGACAAAGACAATTCAGATCACAGACTTCCCCATCCGCTCAAGTTATGTTTGGGGACCAATGGGCCCGTTGTTCAACAATGAGCTTAAAGACGTCTTTGCCAACCACACCCGTTTGCAACAAGTAAAGCGCAATGGCGACCTCGTGATAGAAGGTGAGATAACACAGTACACACAACGCAACAAATCGGTGTCGAGTGAGGGCTACTCTGCCCAGACGGAGCTTTCCATGACAGTGAATGTGCGCTTCACCAACAACAAGAACCACAAGGAAGACTTTGAGAGGCAGTTTACGTCGTCGAAGACCTATGAGACCACACAGAGCTTGTCGAGCGTGCAAGAGGAGCTCGTCACCCAGATGGTAAAGGATCTCACCGACCAGATTTTCAATGCCACGGTAGCCAATTGGTAATCATTTTCCTGAACGACAAGAGATGGATATAGCCAACCTTATACAACATCCGGAACTTCTCGACCGCGATACTCTTTACGAGCTTCGCGGCTTGTTGGCATTGTATCCTTACTATCAGTCGGCACGCCTCTTGTTGCTGCAAAACCTCTTTCTCTTGCACGATCCCATGTTTAATGAGGAATTGCGACAAGCCGCTCTCTATATAACAGACCGGAAGGTGATATTCAGTCTCGTGGAGGCAGCGCATTACCAGATGCCGAAATCCCAAACTCCGCAAAGTGAGCAGAGAGGGCAATACGGGAGAAAGGAAGACAGAACCATCTCCCTCATTGACGACTTCCTGGGCTCCATTCCAGAGGAAGAGCGCCCCGACAAGAAGAAAAAGAAACGCAAGCCAACGCCTACCGACGCTGCCATCGACTATGTGTCGTATCTGCTCGACACGGAGAGCGAGGAGGATGCTGAAGAAGACGAGCCGACCCCACGGATGAAGGGGCAAAGCCTTATCGACGACTTCATAAATAATGACAAAGGTAAAATAAAACTCAAGGAAGAACCCGAATATAAACCCACAATAGAGGATAGTGTTCCTGAGGGTGAAAAAGGCGACAATGAGAGCTATTTTACGGAGACTTTGGCCAAAATTTATATCAAACAAGGGCGATATGAGAAGGCATTAGAAATTATTCAACGATTAAATTTGAATTATCCGAAAAAAAATGCTTACTTTGCAGACCAAATGCGTTTCCTTGAGAAACTGATACTCAACGACAAGAATAAAAGCAATAAATAAGTAAAGAAAAATAAATAAAAAATAAGTAAGAAAAATGTACACATTATTCATCGTACTCATCGTGCTGGCATCGCTGCTAATGATTTTCATCGTGCTCATCCAAGAGTCTAAGGGCGGTGGCTTGGCAAGCAACTTCTCATCAACCAACTCTATCATGGGCGTGCGCAAGACCACGAATTTCGTGGAGAAGGCCACTTGGGGTCTCGCTGTCGCTATGGTTTTGTTCAGCATCGTTTGCGCTTACACTGCTCCTAAGGCAGCTACAGACGGAAGCGTGCTTGAGAATGCCGCAGCTCAGCAACAGAGCACCAACGCTGCCAACACTCAAGGCTTCGGTGCTGCACAAGCTCCTGCCCAGGACACTAAAGCTCCTGCAGCACAAGGTGCACAGGCTCCTGCCAAAGAGGCTCCTGCTAAATCGGCAAACTAAAGAATATAATTTCTATATAGAAAAGTGTGCCAATAAACATTGGCACACCTTTTTAATTGCTTTGACAAAGAGAATTCTGTCTTTGTCATAGGTGGATTGGCGTTGACAGGGAGAATTGTTGACGCAAATTTTTGTAATGACATAAAAAAGATGCTTTTGGGACATCCCAAAGACATCGCCATTTTCAACGGTTATCTCCATAAAACGATTGCCATCTGACGTTGTGGGCTCTACCGTAATGGTCAATTTGTTTCCTTCACTTTTAGCGGTCATCCAATTCGATTTTATGGAATCAACCTCCCCGGTTCCCCTAAAGGTGTTTTTATCGTTATCTAAAGCTACCGATTCGGTGATGTCGCACAGCCAAACTTTATATAGAAGGCTAAATGCAGTAGATTATTGTATTAAGAAATAAAGAAAAAGCGAGGGCGGAAGAGAATAAATGCCATGAATGGCGCTTTTGCGATTTTCCGAAAGTCGTTTGCAAGAAATCTAAAGTCGTAATCTGTTGGTTTTCCTAATTTTGCGTCATAATACAAAAACAAATAAAAACCTGTAGTTTATGACTTTATTAATGATTGTAGAGCTGCTCGTGGTGTTGGTGGCTCTTTGGGTGGGAGCACGTTATGGCTCCTTGGCATTAGGTGCGATATCAGGTATTGGCCTCGCCATCCTTGTGTTTGGTTTTCAACTCAAGCCTGGCAATCCGCCCACAGACGTTATATACATTATAATTGCAGCCGTGACATGTGCCGGCATGCTTCAGGCTTCGGGTGGTATGGACTGGATGATACAGATCGCCGAACGCTTGCTGCGTCGCCATCCTGAGCGTATCACCATTCTCGCTCCGTTCACTACTTTCTTCCTTACCGTGCTCGTGGGCACAGGTCATGTTGTCTACACGCTCATGCCAATCATCTGCGACATTGCGCTAAAGAAAGGCATACGCCCGGAGCGTCCTTGTGGTATTGCGAGCATTGCCTCGCAGATAGGCATCACTTGCTCGCCGATAGCCGCTGCCGTCGTGGCTTTCTCTGCCATTAGCATGGAGAATGGCTTTCATGTCTCAGGCGTGCAGATTATCCTCACCAACTTGCCAGCTTGCATCATAGGTATATTGTTTGCTGTGGCAGTGAGTTGGCATCGCGGACTTGACCTTGACAAGGATCCTAAGTTCCAAGCCCTTATCAAGGATCCTGCAAAGCGTGAGTATGTCTATGGCAGCAATGCCACGACTCTCAACCTCAAGATTGCCCCTGAAAGCAAGCGTGCCGTTTTGATCTTCCTTGGAGCCTTGATTTTCATCGTTATCATTTCCATCGCAAGCATGGCAGGAATTAACCTCTTGCCGACTTATGATAAGGTAAGTGTTGTCAGCGGAGGCCCTGAGGCCGTGACGCTAGCCAATGGCGTAACCGAGACCGCGAAGCAACTCGCCAAGGCCGGCGTTGTGCTTGCCGGGGTGACTGAGACCGTGAGACAGCCTTTGTCAATGAATATCGTGATCCAGATAACAATGATAACAGCAGCCGCATTGATGATAGTCTTCTGTAAGGCAAAGCCCAAGAAGGCCATCAGTGGCGCCGTGTGGCAGAATGGTATGGTTGCCGTGATAGCCATCTATGGCATAGCATGGATGAGCGATACTTACTTTGCCAACTACCAACCAGAGATACAGGCTCTTCTCGTGGATCTCGTTAAGTCTTATCCTTGGACTATAGCCATAGCTTTCTTCTTGGTCTCCGTGCTTATCAATTCTCAAGGAGCCGTGGTGGTATCAATGTTGCCGCTTGCCTATTCGCTCGGCATCGAAGGTTGGGTGTTGCTCGGTGTCATGCCGTCGATATATGGTTATTTCTTCATTCCTAACTATCCTTCCGACATCGCCACCGTCAATTTCGACCGCTCGGGCACAACCGTCATTGGCAAGTATTTGCTCAACCACTCTTTCATGTTGCCAGGACTCGTGCATGTGGTTACCGCGACCATAGCGGGACTTGGCATCAGCTATGTCTACCACTTCTGGTTGGGGCTTTATTGATGTGAACTTCTGAAGAATCTAAGCGAGCGCCTTATTTGTGAAGGCGCTCGCTTGGCGTCATGCCGAATTGCTTCTTGAATGCCACGGAGAAGTGGGCAGCCGTGCCGAACCCCGTCATCACAGCCACCTCGGAGACAGTATGCGTGCCTTCGCTCAACAATTGCGCGGCGCGGTTGAGCTTGTATTTGCGGAAGAACACGCCTGGCGTATCGCCCGTGAGCTGTTTCAACTTGTAGTTGAATTTCGACTGACTGATTAAAAGATCGTGGCATACCGTAGCCACGTTAAGATCCATCTCTGCCGAACGGCGCTTCATGAGGGCATACAGCTCGTCCATGAATTCACGGTCGGGCTCAGATATGGTGTCGCTGATATCAACAGCCTGCTTCGTTTCCGTGCTTTCACCAAGACGGCGCCGCATGGTCTGGATATTGTCAAGCTGCGACATTACGAGAGCCTTGAGGTACTCGGGGTCGAACGGTTTGGTGACATAAGCCACAGCGCCAAGCCGCAAGCCGTGAATCTGCTCGTCGGTGTTAGACTTTGCCGTTATCATCACCACCGGTATGTGGCTCGTGGCAAGGTCCTCCTTTATCTTTCGGCACATTTCGTAGCCGGACATCTTGCCCATTATGACATCGCTCAGCACGATGTCCGGACAAGTTTCCTTGATGTCGGCGAGCGCGTCTTCAGCGGAATAACGGTTCACAACGTCGAAGTCGGCCTCGAAAATCGACTTGATGTAGGTTGCCACATCGGTGTCGTCGTCAACAACCAGTATCTTCTTTCGCTCTTTTCCCGAGACTTGTGGGTTGGAGTCAGCCGTGAGCGAAGGCTCTTCTGTTATAGGGCTGTGGATTATGGGTATCTGCATTACCCTCTTTTGTTCTGTGTCGCACTCTGACGAGTCATAAGCGTCGTGCGATGCGGGTAACGCGAAACTGAACATCACGCCTTGCCCCGTGTTCTCAACCTTTATCCATCCGTGGTGAAGCTCAACCAAGCGATGGACATAATACAGTCCTATGCCGGTGCCCCAACCATAATGATGGCTGCCTGTGGTGTCTGCCAGTTGATAGTAGCGTTTGAACACGTCGCCCAATCGTTCTGGTGGGATAAACGATCCGCTATTGAAGACGCTTGCCTTGAGCGTCTTCCTGCCGTCCGCGTTATCTGCCTTTGCGAAGCCTTCGTGATTTTCGCTCCGATCCACGGCGAGCGTAATTCTTATTGTTCCCCCGTCGGGAGTATGCTTTAGGGCGTTTGTGAACAAGTTGCTCATTATCTTCTCAAACTTGTCGGCATCCATCCACACACTATCGGCGTTGGCGTCAATGTCGCAATCCAGGGCTATGCAGCGCACACGTGCCGACTCCTCAAAGGTCATGACGAGCTGGCGCAACTGCTCGGCGGCATCCACATGAGCCACCCTGAGCCGCAACGCGTCAGTTTCCAGTTGGTTGAAATCGAGCATCTGGTCTATTAGCCGCAGCATGCGGTTAACGCTCATGCACACACGGTTGATGGTGTTTTGTGCCTGTTGTGGCAGCGAGCTGTCGGATCGCAACGACAAGAGCGGCCCGGCGATGACGGTGATGGGGTTGCGGAACTCGTGGGAGATATTGGCAAAGAAGCTCATGTTCATCTCGTTGGCGCGTTTTTCGAGTTCGCGCTCATGTTTTTCCTCCATGAGTCGCATGTTGTTGGTGCGAAGGCGAAGGTAAAGCGAGTTTATGACATATAAGATGAGCAGGGTGAAGACGGCATAGGCAAACCATGCAGCGGGCGATGCCCACCATGCCGGGCGCACGCGGATGGTGATGGCTTGTTCGCCTTTGGGCGACAATCCTGCGGATGTGACCTGCCGTAGCCGAAATACGTATTTTCCCGGTGGCAGATTGGCATATTGAGCGTCATGGCGGTATGTAGGCTTATGCCATTGCCGGTCGTAACCGTCGAGGCGGTA
This sequence comes from Lachnospiraceae bacterium, assembly GCA_963588155.1. Lineage (GTDB taxonomy): Bacteria > Bacteroidota > Bacteroidia > Bacteroidales > Bacteroidaceae > Prevotella. Next base: position 10,092 of record CAVAGT010000058.1, on the reverse strand, counting down.
CTGAAAGGCGAGAGCTGTGGCACGACCATATTCGGGAGTGAAGAAAGATATGTCGATGGTGTTCTCGTCGTGTGCCAGCGCATAGTGAGAGCCGTTGCTTATATTGCCGCCCAGCATGAGTTGTTTGCCCTTTTGGGTTGTTATATTGATGGCGTAGACGCGTGGCATGGTCCTGTTCACGGTCTCGTTGCTGCCCGACTTGAACATATAGCAACCATCGGAACTTCCAAACACGACCCTGCCGTCTGGCATTACACACAGGGCATTGTCGAAATATTGCCTATTCCATTCGTTCACGCTCGACGACAGCATGGCGTTTGTCGTTGCCGTGCCGGTGTGCGGGTCGTAGCATACGACATCTTTCAGCGTTGTTATCCAAAGTCGTCTCTGCGGGTCTTCCTCTATTCCCTGTACGTGCACGTCGTTAAGGAAGTTCATCCTCTCTATCTTGTGTGTGCGCATGTCGAGACGGTAGAGCCCGAAACGCTTGGTGCCCAACCACACGTTGCCGTAGGAGTCTTCTCGCGCAAACGCGGGGTCTATGTTGCCTTCTTTGGGAGCGCCGCGCGTCTTCAATGCCTGTGCGTGGCGTGAGTTCGGGTCGTAGAGCATGATGTTCATGTTTCTCATGAACATCAGCACGCGTCCGTCGTGCAGGGTGGTCAGTTGTGTCTCCTCGTCAAGCCATTGACTGTTGATATCTGTTCGGCAAGGCGTGGTCGCGCCATAGTCGAAACTTAGCAAGCCGTTGCTGCTGCTCACGAAAAGGCTCTTGCCGGCCTTCGTCCCGGAACCGAGCACTGTGGTGAGGTCCTTTGACCCGTAAGCGTTGCTTTCAATGACGGGCTGGCTTCCGCTGAGACGGCAACTTGCCACCTGCCTGTTGCCTACGAGCCATACGTGGGTGTCGTCGAACGCGACTGCATGGTTCAGCTCGCGGCGTCCCGAGGGAACGCTGTCGAAAATCTGACTGTAAAAGCGCTCATTTACGTTGTTGCCAGTCTTGTCGGCCACATACATTCGCCGTGTCGTGCCGGCTATGATGTTGTCGCCAACCCGTGCCAGGCACGTGACATCCTTGCCGCGCGAGCGCGAACATAGAGAGTTGTCGTTGACCGACTTGAATCTTGTGGTCTGTTCGGTCACTACTTGATAGCCGGCATTGCGGAATCCGACCCAAACGCAGCCTGAGGAGTCCCTGAACGAGCAGGTTATGAGTTGTTGAGGCTTGTGTAGCGAGTATGGAGCATCGGGGATGTCGGTTATTGTCGCTGCCGATGGTGCCTTCTTGACGCTTGCCGCTCTCACGCCTCTTGGCCCCACAACATAGCAAACCTTGTGGCGTGAGGTCGACACTATTATGTCGTCGGGATTGTCGGCTTCGCCAATCGCGGTTACGTCGCAGTCGGTCTTGGGCAAGGCGAACCTCGTGAAACGTCCCGCCCCAAGATACATGGCCAAGCCGTTTTGCGTGCCTATCCACATGCGGCCGCGGCGATCATTGTGAATCACGTTTATGTAGTCGTCGGGCAGAGCCGTGGTGTCATGGGCGTCATGAAAAAACTGAGTATACGTCTTGCCGTCATACACATTGATACCGGCCGACGTGCCAATCCATACCAGCCCCATGCTGTCTTGAGCCATTGTCGTGACATTGAGCGAAGACAGCATGTTGTCGGTTACGGTGTGCCTTCCCACGGGCACGAGCTTTTCGGAAGTATGCCGGCGTGTAGGATCAGCTATATAGACAACGGAAAGAACGCCGAACAAGAGGGCAGATATTGCGACGACGAGTTTTCTCATTTATTTCTTGTATTCCATGTGTACCATCACCGGATAGTGGTCGGAAGGCGTGCGGCGGTCACGCTCCTTGAAATCGATTTCCGATGGCGCGTCGTTGCCTTTTTGCGTCTCTGCCTTCTTTGGTGTCCAGTAGGCGTTGGTGAGTATGCCATAGCGGTCTACGGCGAACTCTGTCGACACGAACACGTGGTCTATGCGCGACGACGACCAGAAGTTGGTGTTGAACGAGTTGAACGTGCCGTTCTCGGCAAAGCGCAGGCGTGCGGCGCTATAGCTGTCCTTGAGGATGCCCGAATCGGTGAATATCTTGAATATCTCGTTGTTTTGGTCCACGTTGAAATCGCCCGTCACTACAACTGGCGCGCCTTTGGCTATCTCGCGTATTTTCTTCACTATGAGCTTGGCTGCCTCGCGGCGTGCCACTATTCCCACGTGATCCATGTGGAGGTTGAAATGGAAGAAGCGGAAGCCCGTGGCCTTCTGCTTGAACTCGCCCCATGTGCATATTCTTATGCAAGCGGCATCCCATCCCAATTTTGGCTTGTCGGGAGTCTCATTGAGCCAAAAGTTGCCATTGTTGAGCAACGCCAGGTGGTCCTTCTTGTAGAACAAGGCGGAGTATTCGCCAGCCTCCTTGCCGTCGTCGCGGCCAATGCCAATATAGTCGTAGTTGTCGAGTCCGTCCCTTAGGTCGTGAAGCTGGCCAACGAGCACCTCTTGGGTGCCGAACACGTCGGGTGCCTCAAAGTTTATCATGTCGCAAATCACCTTGCAGCGTGTTGCCCACACCTCGCCTTTCTTCTCGTCGCCATTGTTGCGATTGCGAATGTTGTAGGTGCCGACAAAGATAGATTGCGCGCTCATTGCCAACGCGAAGAATAGGGACGCGGATGATAAGAATATCTTTTTCATGATTAGGTTTTCTGGTTATCGGTTGTTTAGTTATTATGGTCTGAATGGTCTTTTACCCACGATGCCACAAAATTCCTCAGCTCAATGATGTTTTTCTGTGGGTCCGTGTAGCTCTCGTGTTTCCATTTGTTGATTATCTCATTGGCCTTTCCCAGTTCTTCCTCGTCATGGTTCTCGAAGTAGAACAAAAGGTGTGCCATTGGCAATACGAGGTTGTTTGCCTTTAGCCTTGGCAGCACCTTTAAGAGTTCGCAACGTGGCTTGTCGGTGTCCTCTTCCAATGCGATGCGCGCGGCGTAGAACGCGAAGAAGAAACGGGCCTTGTCGTTGGGGAGGAAGGTCTTGCACATCTTTAGCGACTCCATGATTTGCCTTATCTCGCAAACTATGAGGTCGCGACTTCCCAACTTGCAATAGTCCTTGCCCATGATCAAGCCAACGGCCATTCTCGTAAGGGTTTGAATGTCTTTGTCCACGTTGGCCGATTTCCTCACCGTGGTGGTTATTGGCTTAACGTATTGCGGTTTCAAGCTTACGGCGGCGATAGCCACACCTGGCAGGCTGACCACGAGAAAGTTGCCTTTCTTGCCAGGCAAGCGTTGCACGATGCCGATGACGCCTTCGAATGGCCCGTCCATGATTTTCACCTTGCTACCTTTGGCGATGTTGAGCTCCTCAGGCTTGAAATACGTGAGCTGTGCGCCTTCCACGTCGTTGACTTTCTGGAAGTTGAGCATCTCGTTATCGCGTATCTGCAGGTATTTCACAGTCCCGTCTCTCATGAGTTGACGCTTCAGGAAGATATAGCCTTTCATGCGGCTTGAGTCTTTGAAGTTGACGAGGTCTTTCCGCGCTCCTCTCACGAACACGAGCCCGGCAATGGCAGGCTGCAACACTCTGGTTTTCTTGCCAAGCCTGTCGCGCAAGCAGTAGCGCATGGGTAGATAAGTCTGAAAGCCATGCGCTGAAAGCTCGTCGCGAACCTCCATCTCTTTCCTGTAACTCACCGCGAAGACATACCATCGGTCAATGGCATTGTCGTCAAGATCTTGCGAGACGTTTGTGGGCATTATGTGCTGATTATGTCAGACTTATTTTTTCAGGTAGTCGCTTCTCGACGTGCCCACGCAGCTGTTTGGCATCTGTATGTGCAACATGGCGCAAATGGTTGGCGCAATGTCGGTTATGTGCACTTGTGCCGATGTCTGTCCGTGTGGCACGTTCCATCCATAGAGCAGGAATGGGATGTGGGTATCGTAAGGGTTCCACACCTGGTGTGTGGTACCAATATAGCTGTCGGAGCCGTCCACGTCTTCCCAACCAGCCTTCGGCACGATATACACGTCGCCGCTCCTTCCACGTCGATAGCCGTTCACGATCATCTCGCGTATGGGTTGTGGCACGGTGGTCGTGAGCACTTTCTCGCAGTCGACGGCATAGAGAATGCTGTCGTTTTGTTGCAGCTTGGCGCAGACGGCGGCCTTGACCTCGTCCATCGTCTTACCTGCTTTCGCGGCGCCTTCCTTATTAATGTAAACCCATCCGTCGCTCACCTTCTTTATCACGGGGCTGAAGCCAAGCTCCTGCTCCAGTTGTGTCTTGGCTGGTTTCAGAGTGTTGCGGAAGTCCAAGCCGCCAGCAGGCATGTGGTGAGCCTTGAGGAAGTTGTGGTTGTGAGAGCCGCCGTGGTCAGCAGAAAGGAACATAAGCCATTGGCCCTTGCCCACTTTCTCGTCGAGCGTCTTGATGAAATGGGCGAGCTGGTTGTCGAGCTCCATGTATGCGTCGTGGTTTTCCTTGCCGCGAGTGCCGTAGGTGTGGCCCAGGGCGTCGGTCGACGATACGCTGACGGCGAGAAGGTCGGTTATGGAGTCCTGTCCGAGCTGCTCGTTCTCAAGCGCCGCCTCAGCCATTTGGAACGTCTTGGTGATACCCATCACCGAGGTCTTGACATTAGTGTTGGGCTTGGTTCCGATCTTCTTGTTGGCCTTCTTCACCCAGTCGGGCAGTTGATCCATATAATATGTGGACGTTACGAAGTGGCCTGCCGACGTGTCCCACCAGTAGGCGGCATTGGCGCCGTGCCCGGCAGGAAGGATGGCGGCGCGGTCTTTCAGTGCCACGCCAACTACCTTGCCATTGAAGTTGGTGGCAATCTTGAGCATATCGCCCATACCCGTTGCCAGGAGGTTGCGTGGCGACATCATGCCCTCCTTGCTGTCCGAGCCCACGCTTTTCACATTGGGGTCGTCGCAGCAGTATCCCCACTTGTCGTTGATGTAGAAGTTGTTAGACACTATGCCCGTCAGCGCGGGCACGCTGCCCGTGTATATGCTTGAGTGCCCCACGGCGGTCACGGCGGGGAGATAGTTGATGAGCGTGTTCTCGAAGCTGAAGCCTTGGTCCACGAGGGTGCGCAAGCCGTCCTTGCGATACTGGTCGTAATAATAATAGAGGTAGTCCCAGCGCATCTGGTCCACCACGACACCAACGACGAGCTTCGGTCTGTTGATTTGGCCAAAAACGCCGAGGGTGGCGAGCAGGCACAACATTACTGTCAGTTTACGTTTCATCATAAAAAAGTTTTTCGTTGTCTTATCTTCTGCAAAGATACTTGTTTTTGTTTACATACGCAATTATTTGTCGTTGCAAAACGATTAAAGAAGGTAACGTTTTCATAGTCAAATTGCCCCTGCAAGAGGCGCATAATCCATTATAAGAGATAGTATTATGCGCCCCTTACAGGGGCAATGTAATTTATGATTGCGCAAAAACGTAGGGGGTAACCCCCTACGCTATCCGATTAGAGGCGCACCACCTGGAAGGTCTGTGCTGGAATGGTCAGGCTGACGGCGTTGCCAGAGACCTCGACCTCGCTCTCGCGCGGCACCACGTTGTTGGGCTGTTCGAGAGTGTTCGTGGCTTGCTTGTTGTCGGCGTGCAGCGAGATGACCTGCGCCTTGGCGAGGCCCTTGGCGCCCTTGAGGGTGACCGTTACCTGCTGTGGCTTGTCGGCGGCATTGGCAATCTTCAGGATGACTTTTTTCGTGTTCTTGTCGTATACGGCACTTGCGTAGAGACCGTCGTTACCAGCCACGGCCTTGCCGTCCTCGGTGAGCTGCAGCACGTTGGTGCCCTTGTAGGTGCCGTAAAGCATCTGCACGTACCAGTTGACCGAGCGCACGCTCTTGAGGTTGTCGAACCAAATGAGGTCGGGGCGCCACTGCCAGCCTTCGACATGGGCGAAGAGCGGAGCGTAGGTGCACTGCCACACCACGTCGGCGTTGCGCTCCAGGCCAGTCATGAAGGCAGCCTCGGAGAGGGCGGCCTCCCAGTTGTTCTTTGCCACGGTGGGCTGATTGTCGACACCTTTCACGTGAGAGGCATACTCGCCGGCAAACACCTTCGGGCCCTTGCGGTCGTAGTTGTCGTAGCGCTTGGCGTTGTTCAGGAACCACTCAGGACTCATGTAGTAGTGCTCGTCCACGAGGTCGACGTTGAGCTTGCGCATCTCCTGCCAACCGTATTCGAAGTCCTTGCCCTCAGCCGATGGACCGGAAGAGCCGCATATCTTAATGTCGGGGTATTTGGCACGTATCTGCTCCACAAACTTCTTGAGGCGTTCGGGATAGAGCGATCCCCACTGCTCGTTGCCTATTCCCACCTGTTTCAGTCCGAAAGGCTTGGGATGGCCCATGTCTGCGCGCAGCTTGCCCCATTTGGTGTTCACGTCGCCGTTGGCAAACTCTATGAGATCGAGTGCGTCGTCGATATAGCTCTGCAGGTCGTCCACGGCTACGTGGGCATTCTTGTCGTCGTCACTGTTCTGATACTGGCAGGCCAGACCGCAGCTCAGCACGGGCAACGGCTGGGCTCCAATCTTCTCGGACAGCAGGAAAAACTCGTAGAATCCCAGTCCGTAGGTCTGGTAGTAGTTGGGGTAGAGGCGGTGAGGGAAGGTATAGTTCCAGCGGTTCTCGTTGAGTGGGCGGTTCTCTGCCGGTCCCACGGAGTTCTTCCACTGGTAGCGTGTCTCCAGGTCGGTGCCCTCCACAATGCATCCGCCGGGGAAGCGGAAGATGCCAGGATGCAGGTCTTCAAGGTCTTTCACGAGGTCGGCGCGCAAGCCGTTCCAGTTGTCAGCCGGGAAGAGGCTCACGTGGTCGAGGTCCACGCTCTCCGCGCCCTTCTCCAGATAGATGCGCATCAGACCCTTGGGGTCGGTCTTTGAGGATGTCAGCGTGGCGGTGTATTTCTGCCACTTGTTGTTGGTGATGGTGATGGTCTGCTTGTCGATCACCTCGTTGTCGGCACCAACCAGTTCCACGCGTATCGTGGCCTTTTTGCCGTCGAGCAGGTGAAGGCGTGCATATACGGCGAAATCATATTTCATGTCCTTCTTCAGTCCCATGCCGAAGAAGCCTCGGTTCTCCAGTCCAGTCTGCTTCTCGCGGGCACCTGAACTCTCCAGCATCACGTAGTGGGGGTTGCGGTCGAAGGCCGGCTTCACGTCGCTCACGCTGACGTTGCCAAAGGTGCTCCATCCCATGAGGCGGTCGGGGAACTCGAAGCTTCGGTTCTCTACCATCTCGGCGTAGAGTCCTCCGTCGGCGCCGAAGTTGATGTCTTCGAAGAAGATGCCGTACATTGTGGATTGCACGGGCGCGCCCGGTTTGGTGTTGACCGTGAGTTGGCGGGTCTGGGCCTGCATGCCCATGAGCATCATGGTGGCAAGTCCGGTAAGTAAAAGTCGGTGTTTCATGTTGGAATAATATTTGGTTTATTTCTGTGTTAGTGTAGGGACGGTTTGGTTTTCTTGTCCGTCCATGTCTCTTTTGCAAAGTTACAAAAAAACTTATTAGGATACATTTTTATCGGGTAAAAAATACACTCTTTTTTTATCTTGGATACATTATTATATTATATTGGTTGGAAAACAATGATAAAGGGCTGGCACCTCGCGAGAAGTGCCAGCCCTGATTCGTTGGTTCTTGTATAAATTTTAGCCTAATGTGAAAACAAAAAGCAGTAAGCTGTGGTGTCAGGCATACATTAGTTGTATGCCGACTCTCCGTGCTCGTAGATGTCGAGACCTTCCTCCTCCACGCGCTTGTCCACGCGCAGGCCTATTGTCTTGTCTACCGCCACATACAGTATGTATGTAACAATCGCACTGAACACTATCGACACGAGCGTGGCCACTGTCTGCACGCCGAGCTGGTGCCAGTCGCCGTAGAGCGCACCCTGCACTCCGCCTTCGCCAGTGACGCATTGTGTGGCAAACACGCCGGTGAGCAGTGATCCCACGATACCGCCCATGCCGTGTACGCCGAAAGCGTCGAGAGCGTCGTCGTATTTGAAGAATGGCTTAACCACTGCCACCATCACGAAGCACACTATCGGCGTGATGATGCCTATGGCAAACGCGCCAAGCAGGTCGGTGGAGCCAGCGGCAGGCGTTATGGCCACGAGTCCTGCCACCGCGCCTGTGCATGCGCCCACGGTGGTTGGCTTCTTGTTGCACGTCCAGTCGATAACCATCCACGTCACGGCAGCCGCGGCTGCTGCCACGTGTGTCACGAGGAGGGCGTTGGCTGCGATGCCGTCGGCACACAGTCCGCTTCCGGCATTGAAGCCGAACCATCCCAGCCACAGAAACGATGTGCCCATGAACACTATGGGGACGTTGTGGGGCATTATGGCGTGTCCCTTTTCATAGTCGTCGCGGCGGCCTATCATGAGAGCCATCACGAATGCCGCTACACCAGCGTTGATATGCACCACGGTGCCTCCGGCGAAGTCGATTGCGCCCATCTGTTGCAGGAATCCGCCACCCCATACCCAGTGGGCCATAGGGAAGTAGGCTATCAACACCCAGAGGATGATGAATACCATGTAGCCCTTAAACTTTATGCGCTCGGCAAACGCGCCGAGGATGAGGGCGGGCGTGATGAGCGAGAACATGCACTGGAACATGGCAAACACTGCCTCAGGAATGCCTGTCTCGGTGACAGTGTCGGGAGTGATGCCGTGAAGGAAGCACTTGTCGAGACCACCCATGACAGCCCACAGCGGCGAGCCGCTCTCCTTGAAGCCAGTGCCGAAAGCCCACGAGTAACCCACGGCCACCCAAAGCAGCGACACCACGCCCACGATGAGCATTGTTTGCATGATCACGCTGAGCACGTTTTTCTGTCTCACGAGACCTCCGTAAAACAAGGCTATGCCCGGGATGCTCATCAAGAGCACGAGTATTGTAGCCATAATCATCCACGCCGTGTTGCCGGTGTCGAGTGCCGTTGTCAAAAGTAATGTTGTTGTCATATCCTAAAAATCTTTTTACTTCTTAATAATGTGTTTGATAAGCCACCACGCTTTCAATCCCGTCACGTGCAAGTGGCGGCAGGGAGGGATTATTTTTCCTGTTCGGCGTTGTACAAGGCGATGTCGCCACGCTCGCCTGTGCGTATTCGCACCGCATCCTCGATGGGGATTACGAATATGCGGCCGTCGCCAATCTCGCCCGTCTGGGCGGCGTTCAGAATGGCGTTCATGGCACGCTCCACGTTCTTGTCGCGCACCACGAGCGAAACGAGTATGCGTTCTATGCTGCTCGTGTCGTAGACTATGCCCCTGTAGATACGGCCCTGGCGCGCCTTGCCCACGCCACGCACGTCATAATAGGAGAACCATTCAATGTCTGCGGCGAGCAATGCCTGCTTCACATCCTCAAAGCGCGACTTGCGGATAATGGCTTCAATTTTCTTCATGTCTCTTTCTTTTAGTGTTGTTAAAATGTTCTTTTACTGTCTTTGTGTAATCATACGGCTGCAAAATTACAACAAAATGTCAAATTACCAAGCGTTTTTCTAACAAAATTATCAATTTATGTTGTTAATGTTCTGTTGTGCTTCAAAAATAGCCACAAATATTGCAAAAAGTAAGCGTTTTGTTTGAAAATGCTTGCGTAGTGGCTTGATGATTGCTTCTCTTGTTATCATTAGGTTCGTGAGCTATTGCGTCATCACGATGGGCTAAAAAAAGCCCATCGGCTTTTCAGTGAAAAGTCGATGGGATATCAGTGAAATGTCAAAGGCTTTTCAGTGCAAAGCCATTGAGATATCAGTGCAATGTCAAAGGGGTGTCCGCGGCAAGGTTAAACGATGTCTGCGATGTCGCTGAACGACTCGATGCGTAAGAGCCGGGGAAAGAAACCATCTTCCTCGGCTTTTTCCATTTGCCATTGCAGCTCGTAAGGCACGTGGATGGCGTATCCGCCAAGGTTCAGCACTGGCAGGATGTCGCTCTTGAACGAGTTGCCAATCATGCACAGCTCATTGATGCGCACGTTGAAAAGCTGACAGAGGTGCTTGTATT
>CAVAGT010000057.1:0-19665 GCA_963588155.1 Lachnospiraceae bacterium | reverse complement strand
GATCTCACCAGAGTTCAAGCCGGTATATGGCCAGCTCGGCACCACCTTCGGCGGCAACCACCTCGCCTGCACAGCAGCCCTCGCCGTACTTGACGTGTTCGAGCAGGAGAACATCGTGGAGAACGTACATGAGGTGGGCGAATACCTCATCGAGCAGTTGAAGGAGTTGCAGAAGCGCAACAGCCACATCACCGAGGTTCGTGGCCGTGGTCTGATGGTAGGCGCCGTGCTCGACATTCCTCACAAGGAGGTGCGCGGCAAGCTCATCCACGAGCAGCACTGCTTCACCGGTTGCGCCGGCACCAACATCCTCCGCATCCTCCCTCCACTGATTTTGACCAAGGAGAACGTGGATGACTTCATCCATCGCTTGGAGACAGTATTGAACGAGGTATAGTGGAATAGTATTAATAAATAAAAAGCAGCAAACCAATTGTCGGTTTGCTGCTTTTTAAAATTTAGTGTTATCCTGAAAATGGGGCTTATAATTTATTCCAATACCAATACATGGCTGGTTCCATCTGTCTGGCCTAAGACGTTCAAACCTATCTTCATCAGATAGTCGCCACTATATTGTTTTCCGTTGCATTCCAGCTCCGACTCTGTGCCTGGCATCAAGTTGGTCTCCTTTACGGTATAAACCTTATCGGCATCCAAGCCCTGCAACTTCACGTTCATCACAGGCTCCTTGTATCGGGGATGCAGATCGTAGGCAAAAAGTACGGCACGCTGCTTGTCCTTGCTTACATAATTGAGGGCGCAATGGTTGCCTTCGTAGGGAGACACCAGGCGATACTGGTCGCCTTCGAGAATCATCGGCTTCATGCTGTCATAATTCTTGACGGCATTCTGCACGAACTTGTATTCGTCTTGCGAGAGCGACTTGAGGTCGAGGTCGAAGCCCAACTTGCAAGAGCTGCACACGTCGGTGCGGAACTTCACGCTGGTGTTCTTGTTCCAGTTGGTCACGTGCGAACCCATTGCCTTGGAGGGGAAGAACTTGGACAAACTCCACTGGATATAGATACGCTCGTATGGATCCGTATCATCCGAGCACCAGAACTCGGTGAAATATTTCAGCATCTCGTAATCCATTCTGCCGCCACCACCGGAGCAGAGCATCATGGGCAGCTTGGGATACTTATTGTGGATGCGGGTGAGAACATTGTAGATGCCACGCACATGGTCGATATAGAAATTGCCTTGGTTCTCCTTGTGATACGGAGAATAGATATTGGTGATAAGGCTATTGCAATCCCACTTGAAGTAAGCCACGTCAGGATTCTCGGTCATGATGCGGTCCACGATGCCAAACACATAGTCCTGCACCTTGGGATTACTGATGTCGAGCACCAACTGGTTGCGATAATAATAGGTTTCACGCTTTGGCTGCATGATGACCCAGTCGGGATGTTTCTCGAAAAGCTCACTCTTCGGGTTTACCATCTCAGGCTCAATCCAAATGCCAAACTTCACACCGGCTTTCTTGGCATCTCTTACCAATCCGGGAATACCCTCGGGCAATTTGTTCTTGTTTGCCTCCCAGTCGCCAAGACCTGCGTGGTCGTCCTTGCGAGGATACTTGTTGGCAAACCAACCGTCATCGAGCAGGAACATGTCCACACCAAGGTCCTTGGCATCCTTCATCAGTTCGGCAAGACTCTGCTGGTTGAAGTCAAAGCCAGTGTTCTCCCAGTTGTTCAAGAGCGTAAGGCGGCCTTCCATTCCCATGTTCACCTGATACAGGCGAGCCCAATTGTGCAAGTTACGGGAAGCCTCTCCTATGCCATTGTCGCTTAGAGCAAAGATAAACTCCGGGGTGGTGAATGTCTCGCCTGCCTTCAACTTGTAGTCAGAAGCGTATGGATTGATTGCAGGGATGACACGGAGTGCCCCCACATTATCCACCTCGAAAGTGAAACGGAAGTTGCCTGGCCATCCGATGGTACCGAGCATCACCTTGCCCTCATTCTCCTTGGCAGGCTCGTCGAAGCCAAGCTCAAAGAATGGTTCTTCGTGTATGGCAGCACGGGTGCCGAGCTTGGTGTCCACAATCTTCTTGCCAGCTGTCAACTGGCAAGTCTCAGGCTGACCTTCCTTGGCCCAGTCGCTGTGATAATTGGTGACGAAATACTTGTTTGCCTTGAAGTAGAGCATGGTGGAGCTGTATCTCCAGAGGGTGACAGGTGCCTTTTCCTTATGGGATATCTCACTCCACGCCTTGATGACATTCTCCTTGGGGTAGGCTGCATAATGGAGCTTCACGGTCAGAGGATACACCTTGTCCTGAAGGGTGATGATGGTCTCTGTGCCGCCCTTGATGGCTTTCTCCTCGGAAGACTGGTAATATAAATAGGTGGTCATGTTGCCGTCGGCATGTGTCACTGCCACGGCCGGCTCGAAGTAGTCCTCTGCGCCGGAGGTGGCGTAAACCTCATGGCCTCGCTGACTAACGGATACGTCGGATGCCGCATACACATCCCACTTCAGACTGTTGTAGTCGGAAGGGTTCTTCAACTTGTCGCCCAGATACACCTGGTAGAGGCGCCCCTTGGGAGATACTTGCATCACGAGGTCGGTCTTGTCGGTCGAAACCCGGATAGTCTTTTGTGCGGATGCCATGAGAGAAGTCATGCACATCGCCGCAATAAGCATAAATACCTTTTTCATTGTTCCTTGGTTTTTATGTGATTGTTGTTTTATTATAAGTACGTTATAACACGTCCCTTTATTGTCTTAGAAATTGATTCCCGCGGAGAATTCCACCGTAAACGGGCGGAGATAGCTGCCACTCATATACCTGCCGGCATACTTTCCTGCCTCATCCTTGGTTATCAGCTCGGAGCCGCTGATGGTGCCCTTGGCTCCCTTCTCGTTGAAGATGTTGACGACGCTCACGCCAAGGCTCAGTTTCTTGTTCACGTTCCAGTTGATGCCGCCGAATGTTTCCCAGTGCCCATTGAAGTAGAGTGCCTCCTGCAAGTTGGCATATGTCTTGCCGAAATAACGGAAGCTCAACCAGACGTTCAGATTCTTGGTGATGTCGTACTTCGGGTCCAGTTCGAAGAGCACCTGTGGGATTTCCTGTACTATCATGTTGTTGGCATTTACTCCCATCGTCTGTCCGTCGCTGAATGTCACGCTCGCATTGTAGTTCTTGTACACAGGCTTTTGGTAAGTGAAGAGGGCGTGCACGTGGAAGTTCTTGAAGGGATTGATCTCGGCAGAGGTGGTCCATCCTAAGGTCTGGATATTGTATATGAGCAATACGGTCTTGCCCTCTGTCGTACCAGGTTTGGTGAGGTTCTGCTGGTCGATGTTGTTCGACTTGGAGATATAGGTCACCATCGAAGAAAGGTCTATCCAATTGTTCCTGTAGAATACGCCGCCACGAATCAACGGGATGGTCACACGCTTGTATTGCTCTTCCGTAGGTCCAGTTCCCGCATATTCGCTGATGCGCGGAAATCGGGTGGCCACGGTTGCGTCGGCCGTCAAGCCAAACTGGCGGGTAAGGTTGTATGTCAATTGTAAGGTGGCCGCATAGTTGAGCTTGTTCTTGGTCACATTCTTCGCCTCGATGTTGTGCGCTGTCGATACTATTGAACCATCCGAAGAGGTGGAGTAGGTGTTGTAATTTCCTATATGGAAGCCTTGGAATCGTGGCGTGGAAATCTGGTCTGCCGCCATACGGTAGTATTCCAAGCGTCCGCCATAGAACACCTTGAACTTGGGGGTTACCCTCCACTCGTCGGTGAAATAGAGTGCCAACTTGTTCTCCGAGCCCTTGGTATATTCAGGACTCAGCTCATTATAGCCGTAGGTCTCCGAACGACGGGCGGTCTGCGTAGGGTCGAGCGGATTGACATACATCTGGCTCAAGGTGCGGGGATAAGTTTCGACGGTGCCTGCCCACTGAAAGGACGAAGAATAATAATCGAGATGATAGTACCACTCGTTCAAGCCAATCATCAGCTTGTGGTTGTTGAGTTGCTTGCTGACTTCCGTCGTCAGGAGCGCATTGCTCACCTTGCCTATATGCAACCAAGTGCGACGGCCTTCTATCAGGCCACTGTAAGCAGAGCCGTCAGACAACTGATAGCCATCCGCTTCGCTCACCTCCGAGATGGTGCTGCCGCCATAGTCCACATAGTTGGCGTGGGGAGCATTCATATACTTGGCATTGAGTTTCCACAACCACCCGTTGTCAAACTGGTACTGACTAATGAGCGCTATCTCATGGGCTTGGTTGTCACTGCCGTCGCTCATGTTCCATGTTTCCATCTTGCCCGTCTTGGTATTCAAGTACTGGAAGGACCCTTGACGTTGCACATAAGAGTTGAGTCCTGGGTCGAAACTATCAATCTTTTTGATGCTGCCGTCACCAGAATAGACGAACGGAGCGGCATTGGCAAAATTGCCAGGGTTCTTGCTGTTGGAATACTTATACAACAAGGAGATGCGCCCCTTGCTCTCATTCAGGACTCGAGTGATACCGAGATGGTAGAGCTGGGTGCGGTCGGCATAATCTGTAAAGCGAAGCTTGAAACTGCCAGGGTCGAAGTTCTGATATATGCTGGCTGTATAGAGCCAGTTGTCGCCAATTCCACCAGAGAGATTCAAGTCGAAGTTCTGCATCCCGAAATGATTTGCCTTATAGTTGAGCTTACCCTTGAACGCCTTTTGGCCTAACTCACTGAAAGCCGAAACCGCATACGCGATATTTCCTGTGGCGATAGCCGATTCGGACGGGGTCATCAAGTCGGTACCTTTCAAAGAGGCATCACTGCGCCAATGGGCAGACAACTTGTGCACGGAAGAAGAGTAAACGGCAGGCAAGCCATTCTCATACACGGTTACATCCTCGCTGGGCAATCCTATCTGGATTTCACGAGGCTTATTGGCATCAGATGCGTTGAGCATCACATTGCGCTCTTCCTTTTTCTCTTCTTTGTCGTCAGAATTGTCTGAAGGAAGTGCGTACAGTTGACTGGCAGCTGACATGGCAACCAAAGCCACCGATAAGGTACGAAATTTCAAGTGCTTCATGTTTATGATAGTTGTTTATTCGAGTTTTGAAAGTTCGAGTTTTGAAAGGTTTTCTACTTGGCATCGAATGCGTTTCGATTGCGGTTGCAAAATTAAGTCAATAAGCTTTCCCTTGTTGCCGTATATAGATGGCAAGTAGACATTGAGACTTTGTTTAGAGAATATAACAGGCTATATATCAGTATTAAAAACCAAATTAATACTTTTTAGTAAAGTAGATGTTGAAAAGAGAAATAATAGTTGTATCTTTACATCGGGAAAACAGTTTTTGCCTTCCTGTACCTTATTAGTAACGACAATAAAGAACAAGGCTATGATGAAACTTCTGTTGTGGTTCTTGATGATGATGCCGCCCATGGCAAGTGCCGCTTCGGAAAACGAGGAACTGTTGTTTCGTCGTTTGGACAGCTATATTGCGCAGCGTGAGAAGTATTCACAACAGAAAGAGGAGAAGCTGCTCCAGCTCAAGAGGCAGCTTCACATGAACTCAGATAAGCGAAGACAGCTCAGTTTCTACAACAAAATCTACCGGGAGTATTACACTTACCGCTATGACTCTGCAATGGCGTATGCCAAGAAGGGCTACGAGCTTGCCGAGCAACTCCAGGATGATTATTATATCCACTTGAACAAGATCAACCGTGCGGCGGTATTGTCCACAGGCGGTTTTTACAGTCAGGCAGAAGACTTGATGCTGTCGATGAATGTGGGCAAAATGCCGTCAAACTTGCTGCAATACTATTATTACACTTTGGCTTGGGTATACAACTATTGGGAGACTTTCTGCGACAAATCGGAGTTTCAGGAAGGATTGGTCGCGAAAAACCAATTCTATCTTGGCAAAACTCTTGAGCATATGGGCAACAAGAATACCGCCCTTTACCATTATCTTTCTGGAGAATATGAATATCTGAAGAACCATACAGCCCCCAAAGTGATTCATCTCTACAAGAAAGCACTTGCCATGAGTCCGCTCAACAGCCGTGTGCATGCCTCGTCGGCTTATTGCGTGGCCCGCTATTATCTGGAGGCCGGGCAGATGGATTCGTATGAGAAATACATCGTCGAAGCAGCCATATCTGACTTGATATGCCCACTGAAGGAAAATCTTGCCCTTCAAGAGTTCTCCACCTATTTATACAATAAGGATGCCTCCTATGCCAAAAGGGTGGCCAAGTATATCAATTGTTCGATGGAGGACGCGCAGTTCTACAACAACCGTCTCCGAATGGTAGAGATTTCTCGCGTACTCCCACTCATCACAGAGGCTAATCACCAAGCGGAAGTGCGCAAGAACCGTATCATAACCGCGTCACTCATCATTGTGAGCATTCTGTCGCTTGGCTTCCTTGCCATGGCGATTTTTGCTTTCATGATGAACCAACGGTTGAGCAAGAGCCGTAAACAGGTAAAAAGCCAGAATGACCTCCTGGAGAATCTGAACCAAAAGTTGGTCAACACCAACAGGCACAGGGAAACCTATATGCATCTGTTCTTGGACATCAGCGCCGTGTATATCAAGAAGCTGGACGACTATCGCAAGTTGGTGAGCCGCAAGATCAAGGCAAAGCAAACCGGCGATCTCTTGACCACTATCAATAGTTACAAACTGGCAGAAGATGAGGCTGCCAACTTCTATATCCGTTTCGACAAGGCTTTCATCGACCTATACCCCAATTTTGTGGACGAGTTCAACCTCCTGCTACAACCTGACAAGCAGATTGTTCTTCCTGCTCCCAATTGCCTCACCAAGGAACTGCGTATCTATGCCTTGATGCGACTTGGCATTACCGATGGCCAGGAATTGGCTACCCTTCTGTTCTATTCTACACAGACTATATACAATTACAAGACTGCCATCAGGAAAAGAGCCAAAGACCCAAGTACTTTCGATGTGGAAGTCAATCAATTGTGTCATGTCATACGATAATCATTCTCCATCTTTTCGTGCAAATTGAAAGATTGTACAACTTGAAGGTTGCGAACCGAACGCCAATATGTCCAATCTAATACCTGATGCGGAGAGGGCATGCCATCATTTTCCCTGCTCCTGCTTCCTTTGATAATGAAAAATCTCGAACGAGTTGATGAGGTTCTGCCATAGCACGTAGCAGCCTGGCCCCACTGTAGACAATGGGTTGAGGTAGGCAGTGGCTGCCCAGATGGCGAAAGGCGTGTTCTTTTGCCCCAATGCCTGCCCCGACTCCACTGTGGTGTCGAAATAGTGGCCGATGAAACGACCCGTGGCAAACTGCACGATGCATAGCAGCAACGACAAGACGGCAATCACGAGGATGAACATGAGTGAGGTGCCAGAGTGCATGATGTTGCGCATCGTGGTGCCTGCCACCAAGATGAGCGAACCGTCCCAAAGATAGAAGCCAAGGTCCTTGATGCTGATGATGCGGCGGTGGAGGCGGTGGAAGCAATGCTTCACGATGAACGCCAAGCCCATAGGCACCACGAGCACTATGCTCACTTGGTAGAGTATACGGATGAAGGCAGAGAAGAAGGTCATGTGGCCGCCTTTCTCGATCAATGGGAAGCAGAGCGGTATCATCACGGCGGTGATGAAGTTGGAGATGAAGGTGTAGGTGGTCATCTGTTCCATGCTGCCGCCCAACTTCGCCGTGACCACCGAACTGGCAGCGGCACAGGGTCCGATGATGCACACAAGCAGGGCCTCCATCAGCATCAAGGGTTCTCCTTGCAAGTGGAACACGAGGATAAGTCCTAATACCGCCAACACGAACACCACTTGCTGCACCGCTACCCAAAGGTGCCACTTCACGGGCCTGAGCTTCGTGAAATCCACCTTGCAGAACACCACGAAAAGTATCAGGAACATGCACGACGGCAGTATCGGCCTGCTGATGGGTGTGAACCAGTCGCTCACAGGCTCCAACGCTGGCACGTAGGCGAAAACGAAATAGATGATGGCACCAAGTGCCATGCTCAACGGCAACGACCAATCCTTCAAGAACTTTACAATCTTCATACCTTCTACAATTTGTTACACGGTTGCAAAGGTGCGATTTTTATTTGAAACAAAGCCTTTTCATGCGCATTATGTTTGCTTGTCGTATAAAAATATGTAATTTTGCAATCAATTTGCAGATAACAATTGCGCAATATGAACAAACTATTACTTACTTCCGCCATGGCCATGACCGCCATGACGGTGATGGGACAAGGACTGAAATATCCCACTGCCCCCAAGGACAACACCGTGGACGAATACTTCGGCGTGAAAGTGGCAGACCCTTTCCGACCTTTGGAGAACGACACCAGTGCCATCACGGCAGCCTGGGTGGATGCAGAGAACGCTGTCACCAATGCCTACCTCGCCAAGATACCACAGCGCGCCAAATACTTGAAGCGTCTCAAGGAGGTGTCCAACTATGAGAAGGTGTATACGCCCTTCGAGAAGAACGGCAAGTGGTATGTCTACAAAAACAACGGACTGCAAAACCAGGCCGTGCTCTACCAGATGGACAAGTTGGGAGGCGAACAAAGGGTGTTCCTCGACCCCAACAAGTTGAGCGACGACGGCACGGTGGCCTTGAAGGACATTTCCTTCAGTCACGACGGCAAGTATTTCGCCTACACCATCTCCCGAAGCGGCAGCGACTGGGAGGAAATCTATGTGATGGACGTGAAGACCCAGACCTTGCTCGACGACCACATCGTGTGGGCGAAGTTCACGGGTGCCACATGGTGTGGTGATGGTTTCTATTACAGTGCTTACGATGCTCCTGAGAAGGGTAAGGAGACCTCGGCTAAGAACGAGGTGCAGAAGGTGTACTATCACAAGATGGGCACACCGCAGAGCCAAGACCAGCTCTTCTATCAGAACCCAGCCAATCCGCTGCGCTTCTATAGCGTGGACGTGAACAAGGAGGAAACGATGATGTTCCTCTACGAGTCGGGCATGGACCAGGGCATCAACCTCTACGTGCGTGACCTACGTCAACCCAACTCGCAGTTTATACAGATGACGGGCGACTGCTCTAAGTCATACAGTCCGGTGGAGTTCATCGGCAACAACGTCTATGTCCTCACCAACGCTGGTGCGCCCAAGTACCGCATGATGGTGGCTTCGCTCGACAAGCCGGGCTACGGCGACTGGAAGGAGCTGATACCCGAGGGTGATGCCGTGCTGGAGGGCGTGACCTTCGTAGATGGAGACAAGATGGTGCTCTCCTACACCAAGGACAACTGCTCCCACGCGTACCTTTATAATATAAATGGTGAGAAGCTCAGCGAGATTGCCTTGCCGGGCGTTGGCTCAGCCAGCTTCAGTGGCAAGCGCGAGCGCAAGGAACTGTTCTTCAGCTACACCTCTTATACAGTTCCGACGAGCATCTACCAGTATGATCTCGCAACGAGCAAGAGCCAGCTATACAGTGCGCCGGAGGTGAACTTCAAGCTCGCCGATTACACCTCGGAGATGGCATTCTACACCTCGAAGGATGGTACCAAGATACCTATCTTCCTCACCTACAAGAAGGGCATGAAGAAGAACGGCAAGAACCCTGTGCTGATGTATGGCTACGGTGGCTTCAACGTCACCTATCCTCCTTACTTCTCCTCCATGCGCATCCCGTTCCTGGAGAAGGGCGGCATCTACGCCTATGTAGTGTTGCGCGGTGGTGGCGAGTATGGTGAAGACTGGCACTTGGCGGGCACGAAGATGCAGAAGCAGAACGTGTTTGACGACTTCATCTCCGCAGGTGAATGGCTCGTTGCCAACAAGTATACCGACAAGCAGCACCTCGCCTGCATGGGCGGCAGCAACGGCGGTCTGCTCGTGGGAGCTTGCATGACGCAGCGTCCCGACCTCTTCAAGGTGTGCATTCCCGAGGTGGGAGTGATGGACATGCTCCGCTACCATAAGTTTACCATAGGATGGAACTGGGCGCCCGACTACGGTACGAGTGCTGATAGCAAGGAGATGTTCGAGTACCTGAAGGGCTACTCTCCCCTGCACAACGTGAAGAATGGTGTGAGCTATCCCGCCACGATGGTGACCACCGCCGATCACGACGACCGTGTGGTGCCTGCCCACAGCTTCAAGTTCGCGGCCGCCCTGCAAGAGGCACAGGCAGGCAACGCCCCCACGCTGATCCGCATCGACAGCAAGGCTGGACACGGTGGCGGCAAACCGCTGAGCAAGCAACTCGAAGAAACCGCCGACATCTACGGCTTTATAATGTACCAGTTGGGTATGAAATAAACGATAAGGGTGTGTCAGAAATGACACACCCTTATTTTTGGTACGCTCGGCATGAGCATTGTCTAACGGGCAGAAACTTCATATAAGGCATTTGTTTTTTCTTTTAGCCTATGCAGAGGGCACATGATGAGCTTGCCCTCGTCGTCGCGCAGGTGCATGCCGTTGCCCCGGCAATATCTGAAGTATTTGCACTCGGCGCAATCGTCTTTTTTCATCCACTCCCTGTCGCGGTAAGGTGCGAAACCTTGGTTCCACACCTGCCAGAAGTCGTCACGATAGATGTTGCCCTGATGATAATTGGAGCGGATGCTGGCGCATGCCGAGATGGAGCCGTCAACCAAGACCGAGCCTACTGTGACACCGGCTTGGCAGCCGAAGAAGTAGTTGCGGATGTCGCCCTCATAGTTGCCCATGAATCCCTCGCAACCATAGCTGCATTCTATCTGTGCCTCCTTTCGGGTCTGCTTTATAAACTCCAAAATGCCCCTGTATTCCTCTGCCTTGAGGTGCATGTCGGGGTCGGCGGCAGCCCTCCCCACGGGGAACACTGCCACCACTCGCCACCTTTTCACGCCTTTCTCAATCAAGAACTTCTTGATGGCTTCGAGATGAGGATAATTGCGGCGGTTTACGCAAGTAAGGATGTCGTATTTTATTTCGGGATGGGCAACCAGCATGTCTATCGCCCGCGAAACCATGTCGAAACTGTGCGTGTTGCCGCGCATCCAGTTGTGCTCCTCGCCCAGTCCGTCCATGCTGATTGTCATGGTGTGGAGACCGGCTTGCAGAAGAGAGTCCAGCTTCCGCGGAGAGAGGAAGAGGGCGTTGGTCACCATGCCCCAAGGGAATCCTTTCTCGTAGATCGCCCTGCCGCACTCGGCTATATCCTCGCGCATAAGCGGTTCGCCGCCTGTCACGATGACGAAAACCTTGTGGGGATCGGTATGCTGCCTGATGTTGTCGAGCACACGCAGGAAGTCTTCCAAGGGCATGTCCTTGGCGTTGGCTTTCACCTTGCAGTCGCTTCCGCAGTGGCGGCAATGCAAGTTGCACCGCAGCGTACATTCCCAAAAGAGCTGGCGCAAGGGATGCTCCTCCACTTGCCGGTTGTATGCCTTGCGCCAAATCTCTAAGGCGAGACGGCGGCGCAATGACAGGGGTTCTGTTTTTGTCATGGCTACAAGCGAGATAGGGATTATTGCTTTTTCTTTAGCTTTGCGTTGGCAGTAATCTCATAAGAGCCAAGGTTCCATGTATCTTTTCTTTCGGAAGTCTGCTTGATGGTCAGGTCTTCGCCTTGCACGGTGTCGTTGGCAAAAGTCCCTCCATTGGCATCGCCGTCTGCGTCTTCGAATATGACTTTCATTTTCGAAGAAGTAGGGGTGCCAATCATGGCATTGTCCAAGACATAGTTTCCTTTGCTGTCTGTTTCGGCTACTATGTTGCCTTTCCCCAATCCTCCGATTCCTACTTCTACCTTTGCCTTGATGCCTTGGATGGGGGTGCCTTCTTCATCGGTCACGTTGCCTTTCACTTGGAACGTGCTTGTAGGGGTGCCATAGAGACATTCAATACCATCGTCACCGTTCTGTCCATTCCCACCGCAAGATGAGAACCCCAGCATCGTCAGCAGCATGGCTGTCAATGCCCTGTACCAATTGTTAAACGTAGCTTTCATAAATCGTCCGAATTTAAATATTTACTATATAAAGCACAAATTTATCCATTTCTTGCATCGTATCTGTAGTTGTTGTGGATAATTAACACAATTTATCACTCTTGCGCGCCGTTCCTTTTCTGGTTGTCCCATTTGATGCATCTGCTCATTGCTGCTGTTCGCTTAAAAAAGCTAAATATTACCCTTGGGTAACTTACCTTTGGGTAATATTTAGTAACTTTGCCATAAACCACAGGAATATGACAACGCATAAATCTCCGTTCCAGTTTGGAACACTGGCTACCAACGAGAACTTCATCGATCGCCAGGAAGACAGGGCCTTGCTCAAGCAGCTGCTTTCTTCCCATATCAACGTGATGCTTATCTCACCACGTAGATGGGGAAAGTCGTCGCTTGTCAAGAAAGCAATGAGCGAATTAAGCGAAGAAGACAAGAGCGTGAGAGTGTGCTACATAGACGCTTTCAGCATCGGCTCAGAGGCAGAGTTCTATCGCACGTTCGCCAGCCAAGTGATTGCTTGCGCGTCATCCAAGGTAGAACGATGGATGGAAGATGCCAGGAAATTCTTGACAGGGGTTGTTCCGCAAGTGGTGCTTAGCGACCAAATCACAGACTTCATGGCTTTCGACTTGAAGTTTGTGCCACAGGAGCGAGACAAGATGGCCATCTTGCAACTGCCTGAGAAACTGGCTGAGGAGAAAGATGTCAAGATCATAGTTTGCATTGATGAGTTCCAGCAGTTGGCGAATCTCCCCGAATACAAGGACATGGAGGGCAAGATGCGCTCCGTGTGGCAGCATCAACAGCTCACGTCCTATTGCCTCTACGGCAGCAAGCGAAACATGATGCTCAACATCTTCAACAACGCTAACAGTCCTTTCTATCGTTTTGGTCAGGTTATTTTTATGCAAAAAATAGCCAAGGAACACTGGATCCCGTTCATACAGCAAGCCTTCGAAAAGACAGGCAAGCATATTTCCGTGGATATGGCGGACAGAATATGCGACACCGTGTCTTGCCACTCTTGGTATCTACAGCAGCTCTGCTATTTCGTATGGACCTTTACGGCATCCGATGTGACAGAGGAAGTGTTTACGTTGGGATTGAAACAAGTAATCAACATCAACACGCCAATGTTCCAAAACGACACGGAGAACTTGAGCCCCACGCAGATAGAGATGCTCAAGGCCATTGCCGACGGAGAGCAACAATTTTCTTCGCAAGCGGCGAAGCGAGTCTATAATCTCGGCAATCCTAACACGATTGTCAAAAACAAGAAAATGCTACAAAACAAAGACATCATAGAGAAGCAAAAAGATGACTTTGTGTTTGTTGACCCTATATATCTTTTGTGGTTCAAGGAGGAATATTGCCGATCGGTTTTCCCTATGTAGAGGTATGCTTGGTATTGACAGCCCGATAGTTAGGCATATGACACAATATCAAGAAAAAAAACATCGCAAGGTTGGCTTTGATTGATGTTTTTTGTACATTTGCACACATTATTAACTATAAAAGGCTATGAGAATATCTGTTATAGGAGCCGGAGCCATGGGCGGTGCCATGGTTGAAGGTCTTTTGAAGAGTGACAACTTCACTCCTTCCGACATCACGGTGTCCGACCACAACCAACCCGTGTTGGACCATTTTGCGAGCGAAGGCGCCAGCGTGACGCTCGACAACCAACTGGCTTGCCAAGGAGCCGACATCGTTTGCGTGGTGGTCAAGCCATGGTGCGTGGAGAAGACCTTGGCGGGCATCAAGGACGTGCTCGACTACAAGATCCAGAAACTCATAGTGGTGGCTGCCGGCGTGCCGTCCGCCAATATCAAGGAGTGGCTCGACAAGGATGGCACCACCCCTGCGTTTTTCCTCGTGATGCCAAATATCGCCATAGCCTACAAGCAGTCGATGACATTCATCACGCCGGTGGATGCGTCCTCAGCGGATACCAAGACGGTGACCGACATCTTCGATGAGCTGGGCGAGAG
Source organism: Lachnospiraceae bacterium (assembly GCA_963588155.1). GTDB lineage: Bacteria > Bacteroidota > Bacteroidia > Bacteroidales > Bacteroidaceae > Prevotella. The sequence continues at coordinate 5,711 of CAVAGT010000057.1, read as the reverse complement.
CCTCATAATGGAGGAACGCCTCTTCCCTGCCGCCACCGCCATGTCGTGCGCCATAGCCTTTGCCATGCGCTATGTGAGGGCCAACGTGGAAGGCGGCGTGGAGATGGGCTTCAAGGCCAAGGACGCCCAAAAGATAGTTCTCCAGACCGTGAAGGGCGCAGTGGAGCTTTTGCAAGCCACAGGCGAGCATCCCGAGGCAGCCATCGACAAGGTGACCACCCCCGGCGGCATGACCATACGCGGGCTCAACGCCATGGAACAGGCTGGGTTCACCAATGCCGTGATACAAGGTTTGAAGGGAAGCCTGCGATGACAGGCAAGTGATGGCAAACTAAAACAGCAAGCAGAAGATGAAAAGAATTGTAGTGAAGGTCGGCAGCAACGTGCTGACGCGTCCCGATGGCAAACTGGACGTGACAAGGATGTCGTCTATCGTCGACCAGATAGTATGGCTCCGTCAACACGGCTATGAGGTATTGTTGGTCTCCTCCGGTGCCGTTGCGGCAGGGCGTGCGGAGTATCACACGGGGCATCAGTTGGACAACGTGGAGCAACGCCAGCTTTTCTCTGCCATCGGACAGGTGAAGCTCATCGGCCTCTACTATAGCCTCTTCCGCGAATACAACGTCAAGATAGGCCAGGTGCTCACCATGAAGGAGAACTTCGGGTCGGAGGAGCAATACAAGAACCAGAAGGCTTGCATGCAAGTGATGTTGGAAAACGGGGTCTTGCCTATTATCAACGAGAACGACACCGTGTGCATCACCGAGCTGATGTTTACCGACAACGACGAGCTCTCCGGTCTGGTGGCGCGCATGATGAACGCCGACACTCTCGTCTTGCTCTCCAACGTGGACGGCATCTACAATGGAGACCCGAAGGTGCCGGCCTCTCGCGTCGTACCATCGGTATACTACGACAAGGACATCAGCGAGTATATACTCCCCAGCAAGAGCAGCCATGGGCGTGGCGGCATGACGTCAAAGGCGAAGACCGCCCACGAGGTGGCCAATGCCGGCATAAAGGTCATCATAGCCAACGGTAACACGCCTAATATCCTCATCGATCTGAAGGAACGCCCGATGGAAACCCTTCACACCGAGTTTGTGGCAAGACCAAGGCAAAACGGACAGTTTTAGACCCTCTTCGGCTTTCCAGTGCTATGTCATTGACATTCTAGTACTATGTCGGTGGCTTTTCAGTGCTATGTCACCGACTTTCCAGTGCTATGTCACCGGGCTTTCCACTGCAAAGGCAAAACCACCAAAATGGCTCGTCTTGGGATGACCCGATTTTATATCTGTTGTTTACATTTAGCCCCAGCAAGGGCGTTGTATAAATCTCAACCCAGGGTGAGCGGAGCAGCATAAGCCGCGAAGCAAGCCCTGTTTTTTTATGCTTGGCAGCGACGGTTTTCATGTAGTCCATGCCCCTTTCCGTGGTTGGTGAAACCGCGATGGGCAAAAGTTAGCGCATATTCGCACCATGTCTAAAATGGACAACGTTTTGTCTGAAATGGATTTTGAAATATACCGATAATTGGACAAATTTGCACCAAGATTTTAAAACCTAAAAACAAATATAATATGTGGTATACTTCAATTTTCATAAGGAAGCACTATTATAGTATCCTGTTTTTATGGATACTCTTTCCTTTGGTGTCGTTGGCCCAAGGTGGCAAGACATTGACAGGAACGGTGCAATTTCTTAAGCCTTATAAACCCCAACGACATTGAGAGCATGACCATCTTGAAAGACGCGTCGTCAACCGCCATCTATGGTTCGCGCGCGTCAAACGGTGTCATTATTATCACGACCAAGAAAGGCTCCGACTCGAAGAAGCCCAAGATAAGTTTCTCCACTACCAATTCGTTGCAGACACGCACCAAGACGGCAGATATGATCAGCCGTGACGAGATGTACAGTCTCGTGAAAACCTATGGCACTGACCGCCAAAAGTCATTGCTCAACGACGACGTGAATACCGACTGGAACAACGAGATTTTCAAGACAGCCTTTGGCACGGACAATAACGTGGGCATCTCCGGCAAGGTGGGAACCCTTCCTTATCGTCTGTCTTTAGGCTACAACAACCAGGACGGTATTCTGAAGACTGACAACATGACCCGCTACACCGGCAGCCTGTCCCTGACACCAACTCTGCTGGACAACCACTTGAAGTTGAATGTCAACTTGAAGGGAACTTACAGCGACACACGCTTTGCTAACACCAATGCCATTTGGGGCGGTGCCACCCACAATCCTTGTTCGCCCGTCTATTCCGGCTCCGACGCATTCTTGGGATACTACGAGGCTGTAGATGCCAACGGCGTGCCAATTACCGGAGCGACCGGCAACCCTGTCGGACTTCTCAACAACTACAGTTCAACATCTGATGTCTATCGCGTGGTTGGAAGTTTTGACGCAGACTACAGCATGCATTTCCTGCCCGACCTCCACGCGCATCTGACCTTGGGTTATGACTGGTCGAAGGGTCAGGGTAAAATTTATGTTCCCAAGGAGGCTTATCAGTATTACAATACCGGTGGACGAAATTACGGCTATGGCCCGCAGAAAAACAACAATCGCCTGCTGACATTCTATCTGAACTATAGCAAGTATTTTGACAATATAAAGAGCAACATCGACGTGACCGCAGGTTACGACTATCAGTTCTGGAAGTACACATACGCTGCCTATGTGGAGTTGAACGACAAGACCCCGGCAGAGCAGCAGGCAGCATCGGCGGCAGACGACCAGCGACACGTCCTACTTTCCTACTATGGTCGCGTAAACTACAGTTACGATGGCAAATACCTTCTCTCTGCCAGTGTTCGCCGCGACGCTTCTTCCCGTTTCAGCCAGAACAACCGTTGGGGCTCATTCCCGTCGGTGGCTCTTGGATGGCGCGTCTCCGAGGAGAAGTTTTTCAAGGCTTTGAAGCCCGCGTTCAACAACTTGAAACTCAGGGCCAGCTATGGCGTGACAGGTCAGCAAGACGGAATAGCCAACTACAGCTATCTGCCTCTCTATACCGAGAGTCAAAGTGGCGCTTACTATATGTTCGGCGGAAAGCCGATCCACACCTATCGTCCGTCGGCATACAACAGCGACCTTACATGGGAGACCACCAAGGCATGGAACTTCGGCTTCGACTTCGGCATCATCGGCGACAGGCTGACGGGTTCGTTCGACTATTACAACCGCAAGACGGAAAACCTGTTGGCCACGGTTCCCGTTGCCGCCGGAACAAACTTCAACAAGCAGATGCTGAGCAATGTGGGCAACATCAAGAGCGAGGGCTACGAGATTTCAATCAATGCCACGCCTGTCATGACAGACACTTGGCAATGGGACCTCAGCGCCAATGCCACTTACCAGAGCAACGAGATAACAAACCTTCGACTGAACGACCGGGCAGAGTCGCCCAACACGCTTGCCGGTGCCATAGAGTCACACTATGTGCAGGTGCTCTCCGAGGGTTACGAGCCGTATAGCTATTATGTGTACAAGCAAATCTATGACGAGAATGGAATGCCGATAGAGGGTCTCTATGCAGACCTCAACGGTGATGGCACAGTAGACTCAAACGACCTCTACCACTACCATTCTCCCGCGCCCGACTGGATTCTTGGCTTCTCCACATCCATACGATGGAAAAAGCTGACCCTCAGCACCTCGCTCCGTGCCAACATAGGCAATTACCTCTATAATGGCATGGCAATGAATACCGGTGCCTGGGAAACCATGTCGTACAACGACTATCAGTTGAACCGATTGAACAGCAGCTATCTGAAGACCCGTTTCCAGAAACGTCAGCATGAGAGCGACTACTATGTGGAGAACGCCTCGTTCTTGAAGATGGACAACGTTCAGCTGTCGTATAATTTCGGGAAGATCAGCAAATGGTTCTCCTTGACCGCGTCGCTGATGGTACAGAACGTGTTTACCATCACAAACTATACCGGCGTGGATCCCGAGAACCAGGGCGGTATCGACATGAGCGTTTATCCTCGTCCAAGAATTTACTCACTTACTGTCGGACTTGATTTCTAAACAAATGAGCAACATGAAAAATATATATATAACAATATTAGCAGCCTGCGCCTTGATGAGCTGCACGGGCGACCTGGACCAACAGCCCCACACCGACAGCCAGACTACCGCTGATGTCGTGTATGGCTCGGAAGAAGGCTACAAGATGGCATTGGCCAAGCTCTATGCGTCGTTCGTGATCGTTGGCCAGGAGCAGGGCGGTGGCAATGCGGACATTTCCAGCAACAACGGACATGACTTTCTGCGTGGCTACTTCAATCTTCAGGAATGCCCTACGGACGAGCTTGCGGGGACATGGCTTTCTGGCGACAAGATAGAGGATCTCACATACATGACCTGGGACGCCAACGACCCTTGGGTGGCTGACACCTATTATCGCGCGTATTACACTATCGCGCTCTGCAACGAGTTTCTCGGTCATGCCACGGAGTCTGCGGTCTCCGGCAGCGCGAATCTTCAGGCTTACCGTGCGGAAGCGCGTTTCCTCCGCGCGCTGGCCTACTATTATGTTCTCGACCTGTTCGGCCAAGGCCCCTTCGTAGACGAGACAATGGGCGTAGGCTCGTATATTCCGGAACGATATGGCAACAGCCAGCTGTTCAGCTATATTGAGTCGGAACTGAAGGAGATAAGCGCCGACGGACTTCTCGACGCGTCTTCAGCCGAGTATGGGCGTGCTTCCAAGAGCGCGGCTTGGGCCTTGCTTGCCAAGCTTTATCTCAATGCGGAGGTTTATGGCGCGGGCGACCACTATACAGACTGCATCACCTACTGTAAGAAGGTGATGGGCGCAGGCTATTCCCTTGAAGAGAACTATGGCAAACTGTTCAACGCGGACAATGACAAACGCACCAACGAGATTATCTTCCCGTTTGTCGTGGATGCCGTGAACACCGTTTCCTGGGGCGCGACCACCTATATTGTCTGTGGCGAGTGTGGAAACTCCAGCTCACAGGATCCTGCCAAATATGGTCTTACAGGCGGCTGGGGCATGTTTCGTGTCCGTGGAGAATTACCTGCTTTGTTTGCGGGCAACGAAACTGCCGACAGTCGCTATATGTTCTATACCGATGGACAGGATCAATGGCTCACGAAGGCTATCGACGACCAGAGCCAGGGATACTTTGGTGAGAAATACTCCAATCTGACAGATTCCGGAGAGGCAGCGTCGAATACGGGGGCCGTGGGCGCGGATATCGACTATCCCGTGTTCCGTCTGGCTGATGTCTATCTGATGCTGGCTGAAAGTGTTCTCCGTGGCGGAAAAGGCGCGACCCGTGCCGAGGCGTTGGACTATGTGAACAAGATACGTCAGCGTGCCTTCGGAAACACAGACGGCAACATCAATGAGGCTCAGTTGACGCTGCAGTTCATCCTCGACGAACGCGCACGTGAACTCTATTGGGAGAGTTGCCGCCGTACAGACCTCATTCGTTATGGTCAATTCTCCGGCGGAGCTTACAAGTGGCAGTGGAAAGGCGGTGTCGTGGACGGACGCTCCACGGCAAGCAAGTACAATGTCTATCCCATCCCAACGGCAGAGCTTTCTGCAAACCCGAATCTGAAGAACGAAAATTATTGATAGCAATGAAAACATTGAAATATATCTTTGCGTCGCTTTTGGCTGCCATATCGCTGACAGCTTGCGATAGAGA
>CAVAGT010000056.1:0-19933 GCA_963588155.1 Lachnospiraceae bacterium | reverse complement strand
CCCCCGAAAAATGTTTAAAATTTATAAGTATTAGCAATATTTAACCAAGCGCAAGTCGTATGTGTTTGTATTTATCCGAATATGATAGGAAGGTAGGCAAATATAAAAGAAAAGGTCGTATCAATACTCAAGACGAGTATGATACGACCTTTTTAGATGTTATAATAGCAACTATTGAGCTCCTTTTGGCTTTACGTTGAAAAGCCATCGGCTTATCAGCGTAAAGGCGTTGCCTTTTCACTGATATCGTGTCGGCTTTTCACTGATAAGCCGACGACATTACGCTGAAATGCCGAACTGCCTGTTTTTCAAGTTTTTATGTCATAGCAAAAGCCTTGCGTCGCTTGTTATTTCAATAGCCGTTTGCTTAGTTCTCTTACTGGATAGTACACTGCCAGCCAACCCGCGGCAATGACGGTGAGGAATATTATAGCCACGTCAGTGTAATGCACACTGACAGGGTAGGCGTTGACTACGAAACCATCGCCACTTCCCATGCTTACCAACCCGAATTGTTGTTGTAGTAAGCAGAGAAGCAAGCCTAGACCGATGCCGAAGAACGCACCGATGATTGATATCAGGCGGCCCTCGAAGAGGAAGACCCTCGTGATTTGCTTGTCGCTGGCGCCAAGGTTGCGAAGGGTAACAACATCTTCCTTTTTGTCGATGATGAGCATTGACAGCGAGCCGATGATGTTGAAGCATGCCACCACAAGGATGAACGTCAGGAAGATGTACGCCATTAGCTTTTCAATCTCCATTATCTTAAAGGTGTCGGCTTGTTGCTCATACCTGTCCTCCACTTTGAAGCGCTTGCCTGTGATGTCCTGTATTTCGCTCTTCACGGATTCGAAGTTGGAGCCAGGCTTCAGTCTCAGTTCCAATGCCGTTACTTCGCCTTGGGCGTTGAAGAGCCTTCTTGCGAAGCCGAGCGACGTGAGAATGTAGCTCTTGTCGTATTTGCTGTTATTGACAGTGAACACCACACCGCTGGCAAGCAATGAATCGACCACAAATCCGCCTTCCACGTTGCTCATGTCGAGTTGTCCCTGTCGTTGAGGGGCATATATGCGCAAGTAGTTGTCCCATCTCGTGCTAAGCCCTAAGTTGTTGGCAAGGCGGATGCCCGGGGTGCCGTAATCAAGGTTTGCCGTGTGAAGCTGGAATTGTCCGTCACCGTAGAGAATGTCGGTGATGTGCGTCAAGTCCGCGAAGTTGTCGTCCACACCTTTTATCGTGACCATGGCTTGCCGGCCTTTGTATACGGCAAGTCCTATGTCCTCGAAAGTCTCCGTTGCCACGCCTATTTGTGGCAACTTCTTTATTTTATACAACGCGGGATCATCGGCTGCCACAGACTTTCCTGTGACGGGAACCACTTTGAGCTGTGGGTCGAAGTTTGTGAAGAAACTTGCCACGAGGTCGTGGAAACCATTAAACACCGACATGACGACGACGAGAGCCATTGTGGCTACCGCCACGCCAATGACGGATATAGTGGAGATGACGTTTATGGCATGAGTCTTCTTCTTGGAGAAGAGATAACGTCGCGCTATGAAAAAAGGGAAATTCACCTTTGGTGATGGTTTTTGTCTAACGGATAGTTACTGTTTCAGTAAGCTGTCAATGCGCTCAATATAGTCGAGACTGTCGTCCTGGAAGAAACGCAGCTCTGGGATTATGCGCAGCTGGTTGTGCACTCTCTTGCCGAGGTCATAGCGTATGGTCTTCTCGTTCTTGCATATGTTTTCGAGAAGGTCTTTTGCCTTCTCTGGCGGGAAGATGCTGAGATACGCCGTGCAGATGCTCAGGTCTGGACTAACCTTTACACGCGTCACGCTTACGAGGATGCCATGGGTTTGGCGCGTCTGCCCTTGAAATATCTCAGCCAGCTCTTTTTGCAGCAATCGTGCTATCTTGTTTTGTCTTGTCTCTTGCATGTCTTTTATGTGTTGTTTGTGAGTTATAATTCTATGTGTGTAGCTACTATCCTCTCGTGGAGGAATATTGACGCGGATTCCATGAACTTTGTCGCGTTCTCAGTAGAGTAGTATCTTACCTCTCCACCCTTGGTGATTCGAGTCTCCATCTCAGGATGTCTTCCAAGATAGTCTTTCAGTTTGCTTGCCACGTATTCACCTTGCGGCACGATGGTAATTCCCTGCGGAGTGTATTTGAGGATCTTCGGCATGAGCAGTGGGAAATGCGTGCAGCCGAGTATTATGGAGTCGATGTCGGGGTCCTTTTCCAGTAGCTGGTCTATTCGCTTTTTCACGAAGTAGTCGGCTCCGGGCGAATCTGCCTCGTTGTATTCCACCAAAGGCACCCAAAATGGGCACGCCTGTCCTGTGACCTTGATGTTTGGCCACAACTTGTGTATCTCCATGTCGTAGCTTTGGCTCTTCACCGTACCCTCGGTGGCGAGCAGTCCGACATGATTATTTCTTGTGACGTTTCCAATGATCTCTGCCGTTGGCCTTATGACGCCAAGCACGCGTCTTTTTGGGTCCCACTTAGGCAGGTCATTTTGTTGTATTGTGCGCAAAGCCTTAGCCGACGCGGTATTGCAGCCTATGATAACGAGTTGGCAACCTAGGGAAAACAATCGCTCCACTGCTTGCCTCGTAAACTCATAAACCACGTCGAAAGACCTTGGACCGTATGGTGCCCTGGCGTTGTCGCCAAGGTATATGTAATCGTATTGAGGCAAAGTCTGCCTGATGCCGTGAAGGATAGTCAGGCCTCCATAGCCAGAGTCGAAGACACCAATTGGTCCCGGTTCTTGTGGGAAAAGAATAGTATTTTCCAGTTGCATACTATCATTTTGAGGTCTTGATGACCTCTTCCGTAATATCTTCGCCCATTATAGTGTTGAGGTAGGGCATGTTGCCTCCATCGGTATTAACGACGAAGGCAAGACCTTTTTGCAGACCAATGCGCGTTATGTTAGCTTGGATGGTCTTTTTCAGAGGGTTGATGGCTTCCTGCTTGGCTTGCTCAAGAAGTCGTGCGGCTTCCTTCTTGAAAGCCCTGTTCTTTTCCATGAGCTCTTGCAATTCGGCTTGCCTTTTCTGCCTTATTGATGGCGCGAAGTCGCTTTGTCCCTCAAGGAAGAGCTCATATTTGCTGTTGAACTCATCTTCCACGCGCTTCATTTCGCTATCATATTTCGCTTTCAGATCATTGAGGTTTTTCATTGCCACAGTGTATTCTGGCATGGCATGGAGAACGCTGTCGCAACTGAGATAACCGAAGCGAATGGCAGGCTGTTGGCCATCTTGGTTGATGGTCATAGCGGTTTGCTCACGCGTTGTTGTTTCCGATTGCGCGTTGGCTGAAAGCATTGTTGCCGTGGCGATGAAAAAGAGGATGAGTTTCTTCATGGTGGTTAAAAGTCTGAAAATATGAGGGCGGCATAGCATTGCCGCCCTTGTTTATTCCCAAAGGGTTTGTTTTACTTCATCTTTGTGATCTCGGCCTGCACCTTTGAGGTGACATCCTCGACATTGGAGCCAGTGTAGACAGCCACGCCATCCTCGAAGATGAACGTGTAGCCACCAGCCTTGCCCACAGCGTCAATGGCGTTGCGCACCTTTGTCACGATAGGCTGCATGAGGTCTTGCTGCTTCTTCTGCAGAGCCTGTGAGTTGTCCTGGTAAGTCTGCTGAATCTTTTGGTAGAGAGTCTGAAGCTCCTGCTCTTTCTGCTTCTGCTGAGTAGGGTTCATTGTGCTCTTTCCTTTCTCGTATGCCTCGTTTTGGCGTGTGAGCTCGTCTTGCATGCTCTTGAGGTCGTTCTCATAGGTCTTCTGTTGAGCCTGGAGCTCACCGTTAACCTTTGCGATGTCGGGTAGCGCCTGCATGATGGTCTGGGTGTTTACTTTGCCAAACTTCTGTGCGAAGGTGGCAAGCGGTGCCATCAACATGATGAATAATAAGAGTTTTTTCATTGTTGTTTGTTTTATTTGTTTATTATCTTGTTTTTTAGCGTGGCGAGTATCCGAGCTTGCGCAGCACGTCGTCTGAGATGTCGACCTTTGGTGAGCCGAAGATTATGGCTGTGTCGGAGGCGCGATCGAGCACGAGGCTATACCCTCTAAGGTCGGATATTTCCTTCACGGCGTTGTATATCTCCTCTTGGATGGGCTGCATGAGGCTCTCGCGCTTCTTATACAGCTCGCCCTCGGGTGAGAAATATTTCTGCTTGAGTTCTGCCGCTGCCTTTTCCTTGTTCATTATCTCCTCTTGCTTTGCTTTCTTTTGCTCTTTCGAGAGGAACACGAGCTCGTTTTGATAGTTCTTGTACATGGTTGAAGCCTCGGTGTTGAGGGCTTCAACCTCGGCTTGCCACTTCTTTGTGGCTTGGTTCAACTGTTCGTTGGCACGCTCGTAGGCAGGTATGTTCTTCAGGATATATTCCATGTCTATGAGAGCGAACTTCTGCGCATGTCCCATAAGGGGCAACGCGAGCATCATCGCCGTAAGCGCAATACATTTGAAAATGTTTCTTTTCATCATCTTTGTTATGTTTATTCTTTTAGACGAATGATTTGTGTCTTTTGTTACGCTCTATGTCATGAAATGTTTAGAACTCCTGTCCCAGGACGAAGTGGAACTGAGAACCGCCCCTGCGGTTGTTCACGTTGTCCTTGTCGAAGCCGTAACCCCAGTCGATACCCATGAGTCCGACCATTGGCAGGTAGATGCGCACGCCCACACCCGCCGAACGTTTCATGTCGAATGGGTTGAACTTGCTTATCTTGCTCCATGCGTTACCACCCTCAAGGAAGGTGAGTCCATATATGGTGGTGTTGCCGAGAAGGAACGGATAACGCAGCTCCAAGGTGAAGCGGTCGTAGGCATAGCCATTGTAGGCAATAGAGCCGTTCTCGTAGCCGCGAAGTCCGATGGTCTCTTCGCCAGCGTATGAAGAGTAGCCGCTCATGCCGTCACCACCCATGTAGAATGTCTCAAATGGAGACTCCTTGTACTTGTTGTAGTTGCCGAGCAATCCGATGTCTGCCCTTGTCATGAGCACGAAGCACTTCTGGCCGTTGGTGAGTGCAGTGTAAGTCTTCGACTTGAACGACCACTTGTGATACTCAATCCACTTGTATTTCGTCTTTTGCTCGTTGACGTAAGTCGGCGAGTTGGAGTTTGTGGCGAGATGCTTGTAGTCCTTGCCGTCCCAAAGTGACCATGGCGGGGTGAGTGTCACGCTCGCGGTGAACTCAGAGCCCGTTCTTGGGTAGAGTTGGTTGTCGGTAGAGGCACGGCTAATCGAGATGCTGAAGTTGAGGTTGTTGGCGTTACCGTTTGTCATGAGGTAGAAGTAGCGCCAGTTTTTCAGCATGTAGCGTGTGTATGCCGCTTGCACGGAGAGTGTGAAGTAGTCGTCTGGCCAACGCAAGCGCTTACCCCAGCCAAGAGACGCTCCGAACAACTGTATGTATTTGTTGGGGTCGTAATAGCTCTCGTAGTTGGAATAGTTGTAGCTATACGAGTTGTATCCGTACAAGTTATAATAGTAGTTGTTGTAAGCCGACTGGTTCCAATAGTTGCTGTTGATGTCGGTCTGCTTTGAGTAGTAGAAGCCCACAGAGAACTGGTTTGGTCGTTTTCCTCCGAACCAGTTGGTAGAGTAGGAGGCGTTGTAGCTCTGGTAATAAGTACCGTTGGTCTGCGCGCTTATCGACAGTTTCTCGCCGTCACCAATAGGCAGTATGCCACGGCGCTCCTTGTTCTTGCGGAACAAGTTTGCCATGGAGAAGTTGTTGAGGGTGAGTCCGATACGTCCGATGACACCGGTCTGACCCCAACCGAGAGAGAACTCTATCTGGTCGTTGGACTTTTGCTCAAGCAGCCAGTTCAAGTCTACCGTTCCCGACTCGTAGTCAGGTTTCACGTCCGGGTTGATCTTCTCAGGGTCGAAGTGTCCCATGCTTGCTATCTCACGATACGAACGCATGATGGCATCCTTTGAGAAAAGGTCGCCGGGCTTGGTGCGCAACTCACGACGCACCACGTTCTCGTAAAGGCGGTTGTTACCGTAGATGCGCACGTGCGACAAGTGAGCCTGTGGGCCTTCCTGCACGCGCATCTCAAGGTCGATGGAGTCGCCCTCTATGTTCTGCTCCACTGGGTCTATGTTAGAGAACACGTAGCCGTGGTTATAATAAAGGTTGCCCACCGCGTCCTCGTCGCTCTTCAATCGCTTGTCGAGGAGCTTCTGGTTGTAAACGTCGCCAGGGTTCATGCCCAACACTTGTTGCAGGAACTCGGTGCTGTAAACGGTGTTGCCCACCCAATGAATCTTGCGGATGAAATATTTCTGTCCTTCCGACACCTTGATCCATATGTTCACGTGGTTGGGATCGTTGTTCCATACGCTGTCACCAAGAATGGCGGCATCGCGATAACCCAGCTCGTTGTATTTCTCGATGAGTTTTTCCTTGTCTTCTTTCCAACGTTCGGGAGTGAACTTCTTCGACTTGAGGAATGTAGAAAGCTTTCCGGCCTCGTGCGTCTTGGCGAACGCGCCTTTCGTGAACAGTCCGCCCTTGATGCGCGAGCTCTTCAGCTGTTCGTTGCCTTCGATGAAGATGTTGCGCACCTTCATCTTCGACTTCTTGTCGATGACGATGTCGAGTATTACTTGGTTCTTCTTTGAGAGGTCGTCCTTTTGGTTGATTTCTATGTCGGCGTTCTTGTAGCCCTTGTCGTCGAAATATTTCTTCGCTAGGATTTTCGCGCGGTCAATCATGTTGGGCGTGATCTGTCCGCCCTTCAATATGCCGAGCTTCTTCTCCATGTCCTCTCGCTCGGTCTTCTTCAATCCGAAATAGTTGATGGTCGACACCCTTGGCCTTGGCTTCAGGGCAATATGCAAGAATATCTTCTCGCCGATGATGGAGTCGGCGGAAATCTGCACGTCAGAGAAAAGTCCGTGCTTCCAATACCTTTTCACGGCATCGGTAATCTCCGTGCCAGGCACGGAGATGCTTTGTCCGACGGTGAGTCCTGATATGCCTGTCAGCATATAGTCTTCATAGCCTTCCATGCCCGAGACGGAAAAGCCTCCGATGGTCAGGTTGCGTGGCGTGCCGGCATAAGTGATGTCGGGGTGTACGATGCGTTCTTGTGCCTCTAAGCCAAGGCTGCATGCCATGGCGACGATTGCAGCTGCTACTTTCTTCTTGTTGTAGTGCATTTATTACTTGTTGCGGATTGAAGAGAGGAAAGCTGTGGCTCGTTTGTGTCGCGATGTCGTCAGATCTTCTCCCAAATTCTTCTTTGTTCTTGTTCTTACTTGTTTAATGCCGAGTCAACTTGCGTCTCGGTCATGCCGAACCTGCGTTGCCTCTTTTGGTAACTCTCGATGGCCTTGCGAAGGTCTTCCTCCGAGAAGTCGGGCCAATACACGGGCGTGAAATACAGTTCCGTGTATGCTATCTGCCATAGCAAGTAGTTGCTTATGCGATATTCTCCTCCTGTGCGTATCAGAAGGTCGGGGTCTGGCATGAAGTTGGTCTGGAGATGCCGCGTCACGGTGTCTTCGTCGATGTCGTCGAGCGATTTCCCCGTGTCCTTCCATTCTTTGGCTATGTCTTTCACGGCTTCCGTTATCTCCCAGCGCGATGAGTAGCTCAGCGCAACCACCATTGTCATTGCCGTGTTGTCGCGCGTGTGTTCTTCTGTTTCGCGCAGTTTCTCCTGAACTTCTGCAGGGAGGCGTTTCAGGTCTCCAATGACGCGGAAGCGCACGTTGTTCTTCATGAAGATCTCGTCTTCCAGACTTGTCAGCACAAGACCCATCAAGGCGTGTATCTCCGGCTGCGGCCTGTTCCAGTTCTCCGTGGAGAAGGTGTAGAGCGTGAGATACTTCACTCCGAGACGCACACATTCTGAGGTGATGCGCCTTACGGTGTCAACTCCTGCCTGGTGGCCAAACGAACGGTCCTTTCCCCTCTCCGTGGCCCAGCGCCCGTTGCCGTCCATGATGATGGCAACGCTCTCGGGAACAGGGGCGTTCACCGTGTTGGATTGTTGGTTACTGCACGAACTCATGCTCTTTGTATGTTGTTACTCTTTGTTACAGTTAAGACATTTAGGCGAGAAGCTGTAGGTCAACGACAGTTGCAGCCTATGATAGGCGTCCTTGTTCTTGAACATGCCGCTGCTTTCTATGTCGTAGGGGTCTTTCACGCCGTCGAGCCAGTCGCTTGTGGTGAAGTTCATGGCCCATTCCAATGCGAGGTTGACCCTCTCGCTTATCTTGTATTTCATACCTATCCCCAAGGGAATCGTCATTGCCGAGCGTGTCTTCCCCGTGGTCTTGCACATTGCCACTCCCAATCCGGCGAGCACGAAAGGCGTGAGCCGCTTGGCTCCCCTGTAGTCGCGTCCCGTGCCGAACGGCAGGAAGTTGTATTCGTAGGCAAGTGAAAGGTCGTAGAGACTGTTGTTGAACGTGTATCCGCTTTGGTCTGTCCCGGGATACCACGTTTCCACATTGCTTGATGATCCTTTCAGCTTGGCGTAGCCAATGTTGAGCCTCAGTGCCATCCATGGGTTCATGTTGTATCGCCCCATGAGGCTTGCCGCCGGTTGCAGCCCGCGTGTCAGGCTTCCGTTGTAGTCGCCGAGATAGCCTGCCATGCCCACGCCCGCGCCTATCTCATAACGATATTCGGGATCGTCTTGAGCTGCGCATGTCAGCGACAGCATTGTCATTGCCGTTATTGCTAATGTCTTGGCCCTGTTGCCCATTGGCGATTGCGCCTTTCAGCTATTTGCGCCTTGCCGCGCTCTTCGTGAATATCTTCTGGTCTTCTTTCCATCCCAGTTGCGACAGGCGGCCGTACCACACGGTCGATGAGCCGTCGCGTGAGATGTAGAGGTAGTTGTCCTTGTCTACGGCCATGTCGAACTTGGCAGCCTGACTTCCGAAGTCAGTTGGCAGCTTGAGGAGCGTGCTCTTGGTCCACGTGAGTCCCCAGTCGGGGCTTGTGTAGACTTGCGAGAAGTCTCCGCCTGTGGCTATTATGCTGTCGCCGTACAACACGGCTTTCATGTTCTCAAGATAAGGCAACTTCTTCTTTTGCAGATATTCGTCCTCATTATAATATGTCCACTTCTGCGTTTTGTCGCCATCGTCTTCCACCTTGCTCCACATCACGGTCTTGCCGTTGCTATTGCCTATGATGAGCAGGTTGTTATATGAAGGGTCGCTGACCATTGGGGCGGCTATGAAGCTCGCGCTCTCGTTTGGCAGCAGCGAGGCGTCGTCGTCGAGAGCCTCCTCGGTCCATTCGCCGCCGTTGATATTGGCGCGCATGAGTTTGCCGTCGATTATGCCGTAGCGATATTTCTTGGTCGTGCCAATCACGTTGGCGTCCTTGTCTATGGATTTGTCAGTTATTTTCCATGATGTCACTTCGTTGGCGAACACGCTTGTAGTGCCATCGTAAAGGCCGGTGAGGAACAACTTGTCTTCACTGCTTACGAACTGGCGGTTGTCAAGTCCGGTGTAGCCATCGATGGGGGCGGCTTTCCAGCTAAACTCGTTCTCGCTCTCCTTGTGAGCGTTCACCTTGATGGTGTACTCGCGGTATGCCGAACCCGTCATGTTGTACACGCGGACGCGCACCGGGTTAGAGAAGTCAATGGAGTCGGACGATGAGTAATATGCGAGGCTGTCCTTGTCGTCTTGCGATTTCAACACGAGCAGCGCCGTGCCACTGTTGGTGGTGTTGATGGTGACGAGTACGTGCTTCAGGTCGGTGCCTTTGGGCAGCGAGTCGGTGTTGTTGATGGTCTGTGCGAACTGGTCTATGTCGAAAGCGTAGTCGCTTCCCGAGAATGTCGTGGTGTATGTCGAGTCTGTCACGCCGTCGTGTGCCGTGGTATGATTTATCAGGTTCAGCGTGCCGAGCGTGAACGAGCTGATGGCGGTGTCTGTGTAATATGTCGTGTCGGTATCATTGTTGTCACCCAGGCAGGATGTTAGCGAGAGCACGGCTGCCATGATGATAACGACGTGCGAAAACAGTTTTTCCATTGCGTTTATTTACTTTTTAGCTGCAAATTTACGAAGAATAGAACAATTATGTGCGGTTTTTCCTTTTTATTATGATTTTTAATATAAAATGATATGTTTGTTTTGTAATGTTTGCATATCAAAAGCGTATCAAAACTGAAAAAAGGCAAAACAATCACTTGCTCTGCCTTTTGATGGATTTATGTCATAATATTTAAAAAACGACATAAATCCCGTTTACCTTAAAAATCTATCAAACTACTAACCTAATGAAACTTAAATGGATGTCATCTCACGATGATGGTGCAAAATTAAGCAAAAATTCTGAAAGGCGATAATTTTGTTGTAATATTTTCGCCGTATTGTTATTTTTTAACGATGTTACAGTCCTTAATCTCTATTATTCGTTGGTTTCGCGACCCTCTGAACGCCAGGGTGACGTCTCGAAGGGCTTTCACGTATTCGCCATCGACAATCACGTCGACGTATGGCAGAATCTGGCTGAGCTTGTCGTTGGCCTGTATCTGCTCAATGGTGAAGCCGGTGTAGAGCCAGATGTCCTTGCCGGGCATGGTCTCCTTTATCTCCCTGGCCAGCGCCGTGACATCGTCGGGTGAACACAAGGGGTCGCCGCCAGAGAGCGTGAGCCCTTGGATGTATGGCTTTTGTAGCTCGGCGAAGAGGTAGTCGTGTGCCTCCTTGCCGAATGGTCGTCCGCCTTTGAAATCCCACGTGTCGGGGTTTTGGCATCCTTGGCAATGGTGGGTGCAGCCTGCCACCCAAAGAGTGACGCGGAACCCCTCGCCGTTGTTCACGTCGCAACTTGTTATGTCGTGAAATCTCATTTGTACGCTTCGCTTTGCTTCGCTAAAGAATAAGGAATAAAGAATAAGGAAGACAGATAAAGGGCGCATTTGCTAAAGAAGAAAGTATAAAGTATAAAGAATATAGAATAAAGAAGACATAATAAAGAATAGGGAATAAAGAATAAAGAAGACAGGCGCTTGTCGTTATTCTTTCCGCCTCTCTTTTCCTCTTCTTTCACCTTCTTCTAATTTTCTTTCAGCATCTTCTTATTTTCTTTTGCTTCTTCTTGTTTTTCTTTTGGCTTCTACTTTTAATTTTGCTTTTTCTCTTCTTTCTGCTTCTTTTCCTCTTCTTTCTTTCTCTTCAGCGTCTTTATTGATGTTATTAGTATTTTCAGAATCTCTTCGGCGTCATTGTGCAGGGAGATGTACTGCTTGTCTGACAGGTAGGTGGCCTTGTGCAGAAGGCGGAGCCAATAGAGGCCTCGGAGCATTCCTTGAGCGCAATATACGTCTTTGCTAAGGTTCGAATAATCAGACATATTGCAACCGTTAGCTCGTATGTTGCGGTAGCTTACATGTCCTGAAAGGGGGCTGCCACCTTCTTGTTCTTGTCGTTCAGCTTCTCAGCACTACCCCCGCTACACTTGTCGCACTCTGTCTTCTTTCTTCCCTCTTCTTTATTCTTTAGCTCATTCGCGGAAGCGAATGAGCGCAAGTGCTTCACGCGATCTTTCACCTCTGCTTGCTTGCCGAGGTTGAAGTTGTGGTAATCGGTGGTCAGGTAGCCGGTGACGCGACGCAGGCGCCTTATGTTGCTTGAGCCGCAGATGGGGCACGTGTCGTTTATCTCATCGGTGTAGCCACAATCCATGCACGTGTCGTTTGGCACGTTGATGGCGAAATAAGGGATGTCCTTGTACATGGCATAGTCGATGATTTTCTCCAATGCCTCCACGTTGTGCTTCGTGGTTGACGGAAGCTCCACGTAGGTGATGCAGCCTGCCGACGAATAGCCCGTGAGCTGGCTCTCTATGTCTATTTTCTCGAAAGGAGTCATGCGCTCCCATACGGGCACGTGGATGGAATTGGTGAAGTAGTCGCGATCCGACACGTTCTTTATCTCGCCGTATTTTGCCTTGAACTTCTTCATGGCGGTATAGCACAGGTTCTCGGCTGGCGTGTAGTAAACGCCGAAGTTGAGCTTGTATTCTTCCTTGAACTCGGCGCAACGCTTCTTGAACAATGTCTCTATGCGCTTAGCCAGTGCCATTCCCTCGGGTTTGGTGTGGTTGCATCCCACGAGAAGCTGGAGAGTCTCCGCCAGTCCGAGCTGTCCCATGGCGAGCGTGCCGTGCTTCATGGCCGAGCGTATGCCCTCCTCGGGAATGTAGCCTGCCATGGTGTGGTTGTCCCACATGAAGGGCGCGGTCTTGGGGTCTTGCGAGCAAATCCAGTTGAAACGCTCTATGAGTGTGTCCTTGGCCTCGTGAATCTTCTGGTCGAGCAGTTCCATGAACTTCTCCACGTCTCTTCCAGCCTCCATGGCGAGCGTTGGCATGATGATGGTGGTGGGGCAGATGTTTCCGCGTCCGTCCTTCAGTTGGCCGAGGCCGTTCACGTCCCAGCCGTTCGCCGTGCGGCAGCCCATGGTGGAGAAATAGGTGCGAGGGTCGTTGATGTCGTATCCCTCGTTGCCGCTCCAGTCCACGTTGGCGTAGTTGGGATACAGGCGCTGCGACGTGGAGCGCATGGCGAGTTGCTTGAGGTCGTAGTTGGGTGTGCCAGGCTTGTCGTTCACGCCTTTCATGTATTGGAAGATGCCGCAGGGGAATATCGGTGTGTTGTGATGGAAGCCGATGCCCTCAAGCGAGCCGAGCAGCAGGGCGCGTGTCACGAGGCGCCCCTCCTCCAGGGTGCAAGTGCCGTAGTTGATGGAGGTGAAAGGCAGCTGGTCGCCCGATCGGCTTTGCAGCGTGTTGAGGTTGTGGTACATAGCCTCCACTGCCTGATGCAGCTCCTGGATGGTGTCGCACAGAGCCGAGTTGTAGTATTTCTGGTCAAGCCTGTCCTTGTTGGCAAGCTTGAAGTCTTCCCTTGTCAGGCGCGTGTCCTTGAAGAAACGCTCCTTCACCTTGTCGCTCCATTGCTCAAACGCCGACCTCGTCACGCCGACGGTGTCTTGGTATGTCTCGTCGTAGAGCGAGAGAAAGTCGGTGCCGGCAAACTCCTTTTGGTCTTTCGCCCAAGCGGTGATGTAGTGCTTGAAGAACGACTTGCGGAAATACGGCACCATGGTCCAGTCGAGGTGCGTGGCAGAGACGCCGCCAAACTGGTCGAGGCTCTGGAGCTGGAAGATTACCGCCACGAGCTGCATGGCCGTGTTGAGCGATCCCGCAGGGCGCACGTCGCCTTGGCGCGTGTGGAAGCCCTTGGAGAGCAGGTCGTCGAAAGGTATCGACAGGCAGTTGTGGAAGCCGATGGCATACTTGTTGAGGTCGTGGAGATACACCTCGTTGTTCTCGTGGTTGCGGCGTGCCATGTCTGACATGCAGTGGTCGAGGGCGTATTGCTTCTCGTACACGTTGGCAGCCTCGCCAGAGCGTCCGCCGCCTGAGTATTCGTCGATGTTGGCGTTTTGGTTGACCACGTTTTTCGCCATCAGCTTGTCCTCGTAAGCCTTCTTCACGCGTTGCTCGCGCTCCAGCTTGTGCTGGTAGCGGTATTCGCAATAGGCAATGACGGCGCGCGTCTCACCTTCTTTGGCAAGCACTTCGACCACGGTGTCCTGGATGTTCTCAATCTCGAAAGTGTCGGTCGTGGGAAGGTATTTCTTCTCGCAAAGGGCGAACACCTTGTCGGCGTATTCGCGTGATATCTCTTCGATGTCGCCCTCGTGGCCTATGGCCTTAAGGTCCTTCAAAATAGCGACTTGAATCTTTGTCAAATCGAACGGCACTACCTTGCCGTCGCGCTTTCTAACTTGGATCATGGCAGTTTTCTAATATTTTTCATGTGCAAAAACGGGAAACTTTTTCTGAATTTAAGAAGCAAAAGTTTTCCGTTTTGGATAACTTTTTTCTTTTTACCTTTCCCGAAGTTGTCGATTTTTGTTCGTTTCCGACTGCAAAAGTAGTAAAAAGTTTGATAAGTTGGAGGGGTTTCCCCATTCTTTTTTCCAACTTTTTCGTTGTCTTTTGTCTATCAAAGGGTTAAGTCGTTTCGGTTAAAACAGTGCTGCGACTTTGCGCCGAAACCCGTTGATTTGTTGGGCGAATGTGGCGTGCCGCATAGATGTGCCGCAAACCGCCGCGGCTTTCCACTGCGATGTCGTTGACATAGCACTGAAAAGCCGATGGCATAGCACTGCTATGCCGTTGCCTTTCCAGTGCTATGTCGATGCCTTTCCACTGCAAAGCCGAACGCCATGCATGGGCTTGCCATCGACGCTATATTATAATATGTACGGGGAACCGAAAAAACTACGGGCTATATCCAAAAAAAACAGGGAAGAATAATGCTAAAACCACTATTTTTACCTAAATTTGCATCTATGCTAAACGCTTATGCCGCAACACCATGCGGCATAAGCGCGAAAATCAGGCAAACGGAAATATCCAACTACATTATATCAAGCATTCTGCAGATGGCAAAGATTGCCATGGAGGAATGAAAAACTATCGGTTATGAAGAACAAATTACTCAATCTCGCAAGGACGGGCGGCGGATTTGCATTGCTGCTCCTTCTCTTGCTCGTGGGCGCGACTCAGACAAAGGCGCAGAAAACCTATGGCCTGAAGATTGCCGGAGTTGACATTACGTCAGACAACTACTCCCGAATAAGTACGTTTACGGGTGTGAATGGAGTGACATACGATCCCAACACCAATGTCCTCACCCTCGACAACGCCACAATATCACTGCAAGGCAACACCGAGGCGATAACCAACTATGCTGACAACGGCCTTGTAATAAACATAACGGGCGAAAACAAAATCACGTCCAACCAGTCGGCTCTGTCGCTGGCATGCCCCACGACCCTTCAGGGCGGCGGAACGCTCAACGCCACCAGCGTGAATGGCGCGGGCATAGCCATCAACAATACCACGCTCACCGTCACTCCCTGCACCGTGAACGCGAAAGGCGTCTATGGCCTTTCGGGTAACGGCGACGGCACAACCCTCTCCGTGAAACTCAACTCCGCGATAACGGCTGAGGGCAGCGAAGGCTCGGTCGTAGGGATGGCTTCTCTTGATCTCGAATCGTACATTGATCTCGACAGCTATGTTAGTCCAACAGACGACGGCATTGCTATCATAAAGCCCAGCCGTGCCGAGTTCGACAAAACGCTGAAGGCTGTTGCCGTGAACGGAAAAGTGACAACCGAAAAAGTGCTGATAGGGAAACTCATAGTATATGGTATGTTTATCAATGGCAAACATGTGACAAACGCCAACTGCAACGACTTGAGCGTTCTTCCAGATGTGAGCGGAGCCATGATATACGACCCCGACAACTATACGCTCACGCTCCAGAACGCTGTTATCAATACCGAATTCACGGGATGGGCTATCAGATATGATGCCCGTTATCCTCACATGACAATAAAATTGCTCGGAGAGAACCACATCATTACCTATGGATCTCCCTTTGGCATCACAGTTGCTCCGGTAACCATTACCGGAGGCGGATCGCTCGACATTCTGTCGGCCAGCCCCATATCCGGAGACTCCATTACATTCGACGACTGCACGGTCAACATAAAATGTTACGCTTCGCGAGCCATAAAGGGGACGGCTTATACCCGTTCGGTTTGCACCATTCGCGATGCTGACATAACGGCAGAACGTCTCGACACGATAAATACGAGATATAGCGCGATATCCGACCTGAATTCTTTGGTTCTTGACGAATGTGAAATCGTAGAACCCGAAGGAGCCGCATTCGACGAATCGTTGCATGGCATTGGCATCAACGGCAAACCGGCGGCAAAAGTGGTGATAAGAAGAACGAGCGAGAAATACGGCTTCAAGGTTGCCGGCACTGAGGTAACAAGCAAGAACTGCAACGACCTGAGTGTTATCAATGGCGTGAGCGGAACCGCAAATTACGACCCCGAAAAGAAAACGCTCTACCTTAAAGACGCAACCATCGAGACGACAGGTGATGTCAAGGGTATTGAAAACAGCTCGGCTGACAGCCTCATAATCAACGTGACAGGCGACAACACCATAAAGGCGAACTACACGGCCATCGTGCTGAACGACAACCCGACCATTATCAATGGCTACGGCACGCTCAACGCGGAAGCGGGAAAAGGCATGGGGCTCTACTTCAACAACTCACTTGAGATAGACAACTGCACGGCAAACTTCAACGGAAGCTGGGGTCTTGCAGGATACGACGGAAGTAGCGAAAAGCTCACCGTAAACAATGCCACCGTAACGATGAAGGGCACCGAGAGTTCACATTCTGACCTCAATTCGCTCACGCTTGTCAATAGTGTGATATCATCGCCAAAGGGTGCTGCGTTCAGCGAAGCTCTGCACGCCATCGCGCTCAACGGAAAGGCTGTGACCAGCAGCGTAACGATCAGGCCCGATACCACCAAACGCTACGACGTGGTGCTCGAGGAGTGCCTGGACAACAAGGCGGAAGTAGTGGCTTTGGTGCAGAGCGTCACCGGTCTTGGAGCGGCCGAAAGCGCGGCTCTCGTGGATAGCGCGCCATGCATAATCAGCAGTGACCTGTCGCCAGACGAGGCACACAACATCTGCAACAAATTGGCAAAATTAAACTGCGCTGCCAACGGTTATCTACACGGCACATGGACTCCTACGGGCATACAAAACGTAGACGCAACCGATGTCGCGCCACGCAAGCAAGGCATCTACAGCATTGATGGCTCTTACCTCGGCAACGACCTCAAGGCGTTGCCACGCGGTGTCTACGTCAAGGACGGAAAGAAAGTCTTGAAATGACAAGGCAAACCTTTACCCGTTCAAGTCAACACGGAGCCATGAACATGTGGTTTTAATAATAATTAAGCCATAATAGTTCGGCTTGTTTGTAAAAACCATTACTTTTGCAATAGTATAATCAAGCGACTCACGCGAAATATGGATTTAGTAGAAAGATTCATCAATTACACCAAGTTTGACACGCAGTCGGCAGAGGATTCATCGACCGTGCCCAGTACGCCTAAACAGCTGATCTTCGCAAAATACCTGAAGGAAGAGCTGGAGCATGAGGGACTGCATGACGTGGAAATGGACGACATGGGCTACATCTATGCCACCCTTCCCGGCAACACCAGGAAAGACGCTCCCACGATAGGCTTCATCTCCCACTACGACACGGCTCTCGACGCGAGCGGTGCCAATATCAAGGCACGCGTCGTGGAGAACTACGACGGAGGCGACATAGAGCTTTCGCCAGGCATCGTCTCCTCTCCGAAGAAGTTCCCCGAGCTTCTCCAGCACAAGGGCGAGGACATAATCGTGACAGACGGCACGACGCTCCTTGGCGCCGACGACAAGGCTGGCATAGCCGAGATAGTGCAGGCTATGTGTTATCTCAGGGAGCATCCCGAGATCAAGCATGGCGACATTCGCGTCGGCTTCAACCCCGATGAGGAGATAGGCATGGGCGCCCACCACTTCGACGTGGAGAAGTTTGGTTGCCAATGGGCATACACCATGGACGGTGGCGACATCGGCGACTTGGAATACGAGAACTTCAATGCCGCTGCCGCCAAGGTCACCATCAAGGGAGTGAGCGTGCACACAGGCTACGCCAAGGGCAAGATGATAAACGCCTCGCGTCTGGCATGCGAATTCAACAGCCACATTCCGGAGACAGACATACCCGAGACCACCGAGGGCTACGAGGGCTTCTACCACCTGCTCTCCATCAACAGCCATTGCGAGGAGGCGAAGCTCTCCTATATCATCCGCGATCACGACCGCAAGAAGTTTGAGCAGCGCAAGGACTTCATGGAGCGCATCGTGGAAGAGATGAACGCCAAGTATGGAGAGGGCACCGTGACGATAGACATCAAGGATCAATACTACAACATGAAGGAGAAGATTGACCCGAACATGCACGTCATCGACATCGTGCTCAAGGCCATGCAAGAGAGTGGCGTGAGACCAAAGGTGGAACCCATCCGTGGCGGCACCGACGGCGCTCAACTGTCGTTCCGCGGCTTGCCTTGCCCGAATATCTTCGCCGGCGGTGTCAATTTCCATGGCCCTTACGAGTTTGTCTCCATTCAGGTCATGCAGAAGGCCGTAGAGGTGATAGTGAGGATTTGTCAGCTCACGGAAGACTTCAACGAGTAAACATCAATCAAGCCTGACGGTCATAGTGGACCATCAGGCTTTCAAAGTTCAACCGAAGGGGTTTGTGCCAACTCGCACGTGCCCCTTCATTTGTTTGCATACATGAGAACATTGGAACTCTTGGCGCCAGCCAAGAACTTGGAGTGCGGCATTGCCGCCATCAGCCACGGTGCCGATGCCGTGTATATCGGTGCCGACCACTTTGGCGCGCGTGCCTCGGCAGGCAACAGCGTTGCCGACATCCATGCCTTGTGCGACTTTGCCCATCTCTTTGACGCGAAGGTCTACGTCACCGTCAATACCATTATATATGACAATGAGCTTGATGCCACTCAAGAGCTCATCACGCAACTTGCCGAGGTGGGTGTCGACGCCCTCCTCGTGCAAGACATGTCGACACTTGCCATGCGTCGCATAGCATTGGGCAGGGTGGGGCGCGTGCCGCTCTTGCACGCTTCTACGCAAATGGATAACCGCACGGCGGAAAAGGTGGCGTGGCTTCGTGAGCTTGGCTTCACGCGCGCGGTGCTGGCGAGAGAGCTGTCGGTAGAGGAGATAAAGGCCATACACGATGCTGTACCCGAGGTGGAACTCGAAGTGTTTGTGCATGGCGCGCTATGTGTGAGCTATTCGGGACAGTGCTATGCCTCGCAGCGCCTTTTCGGTCGTTCTGCAAATCGAGGGGAGTGCGCACAGGTATGCAGGATGAGCTATGACCTTGTGGATGCCGATGGTAGGACGGTGGTGAAAGACCGCTACCTCTTGTCTATGAAAGACCTGTGCATGGTGGATCATCTTGAGGAGCTTGCCGATGCGGGTGCGTCGTCGTTCAAGATAGAGGGCAGGTTGAAAGACGCCGACTATGTGAAGAATGTGGTTTCGGCATACTCGCAACATCTCAACAACATCATCAAGAGACGTGGCGGCGACTATCGTCGCGCGTCGTGGGGTAGGGTGGAGTATGGTTTCCGCCCCGACCTCGCCAAGACATTCAACCGAGGCTATACCGAATATTTCCTGAAAGGTCGTAAACAAGGCTTGTCAACAATGGTTACGCCCAAGGCGCTTGGAGAATTTGTCGGCACGGTGAAAGACCTTCGTGGCGACTCCTTCCGTGTGTCGGGCACTGCTGTGTTTGCCAATGGCGACGGTCTGTGCTTCGTCAAGGAAAATGCCTACGACGGCAACACCCAGCAAGGGGAGTTGCTCGAAGGGTTTCGCGTCAACCGCGTGGAAGGCAACCGCCTTTTCCCGTTCCACATGCCGCGTGGCCTGAGAAAGGGCATGGCTCTGTATCGCAACAACGATGTGGCGTTTGGCAAGGCATTGGCTGGTGAGACGGCACGCAGGGTCATTCCCGTGTCGATGGAGTTTGATGTCACTCACGATGGCTTCCGCCTTACAATGAGTGTCGAGGCTGGCGAGGGGAAACTGTTGGAATGGACAGTAGAGACCGCCTTCGGACATCAACAAGCCAACCGCCCGCAAGAAGAGAACATCCGCAAGCAGCTGTCCAAACTCGGAGGCACCATCTTCGAGCTTGAACGTCTGATCATTGCTCAGGAAGCCAAGGAGTTGTTCATACCTTCAAGCGTCTTGGCACAACTCCGGCGCGACGCGGTGGATGCTTACGCCGAGGCCCTCGAAAAGGAGACTACCGATGCTGGCTTGACCCGCGACCAAGAAAGCAGCGATGCCCCAGCACGCTTCTGGTCGGAAGAATACAGAAAGTATCCTTACCTTTTC
>CAVAGT010000055.1:0-19940 GCA_963588155.1 Lachnospiraceae bacterium | reverse complement strand
CTATCACGCTGTAATCTTGCGGCTTGAGCAGCGCGTTTTGCAGGAAAGCGTCGCAGATGCAGTCGTTCACTACAAGCCTGCCTTCGTCGAGAGCGTCCTTATACTCTCGCTCAGCCAATGCGTAGCCCCACTTCTTGAATCCTCCCTCGGTAAACTTCATTATGTTGCCTTTGTGCACGAGGGTCACGGTCTTGCGGCCATGCGCCAGGGCGTAGTCGATGGCGGCACGAATTAGTCGTTCGCTGCCTTCCTGGCTCACGGGCTTCACGCCAAAGCCAGATGTCTCGGGGAAGCGCACCTTAGCCACTCCCATCTCGTCGTGGATGAAGTCGTAGAACTTGCGTGCCTCGGGCGTGCCTGCCTCCCATTCTATTCCTGCGTAGATGTCCTCGGTGTTCTCACGGAAGATGCACATGTCCACTCTCTCGGGGTGCTTCACCGGGCTCACCACGCCCTTGAAATAGCGCACGGGGCGTTGGCACACATAGAGGTCAAGGCCTTGGCGAAGGGCGACGTTAAGACTGCGGATGCCGCCGCCGACAGGGGTCATGAGTGGTCCCTTGATGCCCACGAGATACTCGCGGAATGCCTCCATCGTGGCTTGAGGCAGCCATTCGCCAGTGAGCTCATGAGCCTTGCCGCCGGCAAGCACTTCCTTCCACTCTATCTTTCGCTCGCCGCCATAAGCCTTCTCCACTGCCGCGTCTACCACGTCTCGCATCACGGGAGTGACCTCCGCTCCCACGCCGTCGCCCTCAACGAAAGGAATAGTCGGGGTCGCCGGCACCATCAGTTTGCCATTAGCCTTTGTTATCTTCATCTACCGTCTTTTTAAATGTTTTCCATGTTGATTTGTGTTGGCATTTTCTTTCGCACGAAAAATATGCCTATGCGTCCACTTTGGTTGCGGACGGTCACTGGGCCCGCCCCTGCACGTCAACCGTCAAGTAGTTCAAGGCGCTGCCGGCCTTCAACCATTCTATCTGCAACTCATTGTAGGAATGTCGAGCTATGAATGTCTCTTTGGTGCCATCGTCATGGACAAGCGTCACGACGAACTCGCTGCCCGGAGCCATTGTCTCTATTCCAGTGACATCCACGCGGTCGTTTTCCCTCACCTTGTCATAATCGGCCTTGTCCTTGAAAGTAAGGGCGAGCATTCCCTGCTTCTTCAGGTTGGTCTCGTGAATGCGGGCAAAACTCTTCGCCAGCACCACGCGCACATTGAGGAAGCGAGGCTCCATGGCGGCGTGCTCACGCGAACTTCCCTCGCCATAGTTGTCCTCCGCCACGATGATGCTTGGCACGCCTTGCTCCTTATAGTGGCTTGCCACCGCCGACACTTCTTTATACTTGCCGTCTATCTGGTCTTTCACGTTGTTGCTCTCGCCGTTGAAGGCGTTTGTGGCTCCAAGTAGCAGGTTGTCGGATATGTTCTGCAAGTGCCCGCGGAAACGCAGCCACGGTCCTGCCATGGATATATGGTCGGTGGTGCATTTGCCCTGGGTCTTTATGAGCACGGGCATGGCGGTGAGTTCCTTGCCGTCCCATGCAGGGAATGGCGCGAGCCTTTGCAGTCGCTCTGATTGTGGATCGATGACCACCTCCGCGTTCTCGTCGTCGTGTGGCGGCACGAAGAGGCCTTCCTTCTCCAGTTGCTCCACGTTGCCCACCTCTTGCCCTTGGCTCACGGCAAAGCCCGCAGACGGAAAAGCCTCGCCTCGCGGCTCGTCGAGCGTCACCTCGTTGCCGTCGGCATCCTTAAGCTTGTCGGTCGCGGGATTGAAGTCGAGTCGTCCTGCCACGGCGAGGGCGACAACCATCTCCGGTGAGCCTATGAAAGCGAAGGTGTTTGGGTTGCCATCGGCACGTCGGCGGAAGTTTCGGTTGAACGAAGTCACGATTGTGTTCTTGCGGTTGTTGTCGTCGGTGTGGCGTTTCCACTGTCCGATGCAAGGCCCACAGGCGTTGGTCATTATCACTCCGCCCACCTTTCTCAGGTCGTCGAGTATGCCGTCGCGCTCAGCCGTGTGGCGTATCATCTCCGAACCCGGATTGATGATGAGCTCGGCTTTCATCGGTATGCGCTTGGCTATGGCTTGGCGCGCCACCGACGCGGCACGTGCCAAATCTTGATATGAGGAGTTGGTGCAAGAGCCTACCAGCGCCACTTCCACCTTCAGGGGATAGCCCTCGCTTGGCGCCTTTGCCTTCATCTCCGACAAGGGCGTGGCGGCATCGGGCGTAAACGGGCCGTTGAGGTGTGGCTCAAGGGTCGAAAGGTCGATGGTTATCAGCTGGTCGAAATACTTTTCCGGCTGGGCATACACTTCCTCATCGGCCTTCAAGTTGTGGGCATTGGCAAGCGCCATCTCGGCAACGTCGTCACGACTTGTCTGACGCAGGTATGCCGCGGTGTTGTCGTCGAATGGGAAGATGGAGCACGTGGCGCCAAGTTCCGCACCCATATTGCATATCGTGGCGCGTCCTGTGGCAGAAAGGCTTGCCACGCCATCGCCGAAATATTCGAGTATGGCGTTTGTGCCGCCTTTCACGGTGAGCTGGCCGAGAATCTCAAGTATGACATCCTTTGGCGATGCCCATCCCGAGAGCTTGCCTTCCAGCTTCACGCCTATGAGTCGCGGCAAGCGCAATTCCCAGGGCTGCCCTGTCAGAACGTCCACGGCGTCGGCTCCACCCACGCCCACGGCAACCATGCCGAGACCGCCTGCGTTTGGCGTGTGCGAGTCGGTGCCGACCATCATGCCGCCCGGGAAGGCGTAGTTCTCAAGCACCACTTGGTGGATGATGCCTGCCCCCGGAGCCCAGAAGCCTATTCCGAACTTCGCCGATGCTGACCTCAGGAAATCGTACACTTCCTTGTTGGTAGCCTTGGCGGAAGGAAGGTCTTTCTCCACGCCCACGTCGGCACGTATAAGGTGGTCGCAATGCACGGTGGCTGGCACTGCCACATGGCTCTTGCCAGCGTTCATGAACTGCAGCAGTGCCATCTGCGCCGTTGCGTCTTGCATCGCCACGCGGTCGGGGCGGAAATCCACATACGACTCGCCACGACGCAACTGCCCAAAAGAAGTGTCATTAAACAAATGTGAGAATAATACTTTCTCGGCGTAAGTCAAAGGGCGACCTGCGTTTGCCCTTGCCGATTCCACTTTGTCAGAATAAAGAGCGTAGAAACTCTTTAGCATGTTCATATCCTGCGTCATACAATCGCTCATTTATAAGTGTGATTGCAAAAGTAAGTATTTATTTTCAATTATCAACAAAAATGCAGCATTTTATTACGATTTGCGCAAATAAAGCGCAATTAGATTATATTTATGCAGAAAAGACGCAAACGCAAATGGGCTGCCACCATCCTTTTGAGGATGCAGTGGCAGCCCATGTCTATGCTATATCTGCGATATATTAGTCAAGCCATTTCACGTAGCAGAAGTCCTGACGGTGAGGCAGGTTCTCGTTCTTCGGGAACATGCGCACGCATGTCTTGAAGCTTCCTGCCAACTCGGGCTCCTCTTCGAGCTCGAAGGTGTAGTTGTTGCCCTCGTGGCCCACCATCTTGAACTCGTCGACACGGAAAACCCTGCGGTCGCTTGGGTCTGTGTCTGGCTTCAAGATCACGAGCTCCAAGCCGATGGCGTTGTTGAGTCCCTGCTCGTCGATGGTATAGCTGATCTTGTACTTCTTGCCTGTCTGGCAAGCTTCGTAGAGTGAAGACTCGTCCTTCTTGACCACGCGGATGTTGTCCCAACGCTCTGCCACGTTCTCCTTCCACTGGGCAATCTCCTTGGCAAGGCGGTTGTCGTTGGCCTGGAGCTTTTCGCTGCGCTCAGCCTGCTTGGTATAGAACTTCGTGTAGTAGTCGTCGAGCTGACGCTTCATGGTATAGTGAGGAGCGATGGTGGCTATTGAGTTCTTGATCACCTTGAGCCAGTTCTCGCTGTAGCCCTTCTTGTTCTTGGCATAGTAGAGAGGCACGATCTCGTGCTCGAGCAGAGAGTAGATGGTAGCTGCGTCGAGTGAGTCCTGATAGCCCTGGTTCTGGTAAGTGCGCTCCTGTGGGAGAGCCCAACCGGCGTTCTCGCGGTAGCCCTCAACCCACCAGCCGTCGAGCACGGAGAGGTTGACCACACCGTTCATCTCGGCCTTCTCGCCCGATGTGCCCGAAGCCTCAAGCGGACGGGTCGGAGTGTTCATCCAGATGTCCACGCCAGACACGAGGCGACGTGCGAGCTGCATGTCGTAGTCCTCAAGGAAGATGATCTTGCCGAGGAACTCAGGACGCTGGCTGATCTCGTAGATCTTCTTGATAAGGCCCTGGCCAGCGCCGTCGGCTGGGTGCGCCTTTCCTGAGAAGAAGAAGAGCACTGGGTGCTCAGGATCGTTCACGATCTTGCTCAAGCGGTCGAGGTCGGTGAAGAGAAGGTGAGCGCGCTTGTATGTGGCGAAACGGCGGCAGAAGCCGATCATCAGGGCGTTGGGGTTGATGCGCTCCATGAGAGACACCACGCGTGCGGGGTCACCCTGGTTGCGGAGCCACTGCTTGGTGAACTTGTCGCGGATATACTTGATGAGCTTCTCCTTGAGGGCCATACGAGTCTTCCAGATCTCCTCGTCTGGCACGTTGTAGATGGCGTGCCAAATGTTCTCGTTGCTCTGGTCGCTCATGAACGAAGGATCGTAATACTTGTCGTAGACCTTACGCCACTCTGTAGCGCACCATGTGGGGAAGTGCACGCCATTGGTCACGTAGCCCACGTGGTTCTCCTCGGGGAAGTAGCCTTTCCAAATGGGTGAGAACATCTTCTGGCTCACCCAGCCGTGGAGCATAGACACGCCGTTGACCTCCTGGCAGGTGTTGCAGGCGAAGATACTCATGCAGAAACGCTCTCCGTGGTCTTCGGGGTTCTCGCGGCCCATGCCGATGAACTCGTCCCAGGTGATGCCCAGACGCTCGGCGTAGCCACCCATGTACTTGCCAAACAAGCCCTCGTCGAAATAGTCGTGGCCTGCGGGCACCGGTGTGTGAACGGTATAGAGCGAAGAGGCACGCACGAGCTCAAGAGCCTCGTTGAATGACAAGCCGCCGTCAACATAGTCGACAAGGCGCTGCAGGTTGCAGAGTGCGGCGTGACCCTCGTTGCAATGGAAAATCTGCTTCTTAATGCCGAGCTTCTTCAGCAACAGCACGCCACCCATGCCGAGCAGGATCTCCTGCTTCATGCGGTTCTCCCAGTCGCCACCGTAGAGGCTGTGGGTGATAGGCTTGTCGAACTCAGAGTTCATGTCGTTGTCGGTATCGAGGAGATAGAGCTTTACACGGCCCACGTTGACCGCCCACACGAGGGCGTGAACCTCATAGTTCATGTAAGGCACGTCCACTACCACCTGGTTGCCGTTCTCGTCGAGCACGCGCTCGATAGGCAGCGAGTTGAAGTCCTGGGCGTCGTATTTGGCAATCTGCTGTCCGTCCATGCTCAGGCTCTGTGTGAAGTAGCCATAGCGATAGAGGAAGCCGATGGCGCACATGTCCACGTTGCTGTCTGATGCCTCCTTCACATAGTCGCCGGCGAGCATACCGAGACCGCCAGAGTAGATCTTCACCACTTGGTTGAGACCATACTCCATGCAGAAGTAAGCCACTGAAGGACGGCTGCTGTCGGGCTTCACGTCCATGTACTTGCGGAAGCTGGCATAAACCTCCTTCACCTTCTTCATGATGGCCTTGTCCTTGACAATGGCCTCCTTGCGGTCGTAGCCAAGGCGGTCGAGCAGCAGCACGGGGTTGTGTCTCACTTGCTCGTAGAGCTCCTCGTCGAGACTCTTGAAAAGGTTGCGGGCCTCGTAGTTCCAAGCCCACCACATGTTATGGGCAAGCTCGTTAAGGCACTCCAGTTGCTCAGGGAGGCTCGACTTGATGTTGAGAGCCTTCCACTGAGGGGCATTCGTGTAATCAGCTTTGATTTTCATATTGAATTATTAAAATATATCAGTTATGTGATTTTTCGTATAGTCTATCACTGTGGCCATGCGCTTACGACTTTGACGCACGCTCCGCTGCCTTGCGCAGGGCGAAGTCGTAGGCTTTCTCATAATACTTGATGAAATGGCTCCACAAGGCCTTCTTCGACAGTTTGTCTGCCTTGGCCCTCACGGCCTTTACCTGCTCGGCACTCATCTCCGACAGTTCGTAGATGGTTTCCTCTATGGCGTTTGCCACGCCGGCATAGTTGCTGTCGGTGCGGTGCACGACCTTCACGCCATCTGTAAGCTCGCCATAATGGCCAAGCTCTGAGTTGACCCACAGGCCGAAGCCGGCGAGGTCGGTGGTGACGCAAGGCACCTTGAAGGCTATCGACTCCAGCGGGGTGTATCCCCAAGGCTCATAATAAGACGGGAACACGCAGAGGTCGTTGCCGAGGATTATATCATAGTAGTTGAAGTTCACTATGCCGTCGTCGCCTGTGAGATAGCATGGTATGAAGATTATCTTCACCTTGTCGCCCTTGCCGTTCGACATTCCGAGGGCGCGCATCTTGCCCAGCGCGTTGTCGGAATCCATGTTGTAGAGCCAATGGGTTGTCACGGGCGTGTCGAGCGCCGTGCCGTCGTTGAACACCTGCTCCATGCGCTGTTGCAGGTCCTCGCGTGGCTCGCGTGTCCATGCCGGCACGTCAATGAACGCCACCACGTTGCGCTTCAGCCTGGAGTCGTGGCGCAGGAGGTTTATGGCGTCGATAAACACGTCGATGCCCTTGTTGCGGAACTCATAGCGGCCGCTGGTCGACACGATGAGCGTGCTGTCGTCGAGATGCTCGCCCGTCAGCTCGTTGGCTATGAGGAGCAACTTCTCGCGTGCTGCCTTGCGCTTGCGCGTGAACGCCGCGCCCTTGGGCACGAAATTGTTCTCGAAACCGTTGGGCAGCACCACGTCGACTGGCTTGTCGAGCAGCTGTGCGCACTCGCGCGCGGTAATCTCGCTCACGGTGGTGAAGCAGTCCACGTATTTCGCCGTCTGGTGCTCAATGGAGTGCTTGCTCTGCATGTTGAGCTCGTCGGCCATCTGGTTGCCGTTGTATCCCTCGAAATAGTCGTAGAGGGGCTTGTTGTTGCCGGCTATGCTGCGGCCTATGCTCGTGGCGTGGGTGGTGAAGACGGTGGCTATCTCGGGCACGTACTTGTGGATATAGAGCAGGCCGAGGCCGGTCATCCACTCGTTGCCGTGGTAAACCACCTTCTTGTCGGGCGACACATTATAATAATAGAAGCTCTGGGTGACGCGTGCGGCGGCATAAGAGAACATCGACGCCTCGTCGTAGTCGCCATAGCCGTGGAGGCTGTCCACCTCGAAGTCTTGCCACAACTCGCCGTAGATCTCGTCCTTCTTCTTGTAGAAAGGCGTGAAGTCCACAAGTATGGCTATGGGCTCGCCGGGTATGTTCCAGCGGCCTACCTTCACGGAGAGTCCCTCCGACACGGCTTTCTTCTGCCAGTCGGCAAACAGCTTCGCGTCTTCCGTGAAATAGGGGCAAGGATTCTCGCCCCAACAATCAGGACCTATGAAAATGAGATTGTCGCCAAGCTTGTCGTGCAATGTCTTAGCACGTGTTGACAACACCGCATAGATACCTCCAACTTTATTACAAACTTCCCAACTCGACTCAAAAATGTAGTCTGGAAACAATTCTCTTTTTACCATTTCTATTGAAAAATCTGCCCAAAGTTAATAATAAATAAACTGAAAACAAAAATCATATACAAAAAATGCTTAAAAACCGTGCAATTCTTGATGCAAACGATTATCTTTGCAAAAAAAGAACGCGATAACGATGAAAAAGGCATTACTGTTTTTCCTATTGTCCTTACTGCCAATGACTATGGCGGCGCGAGGCAATGACGTTGAAAAAGATTCAACAACTTTCAAGGGTTATCTGTACAACCAGAAATATGATGTCTTCATCATCATGGACTTCTACCACAACAACGTCACGGTGCCGCAACAAGAGATCTACGGTGCCATGGCGGGATATTTCGGCGACTGCCGCGACGGGCGCAAATGGCTCTTCACCGACGCCACGATAAAGAATGGCAAATCGGCTGAGATACAAATCATAAACGACTATGGCAGCGAGGACCTCGTGGCAACCCTGTCTACCGACGACGGCAAAAACTTCAAGCTCAAGCAGGGCAAGGGCAGCACCTTGAAAATAGCCAGGAACCGCAAGTGGCTGAAGATGCCGAAGGAGCTCGACTTCGTGAAGCGATGAAGCCTCGGAAACAAACGTGCAATTATACCAAATAATAAACCAATATAACATGCTAACTCAACAAGACAAGAAACAAATTGAAGACCGTGGCATGACCGTGGCCCAAGTGGAGCAACAGCTCAAGGAGATTGAACAAGGTTTCCCGTTCCTCAAGCTTGAGGCGGCAGCGGCAGTGGGCAAGGGCATCACCGTGGAGGACGGTGAGGCGCAAGAGGCTGCCATAAGCAAGTGGGAGGCTTACAAGAAGGCCGGACACAAGATCGTGAAGTTTGTCCCCGCGTCGGGAGCGGCAAGCAGAATGTTCAAGAACCTCTTCGCCTTCCTCGACGCGAGCTACGACGAGCCGCAAACCGACTTCGAGAAGGAGTTTTTCAGCAATATCACCAAGTTCGCCTTCCACGACGCGCTCAACGACAAGTGCAAGGAAAACAACGGCAAGGACATTGCCCAATTGGTCCTCGCCGGCAACTACAAGGCGGTGGTGGCAAACCTGCTCAACAAGGAAGGTCTCTCCTACGGCCAGTTGCCAAAGGGTCTGCTGCTCTTCCACAGCTATGCAGAGGGCTCTCGCACGCCCATGGAGGAACACCTCGTGGAGGCTGCGCTCTATGCCTCGTCAAACGGCAATGCCCACGTGCATTTCACCGTCTCGCACGACCACTTGGAGCTTTTCAAGGCAAAGGTGGCAGACAAGAAGGCTGATTACGAGAAGAACCTCGGCGTGAGCTACGACATCTCGTTCTCTGAGCAGAAGCCATCGACCGACACCGTTGCCGCCAACCCCGACAACACGCCGTTCCGCAACTCCGACGGCTCGTTGCTCTTCCGTCCGGGCGGCCACGGCGCGCTCATAGAGAACCTCAACGAGATCGACGCCGACGTGGTGTTCATCAAGAACATCGACAACGTGGTGCCCGACAGGCTGAAAGAGGACACCGTGAGATGGAAGCAAATCATCGGTGGCGTGCTCGCCGACGTGCAGGAGAAGGCGTTCGAATATCTGCGCCTGCTCGACTCCGGCATCTACAACCACGAGAAGATTGAGGAGATCATCCGCTTCGTGCAGCAGGTGCTCTGCTGCCGCAAGGCTGACATCAAGGAGCTGGAAGACGGCGACCTCGTGCCTTATCTCCGCGGCAAGCTCAACCGCCCACTGCGCGTGTGCGGCGTGGTGCGCAACGTGGGCGAACCCGGCGGCGGCCCCTTCCTCGCCTACAACCAAGACGGCACGGTGAGCCCGCAGATTCTTGAGAGCTCGCAGATCGACAAGGACAACGAGGCTTACGCCAAGATGTTCACCGGCGGCACCCACTTCAACCCCGTGGATCTCGTGTGCGCCACGAAGAACTACAAGGGCGAGCCGTTCGACCTGCGCAAGTTCGTGGACACGAAGACGGGATTCATAAGCAGCAAGTCGAAAAACGGCAAGGCACTCAAGGCCCTTGAGCTGCCCGGCCTGTGGAACGGTGCCATGAGCGACTGGAACACGGTGTTCGTGGAGGTGCCCCTCACCACGTTCAACCCCGTGAAGACCGTAAACGACCTCCTGCGCGACGTGCACCAATAAGCGCCCTTTTGCCATGGCTCTGCAAGGCCATCGGCTTTGCAGTGCTATGTCAGTGGCATTCCAGTGCTATCTCAATGACTTTTCAGTGCAATGGCATCGGCTTTTCAGTGCAAAGCCGATGCCTTGTTTTTTTCCGAAGGGCGAAGGGCGGATGAAGGACGACATATGTGCAAGTACCGCAGTTTAATGTTAAACGGCACGTTTCATTCCGAATTTTGATATAAAATGGTAAATTTGCAAAAATATAGTAACTTTAGAAGTATATCAATGGAAATATCAAAAAATACGGAAGAACTTAAAAATGAGCTTGGTTCGCTGAAAACAATGAAGACAATGGAAAAATTTGATATATGGGCAAACAGCTTGAATATGCCGGCGTACACCAACAGCGGCAACCTGCTGCTTGACGCAAGACATATCATAGATGTAAGCTGCAAGACTGCATACCGCGCAATAAATGTTGCCATGCTGCAACGCAACTGGTTGCTCGGCAAACGCATACACGAGGAAATCCTTTTAGGCAAAGACCGCGCCGACTATGGGGAGGAAATCGTGAAGAACCTTTCAATAAAGTTGACGGAGATTTACGGCAAGGGATTTACAAAAAGCTATCTGTACAACTTCGTCAGGTTCTACAATACCTTTCCCGACATTTTCCAAACAGCGATTGGAAAATGTGAATTGTTGTCATGGACTCACTATTATTTGCTCTTGGATGTGCACGACGACGAGGCTCGCCGCTGGTATGCACACGAGGCTTACACAGAGACATGGAGCGTGCGCACGCTGCGCCGCAACATAGCCTCGCAATATTATTACCGGCTGCTTCAGTCGCAAGACAAGAAGGCCGTCGCCGACGAGATGCACAGTCTTACCGCCACGACGCAGGGCGACAAACTGGAATTTGTAAAGAACCCTATGGTCGTGGAGTTTCTTGGATTGTCGCCAAACACCGACTTCACGGAGAGCAGACTGGAAACGAGCATCATCACCCATCTCCAACGCTTCATCATGGAACTTGGCAAGGGCTATGCTTTCGTGGCACGCCAGCAGCATATACATACCGACATGGGCGACTTCTACATAGACCTCGTGTTCTACAACTACATCTTGAAGTGCTTTATGCTCGTCGACCTAAAGACAACACAGATTTCACACCAGGACGTGGGGCAGATGGATATGTATGTGCGGATGTACGACAGTTTGAAACGCACCGAGGGTGACAACCCGACAATCGGGCTGATACTCTGCTCTGAGACGAGTGCCGACATGGCGCGCTACTCCATCCTGAAAGAGAACAAGCAGCTTTTCCAAGCCAAATATCTGACGTTTCTCCCCACCGAGCAACAACTGCGGCATGAGATAGAACTGCAAAAGGAAATATTCCTGATGCAACAAGAGGAGAACAATATCAAAAAGGAGGACGAAGACAACGAGTAAACTCGATGACATGGTTAAGAAACTCTGCCCGGACAGGGTGGAGTTCAAAATAATGGAAGAGGTCTTTGAAATAAGGAATGGCTATGTCCGCATCCTTGACCATTTCACTCAGCTGGAGGCGGAGTAGGACTGCCGCCAGCGGCTGCGCGACGATGAATAAACGACGTGCTGGGGCGGCCAGAGATGGTTAGAGCCCACCCGCAACCCGAGAGGCGAAGGACAGTTGAAAGACGGTATGTGTTTGACAAGACAAGAATCCGCTCTGGATAATCCGCATACTCTCTTGGCAGGCAAAACAAAGTCTAACCCTATCTAAAAATGGGGAGTACTATACGGCAATCACTGTGCATGTTTTAAGCCGGTTAAGGAGGCTTAGAACTTTTTTCACATGAAACCAGCGTGTAATTCGCCTTTTTTGTGTAAGTTTGCAACGTAAAATTATCAAGGCATTACGATATCCAAACAGACAGGTAACAATTGAAATGAACCACGACTACACTTCATTCCTAAAAGAGATATACCATTTCATACCCAAGAACCGGGTTTACACCGACGAGCTCCGCCGTCTCGCATGGGGCACTGACGCCAGTTTCTACCGCCTCGTGCCGCAGATCGTGATCCGCTCCGACTCGGAGACCGAAATCTCCGACATCCTCAAGGCGGCACAAGCCCACCGCCTGCCCGTCACCTTCCGCGCCGCGGGCACGAGCCTCTCGGGACAGTCGGTAAGCGACTCCATCCTCATCGTGGCTGGCAAGCACTGGGAGAAGTACGAGATCCTCAACGAGGGCAAGACCATACGCCTGCAACCGGGACTCATAGGCCAACGCGTCAACGACCTGCTGAAACCCTACGGCCGCAAGCTCGGACCCGACCCGGCATCGGTGAAGAGCGCCATGGTGGGCGGCATCGTGATGAACAACGCGTCGGGCATGAACTGCGGCACCCACGCCAACAGCGACAAGATGCTGAACTCGGTAAGGATAATCCTTGCCGACGGCACCGTGCTCGACACCGGCGACAAGGCGAGCCGAGAGACTTTCAAGAAGGCGAAGCCCGACTTCATAAGGCGCATCGAGCAATTGCGCGACAAGGTGCGCGCCAACAAGAAGCTGTGCGACCGCATAAACTACAAGTATGCCATCAAGAACGTGACTGGCCTCAACATCCTGCCCTTCGTGCGCTTCGACGACCCGTTCGACATAATAGCCCACTTGATGGTGGGCTCGGAAGGCACGTTGGCGTTCCTCGCCGAGGTGAGCATGAACACCGAATACGACTATCCGTTCAAGGCGAGCGCCATGCTCTATTTCAAGGAGATAAAAGAGGCGTGCAACGCCGTGGTGGCAATGAAGAAACTTGTCGACAACGACGGGCAATGGATAGTGAAGAGCGCCGAGCTGCTCGACAAGAAGTCGCTCGCCTCGGTAAACGACACCACCGGCGAGGGCCTGACAGCCATACTGACCGAGACAAAGGCATCCTCAGCCGAGGAGCTGCATGCCAACATAGCCAAGATAGAAGAATGCCTCAAGGCATTCACCACATACGTGCCGGTGAGGTTCACCGACAAGCCTGAGGAATATTCCAAGTTCTGGGCGATGCGCTCCGGGGTCTTCCCTGCCGTGGGCGGCACGCGCAAGCTCGGCACCACCTGCCTCATAGAAGACGTGGCGTTCCACATCGAGGACCTGCCCAACGCCACCGCCGACCTGCAAGAGCTGATAGCCCGCCACGGCTACGACGACGCCTGCATCTACGGCCACACCTTGGAGGGCAACTACCATTTCATCATCAACCAGAGGTTCGACTCCGACGCCGAGGTGCGCCGCTACGAGGACTTGATGAACGACGTGAAGACCCTTGTGGTGGACAAATACGACGGCTCGCTGAAGGCGGAGCACGGCACGGGCAGAAACATGGCACCCTTCGTGCGCTACGAGTGGGGCGACGACGCCTACGACGTGATGAAGGCGGTGAAAGACCTCTTCGACCCCAACGGGCTGCTCAACCCGGGAGTGATATTCAACGATGACCCCAAATGCCACATCAAGCATTTCAAGCCCCTGCCCATGACCGACCCGCTCGTGGACCGCTGCATAGAATGCGGATTCTGCGAGGTCAACTGCCTGACGTGCGGCTTCGCGCTGTCGAGCCGCCAACGCATCGTGATACAGAGGGAGATAACCCGCCTGAGGGAAACAGGCGAGGACCCACAGAGGCTGGAACGGCTGGAGAAGGAATACAAATACTGGGGCAACGCCACGTGCGCCGGCGACGGCATGTGCTCCACGTCGTGCCCGATGCATATCAACATGGGCGAGCTGACCCACGTGTTGCGGCAAAAGGAACTGCCCAAGGGCAGCCTGGGCTATAAGGCGGGCGACTTTGCCGCCAACCACCTCGCCGGCATAAAAGACGCGCTGCGCCCCGTGCTCACGCTGGCAGACACCGCCCATGCCGTGATCGGCACCAAGGCGATGAGCGCGGTGACGAAAGCCATGCACGACACGCTCAAGGTGCCCCTGTGGACACCGGCCATGCCCAAGGCGTTCCACATAGACAAGGGGCTGGAAGCAAGCCAGCCAGAGAGCCACGACAAGGTGGTGTATTTCCCTAGCTGCATAAACCAGACCATGGGCTTGCAACGCAAGTCGCCCGAGGAGGCGGCGTTGGTCAACAAGATGGTGTCACTGCTCAACAAGGGCGGCTACGAGATAATCTTCCCCAAGGGCATGGAGCGCATGTGTTGCGGCACCATCTGGGAGAGCAAAGGCATGATGGACATTGCCGACCGCAAGTCGAAGGAGCTGGAGGCTGCCCTATGGGAGGCGAGCGAGCACGGCAAGTATCCCGTGCTGTGCGACCAGAGCCCATGCCTGCACCGCATGCGCGAGACCATAAAGAAGGTGCGTCTCTACGAGCCTGCCGAGTTCATCTACACCTTCCTGCGCGACCGTCTCACCTTCACGCCCATCGACGACACCGTGGCGGTGCACGTCACCTGCTCCATGCGGAGGATGGGCGCGGCCCACTTCATCATAGACCTTGCCAAGCTGTGCGCCAAGCAAGTGGTCGTGCCCGAGGGCATAGGCTGCTGCGGATTCGCCGGCGACCGTGGCTTCACCCATCCCGAGGTCAACGCCTACGCCCTGCGCAAACTCGCGCCGCAACTCAAGGAGAAAGGCGTGAGCATGGGCTACAGCAACAGCCGCACGTGCGAGATAGGTCTCACCACCAATTCCGGCATACCCTACCAGTCGATAGTGTATCTCGTGGACCAGTGCGCCACGGCGAAGAAGGGGTAGCCGGAGGGGGGGAATAGATTAAAACACGTGTATGAAGGAAAGACAAGTTTCGTGCGCTTCTACAAGGTGTTTCCCGACTTGCAGATTGGGCAGACGGCACCTGCCCAATTGTTACTATCTGCCACGCCGCTACACGACAACGTGTGCTGGAGCCACTACAAACGTCTCATGAAGACCACCGATGCTGGGGCGCGCCTTTGGTATCTCGAAGAAACAGCTCGCGAACAGTGGTCGGTAGCCACATTGCGGCGCAACATCAGCACGCGGTATTACTACCGCCTGTTACAGACTCCCGAGAAGCCGCGGCCAGAGGTGGCCGACGAAATGCGCCGCAAAACCGCTGACGGGAAAGCCAACCGAGAGTTTCTCCGATTTTGGGATTGCTATACGCCAAACTTAGAAAATTGAGAAAACTTGACGTTGCAGAAAGGCAAGTTCATCTCCCGTAACAGAATGAGCTAATTAGATTCCGTAAAAATAGTGGCAAGTAAATAATATTCAAAAGACAGATATTCGCTTTCTCGCAAAATTTCAATACCTTTGCATTAACTCTAAGAGTTGAACTAATATGGCAAATTTAAATCGCATCAAAGTTGTGCTTGTTGAGGATGGAAAAACTGGGAAATGGCTAGCTGAAAAATCAAGAAAGTCATCATGTACGGTAAGCAAGAAGTGCAGAAATACCATACACCTGATTTGTAAGCCCTAGACACTATATCTAAATTACTTCAAGTAAATATTAAAGATTCACTAGTTGAAAATCGAGAATAATATAATGGCTTCACTTGCAAATAGTTCAACGTATTGGTGCTAATGTAGTAAAACTACAAAAGAAAGCTGATAGAATTAATGGACATTTCAAATAACATAATCAATTGCCAGATGCTAAAATGCATAGACCTATTTGCTGGAGTAGGAGGAATCAGACTTGGATTTGAACAAGCCGCCTCAGACTTCGGTTACAATACGGAATGTGTATTTACAAGCGAGATTGACGATTGGGCTTGTAAAACCTATAGAAAGAACTTTCCACATGACAATCATGACCCCAAAAGTGATGTAACAAAGGTTGATGAAACCTCATTGCCAGACTTTGATGTATTGCTTGCTGGTTTTCCGTGCCAAGCATTTTCTATAGCAGGGAAAAGAGGCGGATTTAATGATACAAGAGGGACGTTATTCTTTGACGTTGCAAGAATCATCAAGGCAAAGCAGCCAAAAGCGTTTTTACTAGAGAACGTAAAAGGTTTGACAAATCATAGAGGTGGGAAAACCCTTGAAGTCATCATTAATACATTAAAGGAAGATCTCGGTTATACCGTTTTCTATAAGTTGTTAAACGCCAAAGATTATGGGCTTGCCCAAATGCGAGAAAGAATATATATCGTTGGGTTTAGAAACGACTGTGGAGGTGGCGGATTTCAATATCCATCACCTGTGCCGGAGTCAGAGCGAAAGGTAATTAGGAACATTATGGAAGAAAAACCAGTTCCCAAAAATTACTATTTGTCCACTGGTTATATTGAATGCATGAAAGCTCACAAAGCAAGACACCAAGCATTAGGCCATGGATTTGGCTACGAGATAAGAAGCCTTGACGATATAGCAGGAACGATAGTATGTGGAGGTATGGGTAAAGAAAGGAATCTCATCATTGACCCTCGTCAAACAGACCTATCTCCATCTCCCCGTATAAAGGGGGAATATAACAAGGAAGGACTACGAAAAATGACACCATTGGAATGGGAGCGATTACAAGGGTTCCCTGATAATTGGACAGCGGGAATAGCTGATGTGCATAGATATAAGCAGATGGGTAATTCCGTAGCCGTGCCAGTCATAAGAGCAGTTGCAAAAAATATAATTGAAGAATTGAGAAATCCTACTCCACCAAAGAAGGATAAAAAATATGTTCAATTAGAATTGTTTTTTTAAAAAGAAGACTATAAAACAAAATATAGAAATATAAGAAAATAACATAAGTATACATAATAGCTGCGGCATATATCTTTAGGAAC
Organism: Lachnospiraceae bacterium; assembly: GCA_963588155.1. GTDB lineage: Bacteria > Bacteroidota > Bacteroidia > Bacteroidales > Bacteroidaceae > Prevotella. Next base: position 3,319 of record CAVAGT010000055.1, on the reverse strand, counting down.
TAAGGTCGGCAAACTAAATAGATGACAAAGAGATGTATGTCCCTACTATCCGTGTCATATAACATGGGTAAGTGGGGTATTGTCATCTATGTTTGCCGACACAGTTCCTTACTCCACTGCTCATGTTATTTTCTATCAACCATTCATGGTTATAGAACCTTCGACTGGATAGTAATATTCAGTAGGAGGTTTTTTTTATGCATTTGTACGAACCACAAGAATTTCCAAATTTGTTACCTCTTATCCGAGAGAGAAAAGACTAATAAGGAATACTAAGAATTATACACAATTTTAAGCAAATAGATATGGCAAAAAACATAGGTGAATACGATGAATTGCGTATTAAGTTGCGACTCATAGAGCTGAGAGACTGTGGAGGTTGCATTGAAATTGGTGATGGAACAGGTCGAGTCATCACATCTGTGGGACTTGAAAAAGAGTTCGCTTCACTACCTAAAAGAACAGACTTAAGGAAAATGTCTGATCTGCAAATCGAAAGACTCGCTAACTCTGTTGGTGCAGGAAAAGCAAAAGGTAGCTATAAAGCTGACGTCATCATCAATGGTAAGGGTTACTCTGTGAAGTCCCATCGGTCAGCACCTCCTGCCATCGTAAACCATACTCCTAGATGGGGATTGGATAGAATCTGCAAAAAGTTAGGGATTAATATAACCCCACTTGACAATATGGTGAATAAATATTTTGATCTAAGAAGCCAAGGTATAATCAGTGAAGACATATACAACTCTGACCCTCTTTCTCCCTTTGCCGCTAACAAAGAATACCTTCGTCCCATCTTAAACTATTTCTTGTTCGAAGGAACTGGCGCAAAAGATTCTGACTTTCCTGCAGAATTCGTTCTTGATTGTGAAGACCCTTTAGATACAACTACTTGGGAAATTAATGACAAAGACCAATACTTAGACAAATATTGGTTAGATATGAAGTTTAGTATGAGAAGTAAGGGCTTTGAAGCATATCCATATTCAAGAAAGTGTGATGCATGGAAAATACCTCTGTCTAAGCCTTGGGCAAAGAAAATTGATGGCTCGTACAAAGGTTCATTACATGTAAGAGTTAATTAAAATGTTCAGATTTATAGACCTGTTTTCGGGCATAGGCGGTTTCCATCAGGGTGCATCTTGGGCTGGTGGCAAGTGTGTTCTTGCATCAGACATAGATAAAGTCGCTAATCAGACATACAAGGAAAACTATGGGATAGAACCGAAAGGTGATATTTATTCGATTGAATCAAAAGACATACCAGATTTTGATTTGCTGTGTGCAGGTTTCCCCTGTCAAGCTTTTAGCCAAGTGGGGCAACGAAAGGGGTTGGACGATGAACGAGGCGTTTTAATATTTCAAGTAATTCGCATCTTAAAAGACAAACGCCCTAAAGCTTTTATTTTAGAGAACGTAAAAGGATTATTGTCGATTCAAGGTGGTGAAATCTACAATATGATAGTTGGAAAATTGAGAGAAACAGGATATAATGTTTATACCAAAGTTCTTGAAGCTAAAGACTATGGCACACCACAATTGCGTAAACGCCTATTCTTTGTGGGCATAAGGAATGATATAATTGCCGATTTTGAGTTTCCTGCTCCTGTTCCGCTCAAATATACATTTTCTGACATAATGGGAGGTAAAACAGAAAGGGAATATTCCTTTACGATACGTATTGGAGGAAGGCGGTCTGGAATAAATAACAGATTCAACTGGGATGCCTATATGGTTGACGGTAAAGTTCGATATATAACCCCAGAAGAATGCCTTTTGCTTCATGGATTCCCAAAAGATTTCAAACTTTGCGGAAATGAAGGACAAAAATATCATCAGGTAGGAAATAGCGTTAGTTGTTGTATCGTCAATGAATTGGTTAAACAGCTTCAACGTTATAAGGTTATAGACAACTAATATGTCTTGAAAACAAATCACCTGACTTTAAGCACCACAGCCTAAGGTCAGGTGGTTTTCGTTCATAATTTCCCATAGTGACTTGCTATCTGCACGGCTATGAAAGCGCAGCACACCGACAGACGGTGTGCTGCGCTGTACTGATACGGACAACACCACAGCGCGGCACTCTGTGCTGCATGACTACACTTGCATCTCTGGGAAACCGCCATTGGTGATGTACTCAATGAAGGCTCGCTTTCGCTCGGCTTCTGCCTTGGTAGTGAGTCCGGTGGTGTCCACACGGTGGTAGACACAGTATTCGCGGAACGAGAAAGGAAACAGGCGAATCTCATTGTAGCGTCCGGTGAGGTGCGTGGCAAGTTCCCCGCTCAGCAGCTTGGCATTGCTGCCCGTCACCACAATGTGGAGATTGCTCCTGAGAAGGCGGTTGACAAACAGATGCCAGCCTTCCACGTCTTGTATCTCGTCGAGGAAGACGTACTGGATATCGGTGCCGTATATTTGATAGATGCATGAGAGGACAGTATTCAGATCCTCAGTCTGCAAGTTGGCAAGGCGGTCGTCGTCGAAGTTGGCGTATCCATATCTCACGCCATGCTCCAACAACACCTTGTGGCAAAGCGTCGATTTCCCGCTTCGCCTTACGCCGATGATGACTTGCGCAAGCGGGCTATCGAACTCAAAAAGTGACTCTTCGCTTCTGGCGACCCATCTCTTTGGGTCGTAGCCTTCCACGTATTCTTTCTGCTCTGCCAGTTCGTCGTACTTCATCACAACAATTCTCTGAGAAATAGATGGTTACACATACCAAACTTTGCTAAAATGCAGATTTTACGCTCTTGTAATTTGCTAAAATGCAGATTTTAGACTCTTCTAATTTGCTAAAATGCAATTTTTACGCTCTTGCAATTTGCTAAATTACAGCGCTAGCGGCACAACAACCTTCACGCTGAAGTTGCGACCCATGTTGTAAACGCCCCGTCTGCCCGTCGCAGTGTTGGTGTCGAGGTATTTCAGGCGGCTCAGATGGCTTTGGTAGGCACGGTCGGTGAGATTCTCGCCCGAAAGGTAGAGGGAGAGGACGCGCTTGCCGTGGCACTTGATGTCGGTGCCGGCATACACGTTCAACAATGTATATGAGGGCGTGGCGGTCTCCGTCGCGTTGGCGGCAAGGTAATGGTTCTGGCGGAGGTTGCAGTCCACCTCGAACTTCACGAATAGGTTGTCGAAAGTTCTGCCATTGCAGATGAACTCATACCTCACGTCCGACAACCATCGTGGGGCTGGTGTGAAGGGCAGGTATTTCGACTCGGCAGGCTGGTGGAGCTGCACGGAGTTGACATAAGAAAACGTGTTGCCGAAGTGCAGATGCTCGATGGGATGGATGTCAACGCTCGCC
>CAVAGT010000054.1:0-20155 GCA_963588155.1 Lachnospiraceae bacterium | reverse complement strand
ACCTTGGGTATCTTGATAGAGAACGTGGAGCCTTCGTTCACCTCGCTCTCAAGAAGCATCTGTCCTCCGTGCAGCTTGACAAGCGACTTTACGAATGCCAGGCCGATGCCGTCGCCTTGGCTCTGCGCCTCGCCGCGTTGGGTACGGTAGAAACTCTTGAAAATCTCCTCGCGAGCCTCTGGCACTATGCCGATGCCGTCGTCCTTGACGCTGAACACCACGTCGCCGTCGGTCTCGGTCACGCTCAGTGTGACATGGCCCTTTGGTTTGGTGTATTTGTAGGCATTGGACACGAGGTTGTTGATGCACATCTCCATCTTCTCCCCGTCCATCATGACCCAAACGGGATGGTCGGGTAAAGATGTGCCGAACGTGATGTCCTTTTGGTCGCAGAGGTCGATGTAGTCGTCGGCAAGGTCGCGCGCGAACGCCGTGGCGTTGATTCTCTGCCTCTTGAGGACAAGTTTGCCCTCGTCCATCTTCCTGAAGTCGATGGCGCGGCTGATGAGCTTGCTTATCTTCGTGGCTCCGCGGTGCATGGCCATGAGACAAGTGGTGGGCACGGTTACCATCGTCTGTCTGCGGTCTATGAGCTCCTCCAGCTGTGCGGCAATGAGAAACAGCGGCGTGCGCAGCTCGTGGGTGATGCTGGTGAAAAACGACATCTTGGCCTCGTCGATCTTGCGTTGGCTTTCTTTCTCTTTCTCTGCCAGTTCCATCTTGTGGCGCAAGTTGAGCTCACGCAGGTAGAGCCTTGCGCCGACACATGCCAAGCCAACGAAGATGATAACCCATAAGGTTCTTGCCCACCATGTGAGATACCAGGGCGGCAGCACCGTTATCCGCAGCACCGATGGTTTCGTCCACTTGCCCGTGAGGTCGGTGCATCTCACCAGAAACTCGTAGTTGCCGGGCGGCACGTTGGTGTATTGCGCCTCGCGGTGGTCTGTCATCTCTCTCCATTCTGTCTCCATGCCCTTGAGGTAATAGGAGAAGCGTATGGCGCGTGGTGACGTGTATTCGGGTACGGAGAAGTGGATGGAGAAATAGTTTTCGTCGTGTTTCAGTTTTACGTTCTCCGCGCCAGCAGCCCCGAGGCCGACACTCCGCCCGTTGGCCAGGCTCAAAGCGTTGAACGAGACTTGCGAGAACAGTGCGCCGGGGCGTATCGGCACGTCGGCAGCCCATACCAGTCCTTCGGTGGACCCGAAACAATAGTATTGCCCGTTGATGTAGCACGCCGCGTAATTGTATGTCGCCGGCAAGTTGTTGTCCATGTCGCACCGCATGAACGTCTCGCTCTCGGGGAAATAGTAGTATAGGCCGTTGCTCGTGGAGAAAACCATGTGGCCTTGTCGTGACTCCACGATGCCCGTCACGGCGTTGCTCCCGAGCCCTTGCGCCATGTTGTATGTGCGCACCTCGCCCTTTCGCTCGTCGATGCGGCAGATGTCGTCGTAGCTGAACGACACCCACACGTAACCCTTGCTGTCGGCATAGACGTATCTCAAGCTGTTGGTGCTCAACGCCATGCCTTTGGAGGTTTGGCTGTAATGCCTCACTATGCGCCTGGAGTCTTTATCCACCTTGTACACTCCGTTTCCCGTGCCTATCCACATATACTTGCCACGTAGGCTCAGGGCTTGGGTTCCGCAGCCTATGAGAGCCTTCACGGGACTGAACTTGCCGCTCTTCTTGTCGAACACGAGCACGTCGCGACCGCCAACCCAGAGGTTGCCGTCGTGGCTGTCGCAGAGTGTCCAGATGATGTCGCCACGGTTGCTGTAGAGTGGAATCGTGTAGTTGGTGAAAGTGTGAGTGCGCGTGTCAAGTCTCGAAAGTCCCTTGTTGTATACCGCCATCCACACGCCGCCGCCGTCGCTTGTCATAGACACGACGTTGTCGCCAGCGAGCCCGCTGTTTGCCGCCGTGTAGGTAGCGGTGACGGTGCGTGTCTTTTGCGACACCACGCTTACGCCGCCTCCGTCCATGCCGACGTAGACATTGCCTTGTCGTGAGGTGACGGCTGTCACGAGGTCAAAGGGAAGCGTGTGCGTAGCCTCGCTGAGGATGTTGAAGGCCGTACCGCCTCTGCGGCAATGTGTCATGCCCTTGCGATAGGAGCCAATCCACACGTCGCCAATGTTGTCGGCGAAGATTGAATAGATGGCATCGCCGCATATGCCGTCATGTTTTTCGGTAAGCCATCGTGTGCCGCTGCCGTCGCGTATCATCATGCCTTCTCCGTCTGTCGCGAACACCGTGCCGCCTTTGAAGTCGGTCACGGCCTTGAGGTTGGACGGTACGTTGTCGGGGCACTCGGTGAGTTTACTGCCGTCGAACTTGAAGGCTACCGACTTTGACCCTATGCCGTTGCCCGCGTATATGTGGCCTTGTAGCTTGCTGTAGTAAACCACGTTGTTGGTTGAACCCTTGAACGGGATCTGGGCAGAGGCCACTACGCGTTTAGCGTCGGCTGATAGCAACAACAGCTTGTGGTTGGCCGTGGCAATGAGATATTTGGCTTTCCCGTGGTCGCCCATGGCGGCGACAGCAAAAACCTTGAACTTTGGGCTGATGTTCCAAAACGTAGTGCCTTCGATGCGGTAGAGCTGGCCTGTATCGTCGGTGGCAAACATCCCCGCGCTTGTCTCAGCCATCGTGGTTATGCGTTTGTAGCCCTTTTGCCCCGGAAACGCGCAGTGGTGAAACGTGTTGTCGTCGTTGCTGTAGAAGTCCACGCCAAGGTCTGTTGAGAAATACAGGCCGTGCTTGTTGGCAAGAAAGGTGTGGATGTTGTTGTTGGCTATAGTGGACGCGTCGTCGCGGTTGTGCCTGAACACGGAGAACAACAAGCCGTCGAACCGTGCCAAGCCATTGGACGTGCCTACCCATATATAGCTATTGCGATCTTGCGTGATGCAGTTGACAGAGTTGTCGGGCAAGCCGTTCTTTATGCTGTAGTTGCACAAGTAGGGCTGTCCCTTGCCTTGAAGGGGCAAGAAAAGCAAGAAGAGGGCAATAGCTTGATATATGTAGCGTCTCATGGCTTGATGCGGTTGACTTTTAGATTTTGGGGGCTATTTCAAGTTGAATGTCAGCTTGCCGCCTTTCACGAGTGTCTCGTGAGTCACGCGGTAACTATTCAGCTTTTTGTCACCAAGCGTCATCGTGTTGATAAGATATGACGATGGGGCAGGGCGGTTTGCCACGATGGTGAGGTCGCCGGCTGGATAGTAGCGCTTGTCGAGATGCAGCGTCACGCGGTCGAACACTGGCGAGGTGAGCGTATAGCTCGGGTCGCCGGGGCAGTCGGGATAGAAGCCGAGCATGGAGAATACCACCCATGCCGACATCGTGCCCGTGTCATCGTTGCCGGGAATGCCGTCGGGCTTGTCGGTGTAGTATTTGTCTATGAGCTTACGCACCTCTTCTTGCGTGCGCCATTCCTCGCCCTTGAAGCGGCTGAACAGGTAAGGGTAGGCTATGTCTGGCTCATTGGCAGGGTCGTAGTGACCGTTGTCGAAGACGCTTTGCAGGCGATTGACAAACTGCTTTGAGCCACCCATGAGCTTGGCAAGGCCGCCGACGTCGTGTGGCACGTAGAACGTGTAGTTCCACGACGAGCCCTCGTGGAATCCGGGCGTGTTTGAGAAGTTGGCGCCGTCGGTCGGGTCGTATGGCGTGAGCCAAGAGCCGTCTTTCTGGCGTGGGCGCAGTGTGCCGGTCTGCTTGTCGTAGTAGTTCTTGTAGCCGAGGCTGCGCTGGCGGAACAGCTTCGCGTCTTGCTTGTGGCCGAGCGTCTCGGCAAGGCGGGCCAACGACGCGTCGGCGACATAATATTCCAAGGCGTGCGACACGGAGTTGTCGCCCGACTGGTCTTGAGCGAACCACCCCAAAGGAATGTAGCCCTTGCTGATATACGGGTCTATGTCGCGGCGCATCTGGTTGTCCTTGCCCGGCGTTGTGGCCGACTTGCGGAACGCCTCATAAGCGGTGTTGATGTCGAAGCCGCGCAGTCCCTTGAGCCATGTGTCCGTGATGACGGGTATGGCAGGGTCGCCCTCCATGGTCCATGTCTCGCGACCGAAAAGCTCCCATCGTGGCATCCAGCCCCACTCGCGATACATGTCTATCATCGAGCGCACCATTTCCACCTGCAGGTCAGGGAAAAGCAATGTCTCAAGCTGGTGCAGGTTGCGATAGGTGTCCCAAAGCGAATACACGGTGAAGCGTGTGCCGTTGGTGTGGCCGATGCTGTCGCTCTCCATCTTCGGGTATTCACCGTTCACGTCTTGCAGGACGCAGGGTTCGAGCTGCGTGTGGTAGAGGGCGGTGTAGAACACGCGCTTCTGCGCCTCGGTGCCGCCCTCGACGGTGATCTTGCCCAAGGTCTTCTCCCATTCCTCGTCAGCCAGGCGTGCTATGTCGTCGAACGACTTGCCGCGTTGCTCCACGTCGAGGTTCTCCCTCGCGTTCTTGATGGAGACGAACGACACGCCGACAGAGACCTCCACCTCGGAGTTGTCGGCAAAGTCGTAGTTGAAGTAGCAACCGATGTGGTCGCCGGCAAGGTCGCGCCCATAATTGTTGTAGAGCTTGTATTTGCCGTTGTCGGGATCCCACTCGCCTTTCACGCCGTCCATCTTGGGTTGCAACTTCCAGAAGCCAGACGATTGCGGCTTCTTGTTGACCCTTATGACGAAGTACATCGGGAACACCGCCTGTGAGTTGTAGCAGAAGGTGCCGAGCAGACGGCAGCCTTCCACCTCGGTGTCGCTGACACGTCTCACGCTGCCGCCCACCTCGTTGGTCAGTCCGTCGCCGATGTTCACGAGGATGTGGCCCTCGCCTTTGGGGAAGGTGTAGCGTTCGCGCGAGGAGCGGAGCGTGGATGTCATCTCGCACTTTATGCCATATTTTTTCAGCTTCACGCCATAATAGCCCGGGCGTGCCGTCTCTTGCTCGTAGGTGGAGCCATAGTCGTGGTAGTCCACGTTGAGCTTGCCCGTGGTTGGCATGGTGAGCAGCGTGCCCATCTCGGGGCAGCCTACGCCGCTCATCATCACATGGGCAAAGCCCGTCATGTACACATTATTATATTCATACGCCGCCGACCACCAACGCTTGTCCTTGTCAAACTGGTTGAGGTCAGAGCCCATGACGTTGAACGGGGTCACCGTCATCAATCCGTGAGGCATCACCGCTCCCGGGTTGCAAACCGAGAAGTTGGTGGTGCCGATCATCGGATCGACATATCGCGTCAGGTTTCCTGCGTCGGCGTGCTGCGAGAAGCACGCCAGCGCGAGAAGCATGGCAGACAATGTTTTCTTCATGATCTAAGATTAATCGTGTTTCTGAATTTTAGGATGCCGCTTAGCGCACGCGCATTTCCATTGCGAAAGGTTCGCCGGCCTTGACCGTGCCAGCGGGCAGTGTCACGGTGACGGCATCGCCCTTGACCGTTGTCTTGAGCTTCTTGCCGTTGGCCACGAGAGCCACCTTGCCCTTAGGCAGGTTGCCTGTCCACGTGAGGGTTTGAGGGGCAGCCTTGCCCGGAGTCGACGGGTAGAGCGCATAGATGGTCTTGCCGTCCTTTGAGGCGGTGAACCACAACTCGCCGCTGTGGTAGTTCTTGGTTGCCACCGTGCTGTAGATGGCCTTGCCGTTGGCGCGCATCCACTTGCCTATGGCCTGCAGACGAGTCACTGCCTCGGGCTGTATCAAGCCTTCGGGTGTCGGACCTACGCCGAGCACCATGTTGCCGCCCTTGGCCACGATCTCCATGAGCGTGCTTACCACCTTCTCAGGAGTCTTCCATGTGGGACGTGGTACCCAACCCCAGTCGTTGCTCAGCGTGATGCAGCTCTCCCATGGGTGGCTGAGCTGCTTCTCGGGAATGGTCTGCTCCGGGGTTTGATAGTTCTCGTAGGGGCCTCCTATGGTGCGATCCACGATGAGCAGGCCGGGTTGGTTGGTGCGCACGCCCTCGGCTATGCGTGGCATGTCTATGTCTTGGTTGTTCTCCTTGCACACCCAGCCGCCGTCGAGCCAGAGAATGTCAACGCTGCCATAGCGCTGCGGGTCGGTGATCTCGCACATCTGGTTGTAGACAAACTGCTTGTAGCGGTTCCAGCGCCAAGACCACTTCTTGACGTCGTAGTTCACGTTGCGCCCGTTCTTTGTTGGGTACACGTCCCACCAATAGTCCTGCGAGTGCCAGTCGGGCTTTGAGAAATAAGTGCCGAGCATAAAACCCTTGTCGCGGAAGGCCTGCAGAACATACTTCAGCACGTCGCGCTTGGGGTTGTTCTTGAAGGCGTAGTTGGCGATGGAGAAATCGTCGTATTTGCTGTCGAACATGCAGAAGCCGTCGTGGTGCTTCGTGGTGAAAATCATGTATTTCATTCCAGCGTCCTGCATCACGCCCGCCCATTGTGTCGGGTCAAACTTGGTGGGGTTGAGGTCTTTGGCCAATCCCCAGTACCAGTCCTTGTATTGCTGGTAGGTCTGTGTGGTGTCGCGGGTTATCCATCCCTCGTCGCAGATGGCCCAGCTCTCCACCATTCCGGGCACGGAGTAGAGTCCCCAGTGCATGAGTACGCCGAATTTCTGGTCTTGCCATTTGCTGAGCTTGTCGAGAACCTTTTGGTCGGTTGGCCAAACATATCCGTCGCTCTGCTCCATCACGTCGCCGCGCTGTTGGGCAGACATGGTCAGTGAGAGCAGGCATGCGAAGGCAAGGGTTATTATCTTTTTCATGGTATGTGCTTTATTCTTTGCTGATTATTTATATGTTATATGGCCTGTCAATATCCGTGGAACCGTTATCTTGTCTTTCAAGAGGATGTTGTCGCTCGACGGACCCACCATTACGGTGAAGTCGCCGGGTTCCACCACATCTTTCATGTCGCGGTTTACCACGGTGAGTTCCTCGGGTCCGATGTTGAAAGAGAAGCGGTGCGTCTCACCTGCCTTGATGGCCTTGCGGTCGAAGGCGCGGAGCTGCATGATGGGCTGTGCCACCGATGCCACCTCGTCGTGGATGTAGAGCTGAGGCACCTCCTCGCCGTCGCGGCTGCCCGTGTTGGTCACGTCGAACGACACCACAAAGTGTTGCGGGTCTTTCTGCTCGATGCTGAGGTTAGAATATTTGAAAGTGGTGTAGCTCAGTCCGTAGCCGAAGGCATAAAGAGGCTTTGCCGACATCTCAACATAGTTCTGTGCCTCTGCTTTCTTGTTGTAGTAGACAGGGAGCTGGCCCACGCTGCGTGGCACGCTTATCGGCAAACGTCCGGCAGGGTTGTAGGCGCCAAAGAGCACGTCGGCAATTGCCGTTCCGCCTTCCTGTCCGGGATAATAGGCGGTGAGCAGTGCGTCGGCGTTCTCGGCTGCCCAGTTTTTCAGCAATGGGCGACCCTCGATATATACCACCACGAGAGGCTTGTTGGTCTTCTTCAGTTCGCTAAGCAGGCGGTCTTGCAAGCCGAGGAGTCCCAATGTGGCGCGGTCGTAGCCCTCGCCCGACTCCATGTCGCTCACGCTGTTGGTGCTGGCCTCCGCCGCGCCCGTTTCCTTGTAGCTCGTCTTGAAGTCGCGCGCGCTGCTGCCGCCCACGCAAGCGATAACCACGTCGGCGTCGCGTGCGGCCTCCACGGCCTTGGCAATGTCGTTGGTGGCGGTGTCGCGAACGGCGCATCCCTTCACGTATTTAATGTTGGCCTCGGGCAAATATTGTTTCAAGCCGTCGAGCACGGTCTTCACGTTGCCTTCTTCTTGAGGCGCGGTGTAGTCGCCCAGCATGTTGTAAACGTTGTCGGCGTTAGGACCCACGAGAGCCACCTTCACGTCTTTCCTGAGAGGCAACACGCCCTTGTTCTCAAGCAGCGTGATGGTCTTGCGTGCCACCTCGCGTGCCACTTCCACGTTCTCTGCAGTGCGCACGCCCTTTGTCGCCTTGTCGGGGTCAACGTATGGATTCTCGAAGAGTCCCATCTTGAACTTCAGGCGCAGCACGTTGGCGCAAGCCGAGTCAATGGCAGCCTCGCTGGTGAGTCCGCGTTTCACCGCCTCTTCCAGTTGGGCGTAGGAACGTGCGCCGAGGTCCACGTCAACGCCGCCGTTGAGAGCCAGGGCACCAGCCTCAGTGAGGTCGTTTGCCACGTGGTGGGTGGTGAGCATCACGTCGATGCTGTAGAGGTCGGACACGGTGAAGCCCTTGAAGCCCCATTCTTTCTTCAGGATGTCCTTCAAGTAGTAATCGTCCATCGACGACGGAATGCCGTCGAGGTTGTTGTAGCTCGTCATCACCGACAACGCTCCGGCGTTGATGGCCTTGCGGAAAGGTGGCAGGAAAAACTGCTTGATCTCTCGCTTGCCAAGGTATGTGGGCGCGCCGTTGTGGCCGCCCTCCGTGGTGCCGTAGCCGATGAAGTGCTTCAGCGTGGGTATCGTGGCGTAAGGCTTTGTGAGGTCTCCGCCGCCAAGGCCCTCTATCTCCGCCGCCGCCATGTCGCCGGCAAGCTGTGGATCCTCGCCCATGTTCTCTTCCACGCGGCTCCAGCGTGGCTCGCGACAAAGGTCTATCACGGGGCCATAGCTGATGTGCGCGCCTTGAAGACGAACCTCACGTGCTATCACGTCGCCCATCTTGCGTGCCGCGTCACGGTCGAAGGTGGCTGCAATGCCGAGGCCCGTGGGGAAGACGGTGGTGCCTATCGCCATGTGGCCGTGAGGCGCTTCCTCGGCGAGGAAGAGAGGTATGCCGAGGCGGGTGTTCTCAACCACGTATTTCTGAAGAGCGTTGCCGCAGAGTGCCGCGAGGCGAGGGTTGAGGCCGTTGTCGATGGTCTTCTTCGTCCATGGGTCGGCGCGGTAGGTGGCCCAGAGCATGCCGATGTTGCCCTCGGCAATGTCTTTCTTGAAAGTCTCCGACGGCACAATCTTCTTTCTGCCAATGACATCATAATAGTCCCACGCGAGTGTGCAACGCAGTTGCCCTATTTTCTCTTGGAGAGTCATCCTGCCCAACAGGTCGCTCACGCGTTGCTCCACTGGCAGTTTGGCGTCACGATAGGGCAGGGTGGTCTTCTGCTTGGCATGAGTGAAAAAAACGGCAGTCAGCGCGGCTGCCGTTATGAAGAATCGTTGGATTTGCATTTCTAAGGCTTAATATTTCTTTGCCTCTTGCCTGAACTCGCTTGGCCAGAGGTGGTGTGCGTACTTGTAGCCATAGAGGTCGTAGATGTGGCGCAGGCTGTCGACGCGCTTCTTGAATGCCTCGAAGTCTTTCTCGCTGGGTTGCAGCCACTGCACCTCGGAGAGGGCTGCCATGCGTGGCAACACCATGTACTCCACTTGGTTGGTATAGGGGATGTACTCGGTCCATACGTTTGCCTGCACGCCCTTGATGTGGGCCTTAACAGCTGGTGCCAACTCTGCCGGCACCGGCTCAAGGTTGTAGACGTTGGCAACGTCGGAGAAGCCGCCTATCGCTGGTGGCTCAGAGCCTGTGTTCTTTGCCTGGTAGTGGTCGAAATAGAGGGCGTTGTTGGGCGACATGATGACGTCGTGGCCAAGTTTCGCGCCCTTGGCTCCCGGCTCAGCTCCGCGCCACGACATGATGGTGGCCGTGGTGTCTACGTCGCAGCCCAGCAACTCGTCCCAACCTATGATCTTGCGGCCTTTCTGCTCAAGATATTTCTGCACGCGCTTTGCGAAGTAACCCTGCAGGCGCGCCTCCTTTGATATGCCGTCGTTGTCGGTCAAGCCTTCCTTGGCTATCACGGCTTGGCACTTGGGGCATTTCTCCCAGCGCACGCGAGGGCTCTCGTCGCCGCCGATGTGGATGTATTGTCCGGGGAAGAGGTCGCAGATGTGGTCGAGGGTCTTCTCTATGAAGGTGTAGACCTTCTCGTTGCCGGCGCAGAGTATGTCCTTGTACACGCCCCAGAACTCACCCGTCTTGTAGGGACCGCCCGTGCAACCCAGCTCGGGGTAGGCTGCCAAGGCTGCCATCATGTGGCCGGGCATGTCGACCTCGGGCACGATAGTGATGTATCTGTCGGCTGCATATTTCACGATGTCGCGAATCTCGTCGTCGGTGAAGTAGCCACCGTAGGGCACACCGTCGCAAAGCTCGCTGTTGTGGCCTGTCACGGTCTGCGCACGCTTCGAGCCAACCTCGGCGAGACGAGGGTAGCCGGGCACGTTGAAACGCCAGCCCTGGTCGTCGGAGATGTGCCAGTGGAGACGGTTCATGCTGTGCAGGGCAATGAGGTCTATATATTCCTTCACGAACTTGGCGGGGAAGAAGTGGCGCGCGCAGTCGAGCATCATGCCGCGATAGGCGAAGCGAGGCGCAGCCTCCACCTTGGCGCCGGGCATGTCAACGCTCTCGGCGCTCTCGAGCACGGGCAGGGCCTTGCGAAGGGCCTGCACGCCATAGAACACGCCTGCAGCCGTGGTGCCCGTGACGGTGACACCACGCTTGTCTACCACAATCTCGTAGGCCTCGGGAGCCAGCTTAGCCTTGGCGTTGAGCACGAGGCTGATGCCGGTCTTTGCCTTGCCCTTGACAGCTTGCTTGCCAAGTTCCAGCTTGGTCATGTCTTTCACGTATTGCGCCAGGAACGTGGCGTTGCGCTCCATGTCGGCGTTGCCTTCCGTGTAGTTGATCACTGTGGATGCCGACAAGGTGAAGTCGCCGCCCTTGGGGTTATAGCTGATCTTGTCGGGTGCTGGCACCACCTTGGCAAAGTCGGCCTTCTCGGTAGCACTCACGGCTGTGAGGCACATCACGAAAAGGGAAACTAAAACAGTTTTTCTCATAGTGTTTGTTTTGGTTTGCAAGTTTATGGGTTTGTTACTTTTGTTTCATGAGAGTTATTCCATAGTGAAGTCGATGCGGCTTCCGCCTGTCAGCGTACTGTGGCTCAGGAAGTTGGTCGTGAGCTCCTGCCCGTCCACGCTCTTCGCCTGGATGAAACGCTTGGCTGGCGCGTCGCAGTTGATGACGGTTGTCTTGCCGTTTTCCAGGTGCAGCTTCACCTGCTTGAAGTATGGCGTGCCGATTGCGTAGTCGGTGCTGCCCGGGCACACGGGATAGAAGCCCATGGCGGAGAACACATACCATGCCGAGGTCTGTCCGTTGTCCTCATCGCCGCAATAGCCGTCGGGCGTAGGCTTGTAGAGGCGGTCCATCACCTCGCGCACCCAGTGTTGCGCCTTGCGTGGCTGGTTGCTCCAGTCGTAGAGGTATATCATGTGCTGTATGGGCTGGTTGCCGTGGGCATAGTTGCCCATGTTCATGACCTGCATCTCGCGAATCTCGTGTATCACCTGCCCGTAGTAGCTGTCGTCGAAGACGGGCGGGAGGTTGAACACGGAGTCCATCATGGCGTTGAACTTGTCTTCGCCGCCCATGAGCTCTATGAGGTCTTCGGGACGATGGAACACCGACCACGTGTAGTGCCAGGCGTTGCCCTCGGTGAACACTCCGCCCCACTTGAACGGGTTGAACGGTGTCTCCCACGAGCCGTTCTTCTTGCGTCCGCGCATGAGGTTGTCTTCCTTAGAGAAAAGGTTGCGGTAGTTGAAACTGCTCTTATAGTAAGGCTTTATCTCCTTGTCCTTCTTCCCCAACGCCTTACCGAGCTGGTAGATGCACCAGTCGTCGTAGGCATACTCAAGCGTGCGTGCGGCACTCTCGTTGATGCCCGCGTCGCAAGGCACGTAGCCGAGTTTGTCGTAGTATTCCCAGCCTTTCCTTCCTGTTGATCCCACCGTGGGGTGGCTGGCGTGGGCACCGTGGGTCACGGCTTCCCAGAGGGTCTCTATGTTGTAGCCGCGTATGCCCTTGACCCAAGCGTCTGCCACGATGCTTGCCGAGTTGTTGCCGACCATGCAGTCGCGGTGGCCGGGACTTGCCCACTCTGGCAGGAATCCGCTCTCCTTGTAGGCGTTGACGAGACCTTGCTGCATCTCCGACGCCACTGTTGGGTACACGAGGTTGACCAAGGGGAAGAGGCTGCGGAAGGTGTCCCAAAAGCCCGTGTCGGTGAACATGGTGCCTGGCAGCACCTTGCCGTTGTAGGGACTGTAGTGCACGGTGTCGCCCTTGGCGGTGATCTCGTAGAACTTGCGCGGGAAGAGCGTTGAGCGGTAGAGGCATGAGTAGAACGTGCGCAAGTGGTCGGTGTTGTCGTCGTTGACCTCCAAGCGTCCGAGCACCTCGTTCCAGCGCTTCTTGGCTTCGGCCTTCACGGTCTCAAGGCTCTTGCCTTCCACCTCCTTGAGGTTTTGCCACGCCTGCTCCTCGCTGATGAACGACGAGGCTACACGTGCCGTGACCTTCTCGCCACGCTTGCAGCGGAACGTCACTATGGCGCCGCTGTGCTCGCCGTGGTTCTCGTAGCTCACGGTGAACGGCCGGTCGAACGTCACGACGAAATAGTCGCGGAAGTTGGCGGGCACGCCGCCGCTGTTGCGCACGCTGTAGCCCGTGACGCAATGGCGCGCCGCGTCCACCTTTATAGCCGAGCCCTTGTCGAAGGCGTCCACCACGATGTTGGCGCTGTCGGTGGCGGGCATGGTGAAGCTGAACAGGCAGGCGCGCTCCGTGGGTGCCATCTCAGCCTTGATGTCGTAGTCGGCGAGATACACATTATAATAATAAGGTGTCACGGTCTCGCCCATGTGTGAGAACCACGAGGCGCGTGCTGTCTCGTCGAAGACGGGCTTGCCCACGGTGGCCATGATCGAGAACTGGCCGTAGTCGTTGATCCACGGGCTGGGCTGGTGGGTCTGTTTCAGGCCGCGCAGCTTGTGGGCGTCGTAGGTGTAGACCCATCCGTCGCCCATCTTGCCAGTCTGCGGGGTCCAGAAGTTCATGCCCCAGGGCATCGCTACCGCTGGATAGGTGTTGCCCGTAGACAGGGCGTACGACGACGCTGAGCCGACCAGCGGGTTGACATATTCCACGGGGTTCTCCACCGACATTGCCGGCAGGGCGAGTAGCGATGCGAACAGTGCAGATAAGTATTTATTCATTAAAATATAGAGTCTTGTTTATTGATTCGAGTCTTTCTTGCAGATTTCTTTCACACGGATTAAAAAGATTTTAAAGATTGCTACGCCGCACGCGGCTACGCGGTGATTATCAGCCGCTTTGCAGGGGCGGGTTCTGCGCCCGTCCGCACCCCGAATGGCCTGATGCGTTTGGATAGTCGATGCGTCCACATTGGTTGCGGACGGGCACAGGGCCCGCCCCTGCACGTCATTTTCTGATCCGTGTACAAGGCAATGTGCGATCGTCAAGGACGGTCTGCCTTTGCCGTGCCCCACTTTGAGGGCTTCGGCCCCATCACGAGCTCGAGTGTGCCGCCGCCGATGATGTCGTCGTAGGAGATATAGCTCTTCGTCAGAGGCTTGCCGTTGAGCGTGGCGCGTTGCACGTAGATGTTCTTGTCGCTGTTGTTTTTCGCCACCATGGTGAACGTCTTGCCGTCGCCCACGTTCAGCTCAGCCTTCTGGAAGAGTGGCGAGCCGATGATGAACTTTCCGCCGGCAGGCTCGACCTGGTAGAGGCCGCAAGCTGATATGACATACCATGCCGACATCTGGCCCACGTCCTCGTTGCCGCTGAGACCGTCGGGAGCGTTGAAGTACATCTCGCGGAACACCTGGCGCAGCAGTGGGGCTGCCTTGTAGGGCTGGCCCACATAGTTGTACATATAGAGCACGTGGTGGCTTGGCTCGTTGCCGTGGGCATACTGGCCAATGAGGCCGCTGATGTCAGGCGATGCCTCGGCGCCGAGGTCACCCTTGACCACGAAGAGGGAGTCGAGCTTCTTGGTGAACGCCTTCTCGCTGCCAAAAAGGCTCACGAGTCCATGCACGTCGTGAGGCACAAGCCATGTGTATTGCCATGCGTTGCCCTCGGTGAAGTCGTCGAAACGGTGAACCGAATGGAACGGGTTGAAATTCTCGCGGAAGTTGCCCTTGCTGTCCACGCCACGCATGAAGTTGATTCTCTTGTCGAAATACTTGGCGTAGCTCTTGCTGCGGTTGATGAAATAGTTGTAGTCGTCGGTCTTGCCCAGCATCTTTGCCACCTGCGCTGTGCTCCAGTCGGCGAGGGCATATTCCAGTCCCTTTGCCACGGTCTCGTTGGTGGTGTCCTTGTCGAAAGGTATGTAGCCGTACTCGCGCAGCTGCTTCAGTCCGCGCTCGTCGAGCAGTTGCGATGCCTTCATGGCGGTGAAAGCCTCCTCCTTGTTGGTGTAGAGACCCTTGAGCACGAGGTCGGCAAGCACTGGCACGCCAGGGTTGCCCACCATGCAGTCGGTCTCGTTGTCCCACAGGTGCCACACCGGCAGCTTGCCCTGCTTGGCGAAGATGCTCATGAAGGTGTTGCCGATGTCGGCGCAGCGGTCGCGGTGGATAAGCGTGAAGAGCGGCATCTGAGCGCGGTAAGTGTCCCAGAGCGAGAACGTGGTGTAGCGCTTGCCCGTGGCGGCGTTGGCGTCGCTTATCTCCGATGGCGCGGTCATGGTGTGGTAGAGGGCGGTGTAGAAGATTGTGCGGTCGTTGGCGTTGGCAGTCTCTATGCGCACGCGTCCCAGCTCGTTGTCCCATTTCTTGTCGGCCTGCTCCTTCACCTGCTCAAGGTTCCATGAGGTCAGCTCCTTGTTGAGGTTGGCTTTAGCCGCGTCTATCGACGTGGCGGATATGCCCACGCGTGCCATGATGGCCTGGCCGTTGTTGTCGGCTGCGCGCATGTATGCCACGGAGTCGCCCTCCTGGCGAGTCATCTGCACGGGGCGGTTGAGCTCGGCGTAGAAATAAACGCGCTGGTCTTTAGCCCAGCCTTTGGAATAGCGGTAGCCAGTGATGGCTGTTGGCGTGATTTGCGTGAAGTGGCATTCGCTCACCTTGTCCCATCCTATGCCCTGCTTGAGGTCGAGCCTGAGCTGAGGCGTGGTGCCTTCGGGGAAGGTGTAGCGATGAAGGCCCGCGTGGGGTGTGGCGGTGAGCTCCACCTTCACGCCGTCGCCAGTCGTCACGGTGTAGAAGCCGGGCACGCATTTCTCCGTGTCGCGGTTGATGGTGGTCTGCCTCTCGCTGTCGCTCACCACGGGCAGAAGGGCCACGTCGCCGAGGTCGCCGATGCCGGTGCCGCTGAGGTGGGTGTGGCCGAAGCCGATGATGATATTGTCGCTGATGTGGTAGCCCGAGCACCAGTCCCAACCGCGCGTGACCATCGTCGGGCCGAGCTGCACGAGGCCGAAGGGCACGTTGGCGCCGTAGAACACGTGGCCATGACCGCCCGTGCCTATGGCGGTGTTCACATACTGGGTATAGGTGCCGGCGTGCGCGCCGAGCGACGTTCCAGCGAGGAGTATCGCGGAGAAGATTTTTTTGACTGTTATGGTTTTAAGCATATTCTTATGAGATGTTTAATCGAATAGTATATTGTCTTGTCAATAAGCGTAAAATAGGTGTGTTTCAATGAGTTTTTGGTTAACCACAATTTCTTTACAAAGTTATAAAAAATAATCGATAACAATAGGATGCTGATTAGTTAAGAAATATTTAAAAGCAATCCGGTCCGGTAAAAACGCAGATTGCTCTTATAACGCAGATTGCTCTTGTAACGTAGAGATAGCCATTGATGTCTTAAGAAAACATATTGGTGGTGTCAATCAAAGTTTAGTCTGCAGTTTGGCGCAGGCAGTCTTGTACTTGTCAGACGTTACGCTGAGCGTCACCTTGCCGGCCTTGTTGTTTGCGCGCAAGATGACGAGGGCTGAGCCGGCGTAGAGGCTGCGCTCTGCTTCCGAGGCAAGCTGCTTGCTTCCGATGGCCAGTTCGGCGGACTGAATGTCACCGTTGTCCACGGCAACGATAGACGCTTCGCCCGTGACGCTGAACTTCAGCTTCTCCCCTGGAGCCACCAAGACCCTTCTGCCCTTCTTGTCTACGGCGTAGACGCGTACGTGCATGAGGTCTTTTCCGTCTGCCTTCCATGTCTCTGCGTCAGGAACGAGCTGCAGCTTTACAGCCTCGCCAGTGGTCTCAATCTGGTGGCGGGCTATCTCCTTGCCGTCCTTGCGTGCCACGGCAACGAGCGTGCCCGGCTGATATTCTATGCCGTCCCACTTGATGCGGTTGCGCAGCTTCGGGTCGGTGGAGTTCTTCTTCACGCCAAGGCTCTTGCCGTTGAGCAGCAGTTCCACCTCGTCGCCGTTGGTGTAGGTGTAGAGCGACACCTTGCTGCCATCCTTTCGGTTCCAGTTCTCGGATATCTTGCCTACAGAGACATTCACGTCGTTCCACATCGTGGTGCCCTGAGCATTCTCTATCACGCCGATGTGTACCGTTGGCGCATCGGAGAAGAAGCTCTTCATGAAGTAAGCGTCAGGCTTCGGTTGCAGTGAAATGTCGAACACGCCTTGGTTCCACCCTTTCGTGGGCCAACCGAGGCTCTCTCCGAGGTAGTCGATGGCCCCCCAGTAGGCCAGTCCGATGGTCTTGTCGAGGTTCATCTCAAAATAGTTCGGCCCCATGGCAGCGGTGGAAGCCTCGCTCTGGTAGAACATCTTGTTGGGGAAGCGTTTGCTGTCGCCGGGGAAGTACATGTAGCGGTAGTTGTATGAGTTCACCTCCGTCTCTACGGCGAGGTCGCACGGCAGAGAATCCGTCTCCCAATTGCGGTAGCGCGGGTGCATTGCCACGGTGGTCAGTCGGGTGTTGTCGTAGCGGTGCAGCAGTTCCTTCTGCAACTTGTAAGCCGTCACGCCCCAGTCGTTGTATGGCAAGGTGGAGATCTGCTGCAGCTCGTTGCCTAAGCTCCATAGCACCACGCAGGGGTGGTTGCGGTCGCGTTTCACCCATTCGGGGATGTCCTTCTGCCACAGCTCAGTCCATTCCACGCGTCCGCCGGCGTTCTGCTTTGTCCATTTGTCGTAGAGTTCGTCAACGACGAGGATGCCGAGGCGGTCGCATATCTTCATGAAGTCTTCGCTGTAGGGGTTGTGCGAGCAACGGACGTGGTTCATGCCAAACTCCTTCATCATCTTCAGTCGCTTCTCTATGGCACGCGGGTAAGCCGCCGCGCCCAGTGCGCCCAAGGTGTGGTGGTTGGCATAGCCCTTCAGCAGCACCTTCTTGCCGTTCAGCTTCAGACCGCTTTCCGGTGTGAACTCTATGGTGCGCACGCCAAACTGCTCCTTCACCTGGTCTGCCACATTGCCCGCCTTGTCGTAGACGGTCACTTCGGCGGTGTAGAGGTAAGGGCTCTCGCACGACCAGAGGTTGGCGTTGGCAATCTCGATGGCAGGCAGTTCGTATTCGCGTGTGCGCCACTGTGCGTTTATTTTCAGGTTGTTCTTCTGCTGCGCCACGACGTTGCCCGCTGCGTCGTATATCTTCACCTCGCAAGGTACGGTGGCTTTTGCCCTTTCCTCTCCGGAGTAACTCTGCTGGTTGCAGATTTCGACGTTTAGTTTCAGCGTCTTGTTGTTCTCCGTGCGAATGTACAGAGGATGGCGCGCCATGTAGATGTCCTTGTTTGTGACGATGACGTTAACGTCCCTGTACAGACCGGCACCAGTGTACCAGCGCGAGTTCTTCGGGTCGCGCGTGTCCGCCTTCACGAGTATTTCGTTAGCCTCGCCCCATTTCAGTTTTGACGTCACGTCCACGTCAAATCCGAGGTAGCCGTAGTCGGTGCCTCCGATGTGCTCACCGTTGAGGTACACGTCGCCCACGAGCATGATGCCCTGGAAGTCGAGCACGACGCGCTTTCCCTTCCACGCTGCGTCGGGTGTGAGGGAGTAGCGGTATTCGCCCTGTCCCATTTCCTTGAAGCCGCGTGCGCTGAGTCGGCTGCGCTGGTTGCTTGCCACGTCGCTGTTGTCAGGGCGTTCGCTGGCGTCGGGTGTCACCCACGGCTGCGATATCTGGAAGTCGTGCGGCAGGTTGACGATGTCCGTGCGGCCGTCCTGCTTGAAAGCCCAGCCGTTGTTGATGTTGATAGTGTCTCTTACACCTGCCTCCACTGGCATTATGCCGAGGAGGAGTAGGGTAGAGAGTAGTGGTGTCAGATGTTTGGTCATAATATCCGTATTTCCCTTAAAGGTTTTTGTTCTGTCAATCCACAGGCCAATAGCCGCCAGTCTTTGGCGCACCACGAAATTCTATTTTACCTTTATCCGTGAGCGATTTCAACTGACGTTGGACA
This sequence comes from Lachnospiraceae bacterium, assembly GCA_963588155.1. Lineage (GTDB taxonomy): Bacteria > Bacteroidota > Bacteroidia > Bacteroidales > Bacteroidaceae > Prevotella. The sequence continues at coordinate 1,911 of CAVAGT010000054.1, read as the reverse complement.
GTACGCAGACTCTTTTGCAGCAACCTCGATAAGGTTGGCGCATTGCATCCAGGATTATCTGTTATCGTTTTCAGCAAGAGCTCTTCAGTATTTACTCCGCCATTTATACCGCCACTCATCATTTCTTCACCGCCATCATAGGCTTTTACACCGCCATCTTCTGTTTGTAAGTTAGGTTGGCTCCCCCACTCTTTTGTCGCATGGATATGAAGGTAGCGGTTTTTCAAGTATTTAATGATGGTCTGGATGGACGTGGCTTTCCTGTCTCAGTAGATATGGTACCTTTAGACAGGGGTCGACATTGTTTTGCCAAGACAAGAGTGTGGCATGAACCGTCGCGTCTCCGTCTTGCCTGTGCAAAGTTTATTATTTTTCTCTTACGCTGCAAATTATTTGATGACAATTATGCGGCTATGCCATATTTCATAGCTGGAAGCAGTACATCCAGGCTTTGGTGAGGGCGTTCCAGAAGCCACTTTGAGTCCGGCATGCGCTTGACTGTCAAGAATGTGATGATAGTGCATCGGCATTGCATTGAAAAGCCGTTGGCATAGCACTAGGAAGTCAACGGCTTTGCACTGGAATGTCATTGCCTTTCTAGTGCAAAGCCGATTAGGCTTGCGGCACGGCGGTGGAGTGGGGTATGGGAAAACGCAAACGGGAGGAAAACGAAGCCGTTTTCCTCCCGTTTGGGTTTTCTCGTAAAGCTGTTTTTTATCCTGCCACGGTGAAGATGCGTATTTCCGGGTCAGCCTGGAAATAAGGTGCGAGGCCGGTCACCACGCCGTTGGTGAACATGGTCGACTGGAGGTAGGCAGCCGCGTGCTCCTTGCTGTCGAAGCCGTGGAGAACCTGCACATCCTCTTATGTTTTGTGATAGGCATCATTCGCCAAGCGTGAAAGGCTGGCAAACAATGTCGGGTTCGGTGCCACGGCTGTCGGCATCGCCGAACCTCACCTCCACGGTCTTTCTCTCACCCGGCATGAGCGCGAAATAGTTGTCGGAATAGAGCGTGGGCAGAATCTGCTCGCCGTCGCTGCCCACGAGGTTGAGCCTTACGAGCAGGGCTGGGCTGTTGCCGGTGTTGCTCACCTCCACCTTCCCTATCCATTCGTCGCCTTGTCTCTCGAAATGCTTGGTGACGCTGAGCTGAGGCTTGACCAAGGAGTTGGCGAGAGCTTGCAGGTTGTCGGGCTCGCGACCTTCCACGTAGAAGTTGTCAGACACAACCGTCGTGCCGTCCAATAGGCGCAGCCTCAGGAACCACACGTCAAGGTCGGGAGCCGCAATGTCGGTGAATATGGCGACGGTGGCGTCGCGGTCGGGCTGGGTCTCCATCTTCTTTGTGGCGATGACGTTGCCTTTGGTGTCCATCATCAACATCTCGGCAGTGAGGGGCTTGGGCAAGTCGTGGCTGACATTCACCACCTCCACCTCGCGCTCAGCCGGGTTCCATTGTATGTGCAACGGCTCGCACGCCTTCTTTATGCCGAAATAAGCCGCCGTGGGTTCGAGATAATAGTCGTAGGTCTGCCACACCATGCTCGGCCAGCAAGGATGGCTCATCCACATTATCAAGCCTTGGCGGTCGGTCTGCCGACTCTCGAACATGGCGCGGTGGCCGTCGTAGTTGAGCCATTGCGCCCATTGGGTGAATTGTCGTGGCGTGCCGGGCTTGCCGAAGTGTCGCTCCATGATGGCGTTGAAATCCTTGCAGCGTGGCGCGCCCTCCATGCAGAAGTCGTGTTGCCCCCACGTGTCGTCGTCCCCAAACGGCAGGCTCTCAGGGTTGAGGAAACGCCGAAGGCTCTCCCATGTGGGGATGTTGGGCATGCCTTCCTCGGTGTGCATCTTGTGGGAGAGATGCTTGAAATAATATGCCGTGGGCTTCATGCAGTAAGGGCCGTGGC
>CAVAGT010000053.1:0-20630 GCA_963588155.1 Lachnospiraceae bacterium | reverse complement strand
GTTTGACAAGCATCACTCTCTCTTCCTCTCTAATGACATTGGATAATTATTGCTTTTCTGGATGTTCTGGCCTGACCAGCATAACAATCCCTTTATCTGTAAAAGAGATCGGTTACAAATGCTTTTCATCCTGTGGACATCTCGAATCAACTAAATTCAAAGGTGAATGTCCTAATGGTACGATAAATAGCTCAATTCCAACCACTTGCATCCTTTACGTCCCGAAAGCTTATCTCCAGGATTACAAGGATGCCTTAGGCAATAAATATCCTTACATTTATGCTTCCAAGGATGACGGTGACCAAGGCGAGGACAAACCTGTGACAGCTTGCACCACTCCAACCATCACCTATTCCGATGGTGAACTTCAGTTTGCAAGTGCGACGGAGGGTGCGCAGTATCACTACACTATTACCGATGCCGACATCAAGAACGATGCGTTCAGCGAGGATGGCAAGGTGCAACTCACAGCAGCCTACAACATCACGGCTTATGCCACTGCCGATGGCTACAAGCAATCAGATAAGGCGACGGCAGTGCTCTATTGGGTGAAGGCAAATGCCAACTTGGAGAATGGTACATCCACCAGCATCAACCAAGTCAAGACTCGTGGTATCGTAGCCACTTCACACGATGGCATCGTGACGCTTTCGGGTCTCGACAATGGCGAGGAGGTTCGCTTCTATGCCATTGACGGCAAGCAGATTGGCACGGCCAAGGCGATAGATGGCGTGGTTTCGCAAGCCGTCTCTTCCGCATCAATTGTTATTGCCAAGATAGGAGGACAAGCCATCAAGATTGCCGTGAAATAATATAATCCCCCAACCCTTGCATATATAGGAAATGCAGCCAACCTCCTTGCTCATAGGATGATTGGCTGCATTTCTTATTATGCATATTATATCTTTTTATTTCATTCAACGACTAATGAAGATGCCCACAATGGAATATCTATAACATACTTTTTGTGCAATTGACCGTCAACAGTACGAAATAACAATTGGGGCAATTCGTTATTGCGAGAATTGTCATAAACGTATGCCCTGTCCACAAAGTCGATGGCTTGCGCAGCCAAAGCTAAAGATTTGTAATAGCGGCTTATTACTTTCGATATAGGGACTTCGTGCCCACCATTTAAATAACGTTGAGCTATACGAAGAACATTGATTTCTGGGGTTTCTGTACAAACATAAAAGAAACGTATAAAAAAACCGGCATCTTTAGCTTTCCGTAAAAAATCTAACTTCTCTGGCGAAGAGAATACAGTTTCAAAAACAAAGCTTTTGCCTTCTTTCAAACATTGGTAACGCAAGCGTGTAGCCTCTTGTGCTGCTTTCAATACCGCCTCTTGTGAATTCCAGTCACCAAACTGTTCTTGCGCAATGTTGTCGGGATTGATATACATGCAATCTGAAGTCCATTCATTGGCAAGGAGTTTTTCAGTTGTGGATGTCTTGCCAGAGCCATTAGGCCCAGCAATAACACAAAGAATAGGTCTACGTGTCATAATCATTTAAATTTCAATTATGACAATGCCATTTCTCGGTTACTACGTATAAGGGATATGGTCTCTTGCATTTTTCGTTGCAGGACATTTTTTGCATTTACCGAACTCTTTCTGGCAGAATCAGCTACTTGTTCCATCAGTTCTTTCAATAGCTCGTCTGATGGTTCCTCCATTGAAGACAAACGATATTCCTTGATACTCATTCTATTATTTTGTTTATAGATGTATTTGTTCGCAAAAGTAAAAAAAAATAGTTACATCCACAAGGTGTTTAACTCTTTTAGCAAAAAAACAACTCCAGAGTCATTGATTTTTTAGGACGGAGCATCCTAAAAGTAGCTGAATTATAAAAGTTTTAGGACTGCGAATCCTAAAACTTGTAGTTTTCGTATAGTTTTAGGACTGGGTGCACCAAAAAAACGACAGGAAAGAGACTGAATAATCTACACGAAATGAAACCTCATAGAGGAGATTCTCAAAGAATTGCTTGCATATCTCAAGTTTTTTGATGAATTTTGTAGATTGTCAACATATTGATAAGTAAAACGATGAAAGAGAAACGTCTATACGGCATCAGCATTCTACGGGTATTGGCCATGCTTTTGGTGGTCTATTACCATTGCATATGCCCTTATTATATTTGGACAGGAACAGACTGTGCTGGAGTGACGGTGCCATTGTATACAAAACTTTCATTGGACCTAAACAGGGTTCACCTGCCGATATTCTTTATTGTTGCAGGCTATCTGTTTGGTTATAAGCGATTTAGGGGGGGTACGCAGACCAGCGGCAATTTCTTCTCGATAAGGCGCGGCGCGTGCTGGTGCCATATCTCATGGTAGGTTTGTTGTTGATAGCGCTACGGCAGGGAAGTCCCGGCGGACTGGTTACGGGATATTGTGGCCACTTGTGGTTTCTCGTGATCATCTTCGAGTGCTATGCCGTGGGCAAACTCATTGATTTCGTGTTGTGGGAAAGAAGGCATGTCCAGGTTGCTGCGTTTTTGATAGCCGCAATCTGCCTTGCGCTGTCTTATTTTGTTGCCTTTTTGTTGGGCAGCAGATTTCCCCACTACTTTTTCTTCTATTTTGGAGGCATGCTCATTGCTACTGTCGATCTCGACCGACTACGAAAATGGCGGCTGCTCTTTGCGACGGTGGCCGTGGCGGCGCTTGTCGCAATGGTCCTCCAAGCCTTGTTGTGTGACCGTCAGCTGCTCTCGCTCCCGTGCAGCGTAGCGCTTGTTTTCTCCTTGCTCATCGTCTTCCGCACATCGCGCATCGACGACGTGTCACGATGGACAAAGAGCCTCGATGCGTGCAGCATGGGCATTTATATCGTGCATCATATTATAATACAGGCGGTGAACCGCACCGATTTGCTCCATCCTGTTCTGCAAACCCACTACTATGTCTATCCGACAATGCAGTTTGTCCTTGTCATGCTCTTCAGTTGGGCTTTCGTGTGGGCACTGCGGCGGTATCCCATCGCCCGGTATTTCGGACTGTGAAACAAGCCTGACCAGAGTCCCCGACCGGGTAACTAATTATTTGGGACAAGCCATCACCAATGCCTGAAAAGCTCCAAGCCAAACTTGCATCCAAACGTGCGGTTGCCCTTGCCATTGCTTACGAACAGGCCGACCGAGATAAACCTCGTGGTGAAGCCATAACCAAGCTCAAGGTATGGGTGCATATTGCGCGCGTCGAGCCACGACACGTAGACGCGCTCCATCTCCATGTAGTGGCCTACCACGGGAAGCCAACTGAGCAGCAAGAGCGGCGACTCATAAGTGAGGTTGCCACGAAGGTAATAAGGTGAGGTGTTGTAATTGTCGCTCCTCAACAACTCAAACTCACCGCTCCAGTCGTCGTTCCAGCCTCCTGGGATGTTGTTTTCCTTAAAGTTCTCATAGTTAAGAAAGTAGGTGTTGCGTCCCTTGTGGGAATAGTATCCCACGCCAAGCCTCATCTGCAACGATTGCAGACGGTTGATGTGATGGATGTATTCCGCGTTGAACTCAAATCGCTCATACTTGGTGTTGGAGTTCAGCACATTGGTTATGCCACGGTCGTAATCAAGCGTCAGGATAGGTCCCGACCATCCTAACGGACGATATTGAACCTCAAACACCGGGGCAAAAGCACTGTAATGGGTCGGCTTGCCCATGGCACTGAAGAAGCCCGGGGTAAACGCCTTGTACCTCTGGTAAAGCGAGCCCACTTGAAAACCAATAAAGCTATTGACATCGAAATTCAACACCAGGCGTGCGTCGGTTTGGGTAAACTCGTTGAAATTGTCGGGAGTCTTCATCAAGGCATGGTCTCCAAAGCGGTTCAAGATCTCTTCCATGTCCTGGTAGACGAGGTTGTTGCTGATGCGGTTGCCATTGCCTATCTCAAACTTGATATACCTGTTTTTTCGTCGGCTCATATAAAAGAACAATGGCAAACGAAAATAATACTGCTTGAGCTTGAATGAATAACCGAAGCGCAAGTTGCCGAGCAATTCGGCGTCGTCGCCTGTTTGGTAGTTGGCGTGCATGGCAAACTTGTAGGTGAATCCCCGTCGGTCGCTATAGCTCATGTAAAGCGGGTTCAGCACCGGGTTTATGCGCAAATAGCCTTGGCTGTTTTGCCCGAAAGTCATCTTGATGCGGTTGAGGACATTGTTTCCCACCGCGTCCCAGAAAACCCTTTTCATCCAGCTGCCACGCTTTTTGCCTGTGGTCACGGTGTCAACACTGTCCTTGGCGGCTTCCATTGCCATCATGTCGTCCACTATCTTCCTTTCCGGAGCCGGGAGCGCCTTGGGACGCACGCTATCCATGAGCGCGGGGTCGTTCACATTGTCAAAGTTGTCACTATGCAGGGCGTTGCCCAAGCCATAGTTTGACGCGTAATGTGCCGACACCTTGTTGCCGAGGAACTTGAAACGCAACAGTCCCTCACAGTCTTTCGGGAAAAGCGAGTTGAAGCCCCTGTCTCCCATGGTCATTGAGACAAGCGCGTTGACCATGTCGTATTCGCTCCATAGGTTACAGCTGATGATGCGTCCCGTCAGGTTGTCTACGACAGCGTTGCCATGAACAAGTTGGGTATTCTTGCGACGACCGGAGAAGCTCAATTTCACCACGTCGTCATTGACAGCATCCACTTCATACTTATAAAACCTGAAATTGTTTGGGTGGAAAGGCGAAAGTATGGTCTTGCCCACGATGGTCTCATCGTAGATGGTCGGCGTCATGTATCTGTTGAAACTGCTCATTACGCCTCGATAGCCGGGCACGTTGCTAAGCCTCAACAAGGTCTTCGTGTCGAAGTCGTTGTAGTTTCTCATCCGTATCTTCGAGAAACTCTCCGTGAGAAACTCGCGCCTGCTGCCTCGGGCAATGATGCGGGCCGTGGGCACGAGCATGAGAATGGGGTTGCGCTTGTCTACCTTGATGAAAGCGCGCGAATAGGAATAAGCCTCGTTTGACATGTTGGTGGTGTCGATGGTCGTGGCATAGGTGTGGATACGACGGAGCAACGAGAGTTTTCTAACCCTCCTTGCGTCCGCGTTTACCGATAACGACAAGAGGACACCCAACAACAGCCACGCTATTCCAACTCGCTGAGTTCCAACCATCTCATTTCCTTTTCATCCAACTCATCCTTGATCTGAGGCAGACGCTTGCTCTTCTCCGTCAGCTCCTCCACGGATAGCGTTCCGCTGCAAAGCATCTCCTCTATCTGGCTTTGCTCTGTCCCAAGGGCCTCTATCTCCTTGGACAGCTGCTCAAACTCGCGCTTTTCCTTAAACGACATCCGGCGGCGAGTGTCATGGTGATAGTCTTTCTTCACCGCTTTTACTTTCTTTGCCGCCACATCTTCCTTTTCAGACTTCAGCGACTTCCATTCCCTATACTGGGTGTAGTTGCCCGGGAAGTCCTTTATCAAGCCGCCGCCCTCAAAGACCAGAAGGTGGTCGACTACCTTGTCCATGAAATAACGGTCGTGGCTGACCACGATGACGCACCCCGGGAAGTCTTGCAAGTATTCCTCAAGCACTTGAAGCGTCTGGATGTCAAGGTCGTTGGTAGGCTCGTCGAGGATGAGGAAATTGGGATTCTTCATCAACACGGAGCAGAGATACAGCTTGCGTCGCTCGCCCCCACTGAGCTTATACACGAAATTTTGCTGTTGCTCGGGCGTGAAAAGGAAATAGTTGAGAAACTGCGATGCCGTCATCTTGCGGCCTCCGCCCAAGTCAACATAGTCGGCTATGTCGGTAATGATGTCGATGACCTTCTGGCTCTCATCAAACTTCAAACCGTCTTGTGAGAAATAGCCAAACTTTACCGTCTCGCCCACATCAAACTTGCCACTGTCTGCCGGCACGATGCCCAAAAGCATCTTTATGAATGTAGACTTACCTGTGCCGTTGTTGCCAACGATGCCCATCTTCTCGAAGCGCGCGAAGTTGTAATAGAAATTATCGAGGATGGTCTTCTCGTTGCCTTGCGAGTCGGTGAACTTCTTCGAAACATACTGGCACTCAAAGATCTTCGAGCCAATATACACGTTGCTGGCTTTCAGCCTCACCTGCCTCTCCTCTATGCGTCTGTGGGCACGTTGCTCAAGCTCGTAGAACGCGTCCTCGCGGTAACGTGCCTTATGGCTTCTCGCCTGTGGCGTGGAGCGCATCCATTCCAGCTCCTTGCGGTAAAGGTTGTTGGCACGGGCTATCTCGGCGCGACGGTTGTCGATGCGCTCCTGACGTTTGTCCAGGTAATAACTGTAATTGCCACGGTAAGTGTATATGGTCTCGTCGTCGAGTTCCAATATGACATTGCACACGTTGTCAAGGAAATAACGGTCGTGGGTGACCATGAGCAAGGTCAGCGTGGAGCGAGAGAGGTAGTTCTCAAGCCAGACTATCATCTCAAGGTCGAGATGGTTGGTTGGCTCGTCGAGTATGAGGAAATCGGGCTCGGTTATGAGTGCGTTGGCAAGAGCCACGCGCTTGCGCTGCCCTCCGCTAAGCTCCTTCATGGGCTGCGAGAGGTCATCGATATGGAGCTTGGTAAGTATCTGCTTGGCCTTCAACACTTTCTCAGGGTCGCCGTTATGGTTGAAGCAAGCATCCAATACCGACTCCTCTGGGTCGAAGTCGGGTGTCTGCTCAAGGTATCCCACCCGTATGTCGTTGTGGAATATTATCGAGCCACTGTCGCGGCCTTCCTTACCGGCTATAATCTCCAAGAGCGTCGACTTGCCCGTGCCGTTCTTGGCTATTAGCCCAACTTTCTGCCCCTCGGCAACCGACATGTTGATGTTGTCGAAGAGCACTTGGGCTCCAAAGCTCTTCGTCAACCCTTGAATGTCTAAATATGGTGTCATCCCGTTTTATTTTTCAGTATGGCCTATGTCCTTGAGAATCTGTCCAATATAATCGAGCACCTCTTCCTTGCCCGACTTCGCGCTGGCGCTGGTTATGAAGTAAGGCGGCAATGCCTCCCAGGTGTCAAGAAGCGCGTCCATCCACGCCTTGGCGTTGGCACGAGCCTTGCCCACAGAGAGCTTGTCGGCCTTGGTGAAGACTATAGAGAACGGAATGTTGCTCGCACCGAGCCAGTCGACAAACTCACGGTCGATCTTCTGCTGCTCGTGGCGAATGTCTATGAGCACGAAGACATTGACAAGCTCCTCGCGCTGGAGGATGTAAGAGCGTATCATGCGGTCAAGCTTGTCGCGCTCTGTCTTGGAACGCTTGGCATAACCGTAGCCCGGCAAGTCCACAAGATACCAATCGCGGTTGATAATGAAGTGATTGATAAGCAACGTCTTGCCTGGCATGGATGATGTCTTTGCCAAGCCCTTGTGGTTGCAAATCATGTTTATCAAGCTCGACTTGCCCACATTGCTTCGGCCGATGAAGGCAAACTCGGGGCGTTGGTCTTTGGGGCACATCGTCACCGTAGGAGACGAAATGGTATATTCTGCTGTCTTAATTACCATACTTTTATGTTTTTAGTGCAAAGATAATGATTATCTATTATTTTTTTGCTAACTTTGCGCCTAAATAATAAAAATAATAAGGTAAAAAGAAATATCATTATGGCTAAGAGATTTGCCGAGCACGACCGTCTTGACCTTACCAAGACAAATGAAAAGGTTTTAGCAGAGTGGGAGAAAAACGACATCTTCCACAAGAGCATCGATGAGCGTGAGGGTTGCCCCAAGTTCGTCTTCTTTGAGGGACCTCCATCTGCAAACGGCCATCCCGGCATTCACCACGTGTTGGCTCGTTCTATCAAGGACACCTTCAACCGCTATAAGACCATGAAGGGATTCCAGGTTCACCGCAAGGCGGGCTGGGACACCCACGGACTGCCTGTGGAGCTGGGCGTGGAGAAGGAGCTTGGCATCACCAAGAAGGACATCGATAACAAGGCTTCGGAGAAGTACATATCCACGGAAGACTATAACCACAAGTGCCGTGAGAACGTGATGAAGTTTACAGCCGAGTGGCGCGAGCTGACCGAGAAGATGGGTTACTTCGTTGACCTCGACCACCCTTACATCACATACGACAACAAGTATATCGAGACCCTGTGGTGGCTTCTCAAGCAGCTCTACAACAAGGGGTTGCTCTACAAGGGTTACACCATCCAGCCTTATTCTCCAGGCGCAGGCACGGGATTGAGCTCCCACGAGTTGAACCAGCCTGGTTGCTACCGCGACGTGAAGGACCTCACAACCACCGCCCAGTTCCTCATCAAGGATCCGAAGGCAGAGTGGACAAAATGGGGCAAGCCCTATTTCATCGCATGGACCACTACACCTTGGACATTGCCTTCCAACGTGGCTCTCTGCGTGGGTCCCAAGATAGACTACGTAGCCATCGAGACCTACAACCTCTATAATGGCGAGCCAATGACGCTCATCATGGCAGAGGCTTTGGTTGGCTCTTACCTCAAGACCGACCAGGAATGCAAGGAGGGCGACCTTTTGCCATTCGACAAGGAGAAGAAGCAATGCCCATGGCGCATCATAGACCATATGAAGGGTGCTGATTTGGAAGGTTTCCACTACGAGCAGCTCATGCCTTGGGTGAAGCCTTGCGAGAAGGTGGACGCTTTCGCGCCAGCCTTTGTAACGGAGTATGCCGCAGCCCACCCGGAGAAAGTCTTTTCTTCTGAAGACGGCCGTGACAATTTCGTGGAGATGGAGAGCGAGGCTTTCCGCGTGATCCTCGGCGACTATGTGACAACCGACGACGGTACTGGTATCGTACACATCGCTCCTACTTTCGGTGCTGACGATGCCAAGGTGGCAAAGGATGCCAACATCCCTGCCCTATACCTTATTAATAAGAAGGGCGAGACCCGCCCGATGGTAGACCTGCAGGGTAAGTTCTATGTATTGGATGACCTCGATGCCAACTTTGTAAAGGCTTGCGTCAATGCTGACGCCTACGCTCATCACGCAGGTGACTACGTGAAGAACGCCTACGACCCACGGTTCAATGAGAACGGCGTTTGGGACAAGGCGGCTTCCGACAAGGCAGAGGATCTCAACATCGTGCTCTGCTACGAGCTGAAGCAGGAGGGCAAGGCGTTCAAGAGCGAAAAGCACGTACACAACTATCCTCACTGCTGGCGCACCGACAAGCCTATCCTCTACTATCCTTTGGATAGCTGGTTCATTAAGGACACTGCCCGCAAAGAGCGTATGGTGGAACTGAACAAGACCATCAACTGGCAGCCTGAGTCTACGGGCACTGGCCGATTCGGCAACTGGCTTGAGAACCTGAACGATTGGAACCTCTCCCGCTCGCGCTTCTGGGGTACTCCGTTGCCTATCTGGCGCGACGAGAACCGTGGCGAGAAGTGCATCGGCAGCTTGGAAGAGCTATATAATGAGATAGAGAAGGCCGTGGCCGCAGGCGTGATGCAGAGCAACCCTATGAAGGATAAGGGCTTCATTGTGGGCGACTACAGTCAGGAAAACTATGATAAGGTTGACCTTCACCGTCCTTACGTTGACAACATCGTATTGGTGAACGACGAGGGCAAGCCCATGCACCGCGAGAGCGACCTGATCGACGTGTGGTTCGACTCAGGCTCCATGCCTTATGCCCAGCTCCACTACCCGTTCGAGGGTGAGATGGCAAGCGGCACGGAGGCAGACCGCGATGCACTCATCCACAGCACATACGAGGGCTACGCCATTCCTCCAAAGTTCTATCCCGCCGACTTCATCAACGAGGGCGTGGACCAGACACGCGGATGGTTCTTCACCCTGCACGCCATCGCCACGATGGTGTTCGACAGCGTAGCATTCAAGAACGTCATCTCCTCTGGTCTCGTGCTCGATGCCAAGGGCAACAAGATGAGCAAGCACGTGGGCAATGTGACCGACCCATTCGAGATGATTGGCAAGTATGGTGCCGACCCAGTGCGCTTCTACATGATGACCAACAGCGAGCCTTGGGACAACCTCAAATTCGACCCCAACGGGGTAGACGAGACGCGTCGCAAGTTCTTCGGCACATTATATAATACATACAGCTTCTTCGCACTCTATGCCAACGTGGACGGCTTCGACCCACAGGCAGCACAGGTGCCCACGGAAAAGCGTCCGGAGATTGACCGCTGGATCCTCTCTTCGCTCAACACTCTCGTGAAGGGCGTGGACAAGGAGCTTGCAGGCTACGACCCGACACGCGCAGGCCGACTGATTGACGCCTTCGTCAACGACGACCTCTCCAACTGGTACGTTCGCTTGAACCGCAAACGCTTCTGGGGCAAGGAGATGAGCGAGGACAAGCTCAGCGCTTACCAGACACTCTACACCTGCCTGATGACCGTGGCGAAGTTGCTCGCACCATTCGCTCCTTTCTATGCCGACGAGCTCTATAAGGATTTGGGCGGCGAGTTGGAGAGCGTGCACTTGGACAAGTTCCCCGAGGCAGACGACGCAGCCGTAGACCACGATCTGGAGGAGCGTATGGCCATCGCCCAGAAGATAACCTCAATGGTATTGGCATTGCGCCGCAAGGTGAACATCAAGGTGCGCCAGCCGCTCCAGCAAATCATGATCCCAGCCGTGGATGAGACACAAAAGGCTCACATTGAAGCTGTGGCAGGATTGCTGAAAAACGAAGTCAACGTGAAGGATGTGAACTTCATTGAGGGACAGGGCATTTTGGTCAAGAAGGTGAAATGCAACTTCCGTGTCATGGGTAAGAAATTCGGTAAACTCATGAAAGGCGTAGCCGCTAAGATGAACGGCCTGTCGCAGGAAGAAATCGCCACCCTTGAGAAAGAAGGCTCCATGTCGTTTGAGATGGAAGGCGCTCCCGTCACCGTGGACGCAGCCGACGTGGACATCATCTCTGAGGACATTCCAGGATGGCTCGTCAGCAATGACGGCAACCTCACTGTTGCCCTTGAGGTGGAATTGACCCCAGAGCTGAAAAACGAGGGCATGGCACGCGAGCTCATCAACCGCATACAGAACATCCGCAAGGACAGTGGATTAGAGATAACAGACCGCGTGAAGCTCACCGTGGCTCCTAACGAGGCCACCGATGCAGCTATCGAGGCGTTCGGCGACCTTATAAAGAGTCAGGTGCTCGCCAACTCCATCACCATCGCCAACAACGACGGCACGGAAGTGGACATGGATGAGTTTAAGCTAAACATAAAGGTCGAAAAAGACTAATAACCAGTCGTCATGCAAGTAAAGCATTATTCTGACGAGGAGCTCGAAGAGTTTCGTGAGATTATCAACAACAAGCTTAAGGTCGCTAAGCAAAGCTACAACGAAGCCATGGCGGCCTTAAGCAACAAAGGCAACAACACGGACGCTGATACTGCCCCGACATTTCATATCCTTGAAGAGGGCACGGAGATGATAGAGCGGGAGAACCTCATACAAAAGGCTCAACGCGAATACAAGTTCATCCAGTCGCTAAGCAAAGCTACAACGAAGCCATGGCGGCCTTAAGCAACAAAGGCAACAACACGGACGCTGATACTGCCCCGACATTTCATATCCTTGAAGAGGGCACGGAGATGATAGAGCGGGAGAACCTCATACAAAAGGCTCAACGCGAATACAAGTTCATCCAGTCGCTCGAAGCTGCCCTCGTCAGGATAAACAACAAGACATACGGCATCGACCGTGTCACAGGGGAATTGATACCCAAAGACCGGTTGCGCCTTGTGCCTCATGCCACACTTAATGTCGCCACTAAAAACGCGAGAAAGAAGTGAAGAGAAAAGGACTTCTGGCATGGATCATTATCGCGGTCATTCTCATAATCGACCAGCTGATAAAGATTCATGTCAAGACAACAATGACCTTAGGTGAGTCTGTAAGGGTTACCAACTGGTTTTACATCACATTCATCGAGAACAACGGAATGGCTTGGGGCATGACTTTTGTCAACAAGCTCTTCCTTAGCGTGCTACGCGTCGTAGCTATTTGCGCCATAGGCTGGTTTATCTGGCAAGTGGTGCGACAAAAAGGCAGAACCGTTTTCGTTGTATGCCTCTCCATGGTGTTGGCAGGCGCTGCTGGCAACATCCTTGACTCCATGTTTTACGGACTTTGTTTCACTGCCTCCACTCCCTACAGTGTAGCATATTCCGTGCCATTCGGCTCAGGCTATACAAGCTTCCTCCTGGGAAAGGTCGTAGACATGTTCTATTTCCCTATCATCCACAGCACTTGGCCCACGTGGATGCCCTTGGTGGGTGGTGAGAGTTTCACCTTCTTCTCGCCAGTGTTCAACTTTGCCGATGCCTCTATCACTACTGGTGTCATCTGCTTGCTGCTGTTTTGCTCAAAGGATCTCTCAACCATTGGGAAGACCATAGACACCGCTCGCGGAAAGCAACCTCCAGCGGAGGACAGCGAAGAAACAAACACCGTGAAAGACACGAAGAAAGAATAAGCTATGAGAAAGACATTGTTTTTCTTTATTGCCATGATTGTTGTCGGAGCCTTTGCCATAAGTTGCGACGACAGCCCGTCTGTCATCTCCTCTGGAGAGATGGAAAAGATTCTCTACGACTATCATCTTGCCGATGCCATGGCTCAGCAAGCCGATGGAGGATATGAGAAGAACGCCTTTGAGTATCGTGCCGCAGTGCTCAAGAAATACAATGTCTCACAAGGCGACTTCGACTCGTCAATGGTATACTATATGCGCCACACCAGTGAGCTACACACGATGTATCAGCACATCTCCGACCGTATGCAGGCAGAAGCAAGCAGGTTGGGCGCAAGTTCTTCAAGCGGCATTACCGCCGCAGGCGACTCTGCCGACGTATGGAATGCCGAGAGGTCGTTGACGCTCATACCCAACGAGCCTTACAACCTCTACTCTTTCAACCTCACCCCTGACACGACATTCCACAAGGGCGACAAGTTGCTTCTCAATTTCAAGTCCGACTTCATCTTCCAAGACGGAATGCGAGATGGCGTTGTCGTGCTTTCGGTCGTCCTTGGCAACGACAGCGTGACTTCGAACGTGTCGCACATATCTTCGTCCATGCCAATGTCGCTGACGATCTCCGACAACGACAGCCTTGGAATCAAGAAGATACGCGGATTCTTCATGCTGTCGAAAAGCATGGATGCCAACACATCTTCCACAACTCTTAAACTGATGAGCATTCATCACATCCAGCTCATTAGGGTTCATCCCTCGAAACCCGTGAATGGCAATGCACCAAAGACTCCAACTGATGGCAGAATTCCAGTAAACACCAATGTCCCTGATTCGGAGAGGATGAAACCACAAGTGATGCGATGAGGACCGACAAACGGGCTTATCATCAAGAAACGAATAAAGAACAAGAACTAATAGAAAAAACTAACAGGTAAAACATGAGAAAACAAATACTCAAGGCTTTCTTCACGACTGCTTTCTTCACGACAATGGCGACAGCAGCATCAGCTTGCACCAACTTCATTGTGGGCAAAGGCGCTTCTACCGACGGCTCGGTGATATGCACCTACAACGCCGATGACTACGGCATGTTTATCGGGTTGGCGCATTATGCTGCCGGCACACACCAGAAAGGCGAAATGAGAAAGGTCATTGACTGGGACACAAAGAAATATCACGGCGAAATTCCGGAAGCGCCCGTCACCTACAACGTCATTGGCAACATCAATGAGTTTCAATTGACTATTGGTGAGACAACATACGGTGGCAGAGAGGAGATGGTAGACACTACGGGCATCATCGACTATGGCTCGCTCATCTATATTGCCCTGCAACGCTCAAAGACCGCACGTGAGGCGATCAAGGTGATGACATCTCTCGTTGAGAAATATGGTTACAACTCTGAGGGTGAGACATTTACCATCTGCGACCCCAACGAGGCCTGGATAATGGAAATGATGGGTTGCGGTGGCGACAAGAAGCAAAAGGTGGTATGGGTTGCGGTTCGTGTGCCCGACAATGCCATCTGTGGTCATGCCAACCAGAGTCGTGTAGGCGTGTTCTCACAATATCAAACAGAAGTGCTCCATAGCAAGAACGTTGTCAGCTTCGCACGCCAAAAAGGTTGGTACAAAGGCTCAGACAAGGATTTCTCATGGAAGAACACTTACGCCTTCCCCGATTTCTCCGGCCGACGCATATGCGACGCTCGCGTTTGGAGCTTCTTCAACCACCACAAGGACATGAGCCGCTGGCTGCCTTGGGCGTTAGGAAAGGACAAGAACGCTGAAGACATGCCTCTTTGGATTGTCCCTGACAAGAAGCTTAGCGTACAAGACGTGGAATCGGACATGCGCGACCATTATGAAGGCACAGAACTGTCGGTCGCGGACGGCAAGGACATGGGTGGCGGAATATGGCAGATGCCCTATCGCCCTACTCCTCTGATATTTAAGGTGAATGGCAAGAGCTATTTCAACGAGCGCCCCACCTCAACACAACAAACAGGTTTCTCTTATGTCTCGCAGATGAGGTCTTGGTTGCCACGCGAGATCGGCGGCGTGCTGTGGTTCGGCAATGACGACGGCAACATGGTTGCCTATACACCAATATATTGTGGCAACAAGGTTCAGCCTGAGTGCTACAACACACCCGGAGCCGATGCCGTGACTTTCTCTATGAAGAACGCCTATTGGGTTTGCAACTGGGTGAGCAACATGGTCTACCCACGCTATTCAATGATGTTCCCAAGCCTGAAGGAGGTTCGCGACAGTTTGGAGGCAAGCTATTTTGCCAACCAAGAAGCAGTAGAAGCCAAGGCAGCGGAACTGTATAAAGACAACAAGGAAGCTGCCATAGAGTATCTCAACGACTACAGCAACCAGAAAGCACAACAAATGCTTGAGCGTTGGCGCCAGTTGGCATTCTACCTCATCGTGAAATACAACGACATGACTGTCAAGCCCGAGGCTGACGGCAAGTTCACACGCACGCCAGAAGGCATTGGTGCTGCCGTGAAACGCCCTGGCTACCCAGACGCATACAAGGAGAAACTTGTCAAGGAGACTGGCGACAAATTTGAGGTTCCCCAAGACTGACACTGCCCCGATGGGGTGACAGACGGATAAAAAGACAGGTCAAAGACCATGCTGAATATGGAGCAAAAAGAGATCACTTTTGATAAATTCATTCGTTGGAGTGGCATAATCTTGTTGGTTTTTGCCGCAATATTGCTTGTCAACTATCTCAGCGGAGTGCTCATTCCTTTTTTCGTGGCATGGTTCTTTGCATACCTGCTTTACCCCATCGTGAAGTTTATTGAGAACAAGCTTCACATACACGTGAGGGCGTTGTCCATCATATTAACGTTCATCTTTGTCTGTTCTATCATCGGTCTGCTTGTTTGGCTGATAATACCGCCGATGATAGAACAGTTTCAGAAGCTCTACGACATACTTGCCAACTGGTTGCACGAGAGCACGCACACCAACAACATCTCGGCTTGGCTCTCTGAGAAAATAACCGAGAACCAACACCAGATAGAGCGGTTCTTGAAGAGTGGCGACTTCGCCAACACGCTCAAGACGACAATGCCAAAGCTTTTCAACGTGCTTGGAAAGACGGCGAATATCGTAATGAGCATCGTGGCATCGCTTATCACGCTCCTCTATACCTTCTTCATCCTTCTCGACTATGAGTTCCTTACCTTCAATTGGATCCGTATCTTCCCGAAGAAGCACCGGCCTTTCTGGCACGAGCTTGCCAAAGACGTGGAGAGAGAACTCAACAACTACATCCGCGGCCAAGGCACAGTGGCTTTCTGCATGGGAGTAATGTTTTGCGTCGGCTTCACCATCATGGATTTCCCCATGGCCATAAGCCTTGGCATATTGATTGGCATTCTCGACCTGATTCCCTACCTGCACACCTTCGCCCTAATCCCGACCGCGTTTCTCGCGATGCTTAAAGCCGCCGACACGGGCCAGAGCTTCTGGTTGATCTTCGGCTTGGCCGTGGGATTGTTCATCGTCGTACAGATAATTACCGACATGATTGTCACGCCCAAGATCATGGGCAAGGCCATGGGGCTCAACCCTGTCATTCTCCTTCTCTCACTGTCGGTATGGGGCGCGTTGCTTGGCTTTATCGGCCTGATAATAGCCCTGCCGCTCACCACCCTCATCATCGCTTATTGGAAACGATATGTAACCAAGGAGGAGGCAAGGACAACATCCATAGGCGCAGAAGCCATGACGGACAAGGCGAACACCGCCTCGAAGACTATCGCCAAGCAATAAAAACTACAACAAGCAATTCTTATCATTACGGGATTCGCGAAAAGCTTCAGCCCCGTTTCCTCATCCCACAAGGGAAGACGGAAACGGGGCTGAAGCTTATTTTGTATATGCACGTGAGCGTGCCTAAGCACTCCCGCGTGTTGTCTTAGAGATCCCAACCAATGGCTGAAGCGCCGAGGACGGCTGCCGAACTGCCTTCAAGGCTGCTGAACAGGAACTTCGCCTTGCCCTTGAAGATAGAAAGCACATGGTTCTCGAAACCTTCCTTGATGGGCTTCATGAGAAGGTCGCCTGCCTTGGTCATGCCACCAAAGAAGATGAATGCCTCAGGAGACGTGAAGGCCGCGAAATCAGCGCAAGCCTCACCAAGCATGTGACCCGTGAACTCATAGATTTCGTTGGCAAGCTTGTCGCCCTTGTTGGCGGCGATGCTCACGTCGAGCGAAGTGATCTTCTCTGGATCAAGCTCACGCAAAACGGATGGTGTATCGGTCTTTGACAACATCTCGCGTGCCGTGCGTGCCACGCCAGTGGCAGAGCAATAAGCCTCAAGGCAACCCTTTCTGCCGCATCCGCAAGAGCGTGCGTTCTCACCACGAACAGTGGTGATGTGGCCAAGCTCGCCGGCGAAACCGTCGCAACCGTAAACAACCTGTCCATTGACGACAACACCCGATCCGACACCCGTGCCAAGCGTGATCTCAATGAAGTTCTTCATGCCGCGAGCAGCTCCATAAGTCATCTCGCCTACGGCAGCCGCGTTGGCGTCGTTGGTAAGAGCCACAGGGATGCCCAACTTGTCGGAGAACATCTTGGCCAAAGGCACAATGCCGTCGTGACCCCACTTTAGGTTAGGCGCAAACTCAATGGTACCCGTATAGTAGTTGCCATTAGGCGCTCCGATACCCATCGACTTGATCTTCTCGATGCCGCCCACTTGGTCGATAATCACCTGGAGGGCCTCCACGCAAGCGTCCACATAGTCATCCACCTTATCATAGACCTGAGTCTTCACGGCCGTAGTAACCTTGATGTCTCCACGAGAGTCAACAATGCCAAACACAGAATTTGTTCCACCGAGGTCAAGACCGATGACATACGGTTTCATTACAGTTTCTTCCATAATAATATGTTTTTAGTCTGTTATAATTATAATATCTTAGTAAAGATTCTTACTATTGCAAAGGTAGTAAAATATCACATAAAAGACAAAATCCGATGCTTTTTTTATAAATATTGAGAGTATTTTTGCACATCAAGCAAAGAATATGTATCTTTGCGCTAAGTTGTATTGATTATGACACAAGAAGAAGACATTAAGAATGCCGTCAAGGTACTCAGGGAAGGCGGCGTTATCCTCTACCCCACCGACACTGTATGGGGCATCGGCTGCGACGCCACCAACGCCGAAGCCGTGGCAAAAGTTTACAAGATTAAGCAGCGCGACGACTCCAAGGCCCTCATCTGCCTTGTCGACAGCGACGCGCGCCTTCAGCGATACGTCCGCAACGTGCCTGCCGTGGCATGGGACGTGCTCGATCTGGCAGTGAAGCCGACCACCGTCATCCTCGACGGGGCGGTGAACCTCGCGCCAAACCTGATAGCCGCCGACGGCTCGATAGCCTTGCGCATCACGAAGGAGCCTTTCTCGCACGAGTTGTGCTATCGTTTCCAAAAGGCCCTCGTGTCCACAAGCGCAAACATCAGCGGTGAACCCGCGGCGCAAAACTATGGCGACATAAGCCAGGAGCTGCTCGACAGCGTCGACTACGTGTGCTTCTCGCGCCGTCAGGAGCACAAGCCACACACGCCAAGTTCCATCATCAGGTTGAAACCAGACGGGGAAGTACAGATTATTCGTAAGTGAGATGCTGGAGAGGTTAATAGTTTGGGGAGAGCAACATCTCACAAGGCGTCAAGCGACATCCATCATCGCGTTCCTGATAGGCGTGATAGCGTCGCTTGCCGCGTTCTCATTGCACAAGCTTATCGCCCTGATACAGAAACTCCTCACCAACGACTTCGTGGCTGACAGTTTCAACTGGTTGTACCTCGTGTTCCCAGTCGTCGGCATTTGGCTTACCATGCTCTTTATAAAATATGTCGTGAGAGACAACATCTCCCACGGCATCACTCGCGTGCTATATGCCATATCCACCAAGCAGTCGAAGCTGAAGGCCCACAACTGCTGGACGTCGCTCGTGGCGTCGGCGTTGACCATCGGCTTCGGCGGATCAGTTGGCGCGGAGGCTCCAATAGTACTCACGGGCTCTGCCATCGGCTCCAACCTCGGGCGGCTTTTCCACATGAGCAACAGGCAACTGATGGTACTTGTGGGCTGTGGCGCGGCGGCAGCAGTTGCCGCAATCTACAAGGCACCAATAGCAGGTCTGGTGTTTACCCTTGAGGTGCTGATGATCGACATGAACATGGCATCGATACTGCCAATACTCATTGCCACCATCACCGCCGACGTGGTGAGCTACATCCTCGCCGGCAACGCCACAATGTTCACCTTCCAGCTCGACAGCGAATGGAACGTGGAACGCGTGCCAGCCACCATCCTCCTTGGTGTCTTCTGCGGTTTCGTGAGCCTCTATTTCATGCGTGGCATGACGTGGTGCGAAAGCATTTACGCCAAGCAGAAAGACCACCCCTACAAGAAACTCCTGTTAGGCGGTGTGCTGCTCAGCGTGCTCATCTTCTTCTTCCCCTCGCTCTACGGTGAGGGATGGAACGGTCTCGGCATACTGTTGAGCGGCAAGACGCAAACCGACTGGAACCAGGTGATGGACGGCTCTATGTTCTACGGCCATTCCGAACTCCTCATAGCCTATATCGGTCTCGTGATACTCACGAAGATCGTGGCCACTGCCTCCACAAACGGGGCAGGCGGATGTGGCGGAACTTTTGCCCCGTCGCTGTTCGTTGGCGGTTTCGCGGGATTCTTCTTCTCCCGTCTCTGGAACATGGAGATGTTCGGCACCTATCTGCCGGAAAAGAACTTCGTGCTCTTGGGCATGGCAGGAGTAATGGCAGGCGTGATGCACGCCCCATTGACAGGCATCTTCCTCATAGCCGAGATCACGGGAGGCTACCAATTGTTCGTGCCTCTGCTCATCGTGGCCGTGGTCAGCGTGATGGTGATAAGCATCTTCGAGCCTCACAGCATCTATGCCATGCGACTGGCGCGCGAAGGTAAGCTCCTTACCCACCACACCGACAAGAGCATACTCACGCTCATGAACATGGACTTGGTGATAGAGAAGAACGTGACCACCGTGAAACCCGACATACGCCTTGGCAGGTTGGTCAACGTGTTGTCGAACAGCGACTTCAACTACCTTCCAGTGGTCGACGACGATGGTCATCTCCTTGGAGAGATCGACATATTGAAGATTCGCCACATCGTCTTCCGCACCGAGCTGTACCAGCGATACACGGCTGCCCAACTCATGACACCGGTGCCCGCGTTCCTCTACAACAACGAGCCGATGGAGAAGGTGATGAAGAAGTTTGACCATACCAACGCAGAGGCCCTGCCCGTGGTCGACATCAACAACCACCTCAAGGGCTATATCTCACGCCTCCGCCTCTACAGTGTCTACCGCAAGATGGTAGCCGACTATTCTGCGGAATAACGACCACCTGCACAAGGCGTTTGCCTTTCCAGCGTAAAGCCGACACGATACTAATGTAAAGCCGTCGCCTTTCCAACGTAAAGCCGACACGATACTAACGTAAAGCCGACACCGCTATTCCTCGCGGCTTACAGCATAATATGCACAATAAAAAATGCAGCCAATCATCCTCTGAACAAAGATGGTTGGCTGCATTTTTTATATGCAAGAGTGTGTGATATTATTTCACGGCAATCTTGATGGCTTGCCCACCTATCTTGGCGATGACAAGCGAGGCGGAAGATACAACTTGGTATGCCACGCCGTCTATCGCCTTCACCGTGCCAATCTGCTTGCCGTCAACGGTATAGAAGTGAACCTCCTCGCCATTGTCGAGACCCGAAAGGGTGACTATGCCGTCGTGTGAAGTCGCCACTATGCCGCGAGTCTTGGCTTGGTTGATGTCTATGGACGTGGCAGATGGAATCCTTACGTCGGGTAAGTTAGAGCATTGAAAAAAGCAACTATCCCCTAAGTAAGTAACGAAACTAAGTTCCGAGATGCTGGTCAAGTTAGTACAGAATTAGCATCTATTATTAGTTGATTATCAGTATTATACACTCTAAACGATAGAAAAGTGGCAATATGAATTCTATATAGATGCGAAATGGCAAAAGTTTAACGTATTATAGTCATAGCCACTTTGACAGAAGTGTAAAATTTTGAGAAGTATGGACTACATACCATATAATATAA
>CAVAGT010000052.1:0-21055 GCA_963588155.1 Lachnospiraceae bacterium | reverse complement strand
CTTGCCGGCGCGCTTGCAGTGACGCTTTCCTCATGCGGCGACTTCTTTAAGGAGTCGAGCCAAGACGAGATAAAGCCCACCACGGTGGAGGACCTTCAGGCGACATTCTTCCACGATGGCTACCCCTACAACTTCAGCTCCGACTCATACATCAACCTTCTCACCGACGAGGTGCAAAACAATGGCTTGACTAATGACCATTATGCCGACCGCCTGAAGATAGGGCAGCCGGTCTTCACTTACAATGCCGACATGTTTGAGGGCTCGCTCTCGTTTATCGACGACGAGAACTCATGGAAGAACTATTACTCGCTCGTGATGGGGTGCAACGTCGCGCTCGACTATGTTGACGCCATGACCGGAACCGACAAGGACAAACTTAGCCTCAAAGGACAGGCACGCCTGCTCAGGGCCTACTATTTTCTCAAGCTCGCCACTATCTATTGCCAGCCATACGCCAACGACCCCGACAACAACCTCGGCATCTCACTCGTGACATCGTCTGCCGTAAAGGACGCTTACCCAAAACGCGCGTCGTTACGCGAGACATACGACTTCATAGAGAGCGAACTGAAACAGGCCAAGGAAGAACTGAAAGACTATGTGCCCACAACCCATTACAGGGTAACTTCGGAGTGTGCCGACATTCTCCTGTCACGCCTCTACCTCTATGAGGAGAAATGGGACGAATGCATTGCCGCGGCCGACGAGGCTATAAAGAACGGCCCAAGCCTTACCAACCTCAACGCGCTCATAGGAAAGGATGACAACATCTACGACGCATCGAGCACTGAGGTGGTATGGAACTACAACGGGAAGTTCTATGACAGCCAATACATCAACAAAAACGACATATGGGGCACCGCCATTCCCTATTCGTTGAACACCAAGATCGCAGCCATGTATGATCAGGCCAACGACCTGCGCTACAAGAAATATGTCAACAATTATTATTCCTTCTTCTTCGTCGGCAAGGCATCGTTTGTCGGCCAGTATGACGGCGAGCACGGCCTTCGCATGGCAGAGGTTTATCTCAACCGTGCCGAGGCTTATGCCCGGAAGAGCGTTGCCGGCGACGCTGCGGCTGCCGCTAAATCGTTGGCCGACATCAACACACTGCGCGAAAGCCGCTATGCGGCAGGATCCTATTCTCCACTTGCCGACATGAGCGGAAAAGAGCTCCTGGAATTTGTGCTTCAGGAAAGACAGCGCGAACTGGTATGGGAAGACGGATTCAGGTGGATGGACATAAAACGCAACCATCTCAGCGTGACCCACGCCTACACCGATGACACTGGCGCGACCCACGAATACACGCTCAAAGCTGACGACCCCCTGTACGCGCTCCCGATACCAGCCTCGGCCATTTCACGCAACCCCAACTTACAACAAAACCCAAGATAAACACACTTATGAGATATTTACATACAACGATGGCTTGCGTGGCCCTTGCCGCGCTGGCTGCTTTTACCTCGTGCAACTACGATGAGGACGAGTTGACACCATCAGGCAATACTTCTTCCTACCAATTGCCGCAAGGCTCGCACGACTTCGATGCCACGATACAAAAGTTCTACGAAGACAACGGCGTCTACCTGCTTTACAAGTTCTCCGACAAGGATGCTTACTGGACTCCTTCCGGATGGACTAACGGCACACCGTCGGAAGGAAACGAAGGCAAGGAGGGATTCACCGTAAAGGCGGCGGACGAGAACTACGTGGGGCAACAAGTAAGCCTGCTCGACGAAGTGTGGTTCAGCAAGCTGAACGCTACAGCCAAGAAACGTCTCTTGCCTACGATAATACTGCTGTGTTCGGAGGTAAACACCGTGGCATATACTTACGTGTTCTCGCCCGTGTTCAAGGCTTATTATGCTGAATCGCCCATACTGACGCACTACAACTACGCCAACATCTGCGTCACCTATGGCTCGTCCACGGTGACCTCGCTTACCGACGAACAGAAAAAGGAATACGGAAACAGCATCATAAAGTCGTGGACAGAGTACATCTCCGAGCACAAGGCTGAGCCCACGAGCGAGTTCTCATCCTCAATAGACTATAGCAGCACTGCCATAACCAACCTTTCGAGTCCGGCAGAATGCTGTGCGGCAGGAACCCTCAACGCCGGATACAACACCACGGCCTTGAAAGACTGGCAGCTGTTTCTTGACATGATGATGCTCTATCCAGAGAGTTATCTCACCGAAGACGCGGGCGACCTTTCTGGCTTCTGGAGCTTCACCAACTATGTCAACGGAGCCTACGTTTACGATTACGACGGCATATTCCACGGCATTCTCAATATCAAGAGAGACACCAAGGGCTTGCTGAAACAGCGTTACGACATCGTCAGAAACTATTTTATAACCACTTATGACTTTGACCCACAAACGGTTGGCAACAGCCGTCAATAAGCAATGGAAAAGAGAAATAACACATTAATGAATGGTTGCCTTGTAGCCTTGACAGCGCTGGGACTCTCGGCGACACCAGCCTTGGCACAACAACCCTCGACAGCCCAAGCGCAACCGTCCACGGTGGAGAAGGGCTTTGACAAGAGCACGGCCGTGGCCTCACATGGTTTTCTGAGCAATTACCAAAAGGAAGGCAGATACTATCTTGAGATACCTGACTCGGTTTTCGGTCGCGACATTCTCGTCACCATCACCATCACCAAGGGAGCATACCGCAAGGAACGTAAGGATGACGAACGGTTTGGTTTTGCCGGTGACTCCATGTTCAGCAAGATGATACGCTTCGTCAAGACCGGCGACACCGTTTCGCTGGTATATCCAAGCGTCACTTACCACAATGCCAATCCCGACAACCTCGGGCATCTTGCCACCGACTTGCCGCCCATACACGCAAGCTTCAATGTCACGGCAAGCGAAAACGGTGCCGACATCATCGACATAACCGACATGATAAAAAGCGACGACGAACTGTTCTCGCTGCGTGGAGGAGCCAACGACCTGCATCTTGGCGCGGCACAAAGCCAACACACACAAGTGGAAAGCATCCATGCCTTCCCAAGGAACATCAACTTTCTCAGTCTGCGTTCCTATACATTGAACCGCCCCGTGAAAGACGAGAACACCAACTCGCGCTGGGAAGTGTCGTCGAGCTGGTTTCTCCTGCCAAAGACTCCCATGACACCACGCATATCCGACAAAAGGGTTGGCTATTTCGCCTATGGCCTGCCAGGCTTGACCTATGCCCAAGGCTACGACCTCGGCAGCATGGCGATAAGATGGCGGCTGGAACCAAAAGACGAGGACATGGAGAAATACCGCAACGGAGAACTCATTGAACCAAAGAAGCCTATTGTATACTACATCTCGCGCACGGTGCCGGAATACCTGCGCCCGTATTTCATACAAGCCGTAAACAACTGGGAGCCAGCTTTCAGGGCGGCAGGATTCAAGAACGCCATCCACGCCGAGATTGCTCCCAACGACTCGCTCTACGACGAAGGCGACGTGCGCTATCCGCTGGTTTCATACAAGGCATCGCCCATACCAAACGCCTACGGCCCGTCTGTCGTTGACCCACGCTCGGGAGAGATAATAACGTCGCACATAGGCATATACCACTCTGTGCTAGACCTCATACAAAGGTGGTATTTCGTGATGTGCGCACAGGTGGACCAGCGAGCCAGGCAATACCCACTCGACAAGAAGATCATAGGCAAGCTCATGGAGACAGTGCTGACCCATGAGGTGGGCCACACTCTCGGCTTGCGCCACAACTTCATAGCATCGACCATCTACGATGCCGACAGCCTGCGCAATGAGGAATTCGTAAGGGAGCATGGGCTCGGCGGCAGCATAATGGACTACCAAAGGTTCAACTACCTACTGCAGCCAGGAGACAAGATAACCGATTACGACAACCTCCTGCCACATGTGGGCGACTATGACAAGTTTGCCATAAAATGGGGCTACTCTCTCGACCCGACCTCATCGCTTGAGGAAAACACCAAGGCTCGCCGGCAATGGGTCACAGACATGCGCGCCAAGCATAATTGGGCGAAATATATTGAGGAGACTACCCTTGGCGACCCTCGCGTGCAGAGCGAGGACAGCGGAAGCGACGACATAAAGTCGAACACTTACGGCATGAAGAACCTCCAGTATATAATGAACCACCTTGAGGAGTGGACCAATACGCCAGACAACGACTGGTATCCACTGCGCCGACGATACCTCTCCATACAAAACCAATACTGGAACTACATAGGCCACGTCGTTAGATACGTAGCAGGCGTGATGGACGACAAGTGTGACAATGGCGAGCAATTGTACACCAACCAGCCCATTTCCCGCGACGACCAACTCCGGGCCTTGCACTTCATCAACGAATACATGATAAAAGACCAGAAATGGCTGTGGCGACCCGAACTGATGAAGAAGACGGGAGTGGACTGGAGCTACGACCTGGAGAGGTCATCAAGGCAAATAGGTGTGCTATTCCTGAAATTCATGGCCATAGCCAACCAAAACGAGGGGCATGGCGGTCTTTCTGCCAATGATGTCTTCGACTATATCTACGACAAGGTGTACGCCCAATATCCTGCCGGTCGCAAGCTTTCCATACACGAGCGAATGCTGCAGCGCAACCTTCTCAGCGACATCACGGTGAACGCCGAGAATCCTGCCACATTCGGCATTGGCGTAGGGCTGCAACTCAAGAAAATGCTTGAAAAGATAAAGGCGTATGCCGAGCAAGGCGAGAAGCAGACCCAAGATGACATAACAAAAGCCCATTTTGCCACAATCGTGAACTTCATAACCACATGGCAAACGGGCGACAACAAAGGACTATTAACGAAATAACACATGAAATACACCATACAAACCCTGCTGCTTCTGGCTGCACTCTCCACGGCAGCCCCCACACAAGCGGCAACGCTCAACGACGGCAACGCCGTGGCAAAGGCCGACACCCTGCCTTTCTCCTACAAGAGCTTCATGGCCCAGGAGGAGCTAAAGACCATAAAGGGACAGACCAACGCCAACGGATTGGCTCTCAACGTCTACCGCAAAGGCGACAACGTATATCTTGAGATACCACGCAAGGCACTTGGCAAGGACATCTTCGCTCTGGCAATGAGCTACAAGGGCAACAGCTACGTGTCTCCCGCCTCAGGACTCCTCAAAATAAAAGAGGGTGCAGACAAGCATTCGCTCTACCTCACCTACAACCGCAGCCTCGACACACAAGCCGACTCTACTCACGCCAAGGCTGAATATGCCGCCATGACGGAAGCCATACAAGGCAGCAACATGGAACCGATAGACATGAGCCTTGAGGTAGTGTCAATGGGAGAAGGCGGAAAGTCGTACATCGTGGACATATCATCGAGCGTGAACACGGCACAAGGACTCTTCGACGTGTCGAAGAACACCACGCTCAATCATCCCGACTTGTCACGTTCCAGACTGGTGTCGGTGGACCCCATAAGCGGCGGCGTGGCATTCGACCTCTACCGGTCGCAGACCGACATGGTCAACAAGACGATGGACACGCAGGAAGAGCAAGCCACGACGACAGCATTGAAATTTGTGCTGCAACTGTTGCCTGAGAGAAAAAACAAACTCAAGCTCGACAATCCTTTCTACGGCTTCAACACCATCACACGACAAGAGTATGACACAAAGACTTATGTCTCAAGGCGACGCCAATATGTATCACGCTGGAACTTCAACGAGGGCCCGATAACGGTCTACATCAACCCAATCACTCCCAAGCCCTATCGCGAGAGCATAGTGAAAGCTTTTGACGAATGGATACCTGCGCTTAATGCCGCGGGCGTGAAGAAGCCTTTTGTCTTCACGTCAGACGACAACGAGGCAATGATGAGCTACCGACACATCTATGTAGACTGGTTCGGGGCCACGACACCCGACAACAAGGTGGTCACCGACGCATTGTCGGGAGAAATTCTCTCGGCTCGTGTCAACGTATGCGATTGGGGAATGGAAGACCAGCTCATGAACTATTATGTCAGATGCAGGAACATCGACAAGAGGATAGCCAAGGACACGCATAGCGTCAGCGTAACGCAAGACATCATACAAGCTCTCATGGCTGGTCAGGTTGGTGAGGTGCTTGGATTGAAACGCAACGACAACGGATACTACCAGTTCTCGCCGCAGCAGCTGAGATCAAGGCAGTGGCTGAAAGACAACGGCACCACATCTTCTGTCACAGGCACATTGACTTTCAACTACCTTCTGCAACCCAGCGACGGCATAGGCGCGGAAGGCCTGTTACCCAAGGTTTCGCTTTATGACCGGGCAGCAATAGCCTATCTCTACGGCAAGAGCAATTCTGTCCCACAAAACGGAGCGGGATTCTTCTACCAATATGACATGTCCAACTACATGACGAGTTGGAAGAACCCAAAGGCTTATCTCTCCAGTGACCTCGTTGAGGCAGCGCGATTGGGCATAGAACAGGTGAAAAGGCTCTACAAGTCGATAGACAAGGACATGAAATTGCTTCCCGCTGACCAAAACAGCATGGAGCAGGAACACAACGTCGTGCTCAACACTTTGGGGCATTACCAGCAACTGCTTACAAACGTAGCATCAATCGTAGGCGACAAGAAAACATTTGCCGTGCGACGCGGGGTGAACGAGAGCCCCAACGCTTATCCTTCAAGAGCCGATCAGATGAAAGCCCTCGATTTTCTCAACAAGGAGATTCTGCACGGCGTGCCAGCATGGAGCAACGACGATACTCTGGGCAGAATCAGCGGTGGCAACGTAAGCAGCATGATGCGAGCCGTGGCTGTGGCGGTATACAAGGCCCTGCTCGACGAGGCAAAGATCAACAATCTCGTTTCCGCCGAGGACGAGTTAGGCGACAAGGCTTTCAACGCCAAGAACCTTTTCGATTTCATAGACCACAACCTCATGTGCGACTACGATTCCAACGCCGCCGTACCCGAATATGTGAGACTGATTCAGGCCAACGTGTTGCCCGACTTGGCTGACAACGTGTTCAAGGCCGATGTTTCCACGGCGATAAGCAACGAGGGCGCGACAATGCTACACGCCTATTTCGTGAACCTCGCCAACAAGGTGGAGCAACTTTCCAAGAACAACGTTGACAAGGCCACACGAGACAACTATGAATTTATCATGATGCGGTTAAAGCGCAACTATTTTGACAAGCAACACTAATGATAAGATACATCATTCTCGCTATTCTGTCACTTTCGCAGACAGCTCTTGTCGCCCAAACAGCGACAAGAGCGTCCGTAACCGTCGAAGACCCGAAAGACACGGTTAACGTGGAGCGTTACGATGACACCAATCTAAAGCCGTTGGTGAGCAGTCTGGAGACGGTTCCTTGGTTCCATCAAACAAAAGACAGGTTCTGGTACACTTGGCACAAGGTAGGCGAAAAATCGGAATCGGAATATTATATTTGGGAAAGGGGTAAGGGGAAACGGAAAGTGACTCGAGAGATAGCGGACAGCCTTGTCGCCGGCCGCTTACCACGATTGACACCATACGGCACAAGCACAGATTCTGTATGGAGACTTTCTGTAGACTCATTGCGCGACCTCGTGTTGGAAAACCTAAAGACAGGTTCCAAGGCGATTCTTTTCCATGGCATTGACGACGATTTTCCTTTCGAAATAATTGACGTGAAATGGTTGTCGGGCGCAAAGTTCATATTGCCGCGTATAGACCACCGTGGCGTGAGGAAGTTTGGCATGATGTGGTGCGGCGACTACATCACTCCCACGACATCGACCTACGAATATGAGATACCGGGTGACACGATAGTGAAAACCACACATTATTATATAGGCGACTGCGAACACAAGACACTTCGCGAGGTTGACATAACAAAATGGAAATGCCAACAAATTGTGCCACAGAGGGCGGACGGCGTGGACGACCGCATTTATTTCTGGAGAAACAAGAAGACGCGCGACGTGGCCCAGCTTTGCACCATTGACGCAGAAGGCCGGCTGCGTGTCCTCATCACCGAGACAGGCAAGCCCCGAATAAACCCTGACATGTTCGAATGCAAGGTCACTAACAAAGGCAATGACATATTCTTGTGGAGCGACCGCACGGGATGGGGACACATATACCATTATGATGGCGATGGAAACTTGCTCAACGCCGTCAGTTCGGGTTGTTGGACCGCTGGGCGAATATGTGCAGTGGACGAGAAAACCAATCGGCTGTTTTTCTACGGATATGGCCGCGAGGCTGGACGCAACCCTTATTATCAGCATCTCTACAGGGCCAGCTACAACGGAAAGAACCTCAAACTGCTGACACCTGAGGATGCCGAGCACACGGTTCACGTAAGTCCCAACTGCCGAATTTTCGTAGATAACTTCAGTTCCATATCCACACCTCCCACAATAGTGGTAAGAAGCTGTGACGGCAAGCTTCTCGACAGCCTGGAGAAGAGCGATGTCAGCAAACTATACGACTATGGCTGGAAAGCGCCTGAGCAGTTCAAGGTCAAGGCCGCCGATGGCAAAACCGACCTCTACGGACTGATGTGGAAGCCTTACGATTTTGACCCTTCAAGAAAATACCCTATTATCTCGCAAGTCTACCCAGGACCATTCACGGAAACAGTGTGGAACACCTTCACCGTCTTCGATAAATACCACAATGCGGCACTCGCCCAGCGCGGATTCATAGTAGTTGTCTTCGGGCACCGCGGTAGCAGTCCCCTCCGCGACAAGGCTTACAACACTTATGGCTACGGCAACCTGCGCGACTATCCACTTGCCGACGACAAGGCTGGACTGGAGCACTTGGCACAAAAGTATCCTTTCGTAGACCTGTCCCGTGTCGGCATAGTGGGGCATAGTGGCGGCGGCATGATGGCAGCGGCAGCCATCATGACCTATCCCGACTTCTACAAGGCAGCCGTGGCAAGCTCGGGCAACTACGACAACCACGTCTACAACCGTATGTGGGGAGAAACGTATCAAGGAATAGCAGACGACAACGCTCCGTTCAAGGTGAAAACGGTACAGGAACTCGCGCCAAGGCTGAAAGGACACTTGATGCTCGTCACAGGCGACGTGGACCAAAACGTACACCCGATACACACGCAGCGATTGGTGGAGGCACTAATCAAAGCCAACAAGGACTTCGACTTGCTCGTGCTACCCGGACAACAACACCACTACGACTTCATGCACCAGATGTATTTTGAACGGCGCAAAAGAGACTTCTTCGAGAGATGGCTAAAATGACATAAAGCCCTGATTTCAAGATAGTTTCCATCAAAGCCAACGAGAAAGCGGCGTAAGGTCATTGACCTTACGCCGCTTTCTCGTTGGCTTTCCATTGAAATCGCATCGGCTTTGCAGTGGAATCGTATCGGCTTTCCATTGGAATCGCATCGACTTTCCATTGGAATCGCAAACGCGCTATTTTCTACATTTTCATTGTTGTGCCACGCCTCTCATTGTCAGCGAGATGCGATGGCGACGGTTGTCTACTTCCATCACTTTCACGCGCACGTGCTGATGAAGTTTCACTACCTCGTTGGGGTCACGCACGAACTTGTCGGCTAATTGTGATATATGAACAAGGCCGTCTTGGTGTACGCCAATGTCGACGAACACGCCGAAATTGGTTATATTGGTCACGATTCCAGGCAGTTCCATCATTGGCACGAGGTCTTCTGGAGCATGCACACGGGGGTCAAACTCAAAGGTCTCCGCCTTGCCGCGTGGGTCGCGCCCCGGCTTCTCCAGTTCCTTCATTATGTCGGTAAGCGTTGGCAAGCCAACACTCTTGGTCACATATTTATTGATGTTCACCTTCTTGCGCAGCTCAGGACTTTTCATCAGCTCCACAACGGAGCAACCGCAGTCTTCAGCCATCTTCTCCACTATCGGATAACTCTCAGGATGAACGGCGGAGGCATCGAGTGGGTTCTTTGCATTGGGTATGCGCAAGAATCCCGCACACTGCTGGAATGCCGAAGGCCCAAGCCTCGGCACTTTCTTGAATTGTGCACGTGAGGTGAAAGGCCCATTGGCCTTGCGATAATCCACTATGTTCTGCGCCAAGACAGGCCCAAGCCCGGAGACATAAGTCAGAAGGTTTTTTGATGCCGTGTTCACATTCACGCCAACACCGTTCACGCAAAGTTCTACCGTCTGGTCAAGACTATGCTTTAGTTTGCCTTGGTCAACGTCATGCTGATACTGCCCTACCCCAATGCTCTTCGGGTCTATCTTTACTAGCTCGGCGAGAGGATCCATAAGCCTACGGCCTATCGACACAGCGCCACGGACCGTGACATCCTCGTCGGGAAACTCCTCACGCGCAACCTCTGAAGCTGAATATATGCTTGCGCCATCCTCGGACACCACATAGGTGGGAATATCCTTAATCTGCCGCAATATGTCGGAAGTCTCTCGCGATGCCGTTCCATTGCCACACGCTATGGCATCCACTTGCCATTTGTGGGCCAAGTCATCGAACTGTTCCAAAGGTGTCATTCCGTTTCTTGCACGACGATCGCCCACGGCGAACACCACGGTATGATAAAGCAAGTTGCCTTGGGCATCGAGCACCACGACCTTGCAGCCAGTGCGTATACCCGGATCAACCCCCATGACACGTTTCTGCCCGAGAGGCGCGGCAAGAAGCAACTGCCTGAGATTCTCCTTAAAAACGCGTATGGCCTCGTCGTCGGCTTTTTCCTTGCTCAATGCGGCAAACTCATTCTCTATCGAAGGTTCGACGAGCCTTTTATAACCATCCTCAACAGCCTCGGCCACAATGGTTTGACATGAGCCGAATCCACGCACATAATGGCGTTTCAACCTTTCAACATTGCCTTCATCGTCACCTGTTATGCTCACTCTCAGCACGCCCTCTGCCTCACCTCGACGTATGGCGAGAAGACGATGGGAAGAGCAACGACGCAATTCCTCTGAAAACGCGAAATAATCGCTGTATTTCTGTGCCTTATCGTCATCCTTCATCTTTGGAATGACACGCGACACTATCGTCGCCTCACGCTGGAAGTTGCGACGCACCGCCTGTCTGGTGCCCTCATCCAATGAAATGTCCTCAGCAATGATGTCTTGCGCGCCCTTTATCGCCTGTGCCGCGTCTTTCACGTCGCCTTTTACAAATCGTTGCGCCGCCATGTCGGGATAATGCTCTTTTTGTATGAGAATCAGCTTGGCGAGAGGCTCAAGACCTTGTTCACGCGCCACCTGCGCACGCGTTCTGCGGCGTGGCTTGAAAGGCATATAAATGTCCTCTATCTCCGTGGCGTCCCACGATTTCTCTATGCGACAGCGCAAGTCATCGGTGAGCTTGCCTTGCGACTCGATGGTTTTCAGTATGGTCTCCTTTCGCTTCTGCAATTCCTTCAACTTCTCGTAAAGGTCGCTCACGGCAGCCACCTGCACCTCATTGAGATTTCCGGTAGCTTCCTTACGGTAACGGCTGATAAAGGGAATCGTAGCGCCAGCGTCGAGGAGTTCTATGACAGCTGCCGCTTGTTCCTGCCTGATATTAAGGCTTTGGGATATGATAATGGAATATTGGTTCATTTCTGACATAATCAAGTTTGTATGATGGAGACTACTTATTGTCTGATAATCTCACGGGCTTTCTCTATCATCGAATCGGTACCGCGACTAATGTCGTTGGAGGACAGGCCGACGCTTACATCGGGCTCCATTCCGTCCTCGGTGCTGCGCAAATCCGTGTCATAGATGGGACAAGCCGAGAAACGTATGCTCCAGCCGTTTGGCAACTCTGAAGAGAAAGGCAATCCGGCGCCGCCACCTGTTCGGTCGCCAACGATGACTACCTCTGGGAAATGGCGCATATATTTCACGAACTCATTGGCAGCCGAGAACACTGAGCGGTTGACAAGCACAACCACGGGCTTATGCCAACGTATGCCTTTGCCGGGCTTGAGCGTCTGCTTCTCCAAACTTGAGAAATCGTCGTGTCCCTTACCCGTCTTGTGTCGCATATAGCCCACGAGCGTCTCCTCGTCGGTGAAACGTGCGGCAAGGGTCTCCGCAGAGGTCAGCATTCCTCCGCCATTGTCGCGAAGGTCGATTATCAAGCCAAGACACGGTTGGAAATACAAAAATATCTCGTCGAGATTGCCCGCGCCTATAGTGTTCTCAAAGGTGGAAACACGCAGATAACCTATATTATCGTCAAGAATACGGTAACGCATTCCGTTGGATATGCGGTAGTCGGTGCCAAGGTATGCGCGCACAAGTGAGTCGCTATAATTCTTTGGATAATTCTCATGGAATCCCCAATAACGACTGTAATCAAAAGATGCAAACAGGTTCACATGTCCATCGCGCAACTCGGCAAGCATGTTGCCAAGCACTTCAAGCTGCTGACTTTCGCTCATGCCTGAATTGAATTGGGGCTTATATACGGCGTGGATGGAGTCCCAATCAATGCCTTTTTCCTTGAAGAAACAATAATGCTCGTCCATGATGCGCCACAAAGCCTCAAAGTTGCCTTGTGGAGTGTCGTCGTACTCTTCCTCCGACACACACGCCGCGAATGCGAAAGGCACAAGTAGAACCACCAATAATCTTAACGTTTTTATCATAGGTCAATACCTCCATCCTATTGTCACCGCGTGGGTGTATTGATGATATTTCAAACTGTTAGCACTCAACTGCCTTATGTCGTTGAGATAACCAATGGTGAACGTTGTTTTCCAAAGACGGAAGTCGAGCAAAAGCTGCTGTTGAAGCTGGATGCCCGACGCTGGCGAGGTGAACACCACATTGTGGTCGTAGTTGCCACATGTGAAAATCTCGTAATAGCTTTGCCCGTAGTTTGGCGAGAAAGCAATTCCTAACACTGGCGCGGAAGCCTCATACCGAAGGGCAAAAGGCTTGCCTTTGATGCGGAATCTCCATGTCGCCAATACAGACGGGTCAACGCTAAACGCGAGTTTCAACTGTGCAGGATTATTGCTGTTGCGCGTGTTGTATAGGCCACCCAAGACGAAGTCGGCAAGAAGTCCGAAACGCACGTTGAACGGTGAGGGGTCAATGTTGTAGTGCCACCCCAGGCGCAGGTTATACATGGCACCCAAGAAGGAGTTGGCGTTGCCTCGTGTACCGGCTTTTGTCACCAACGCCTCCTGCGACACAAACGAGGACCACTTGCGCAGTTTCACATCTATGGTGTCACCACTCTCCACCAGCTTGCGGTTCAGCCTTTCCTTGTTGTAGCGCAGTTCCAACCCCGTAGCTTTCTCCTGTGAAAGATAAGTATCGAGAATGTCTACATGGCCAATGCTTATCAAGCTGGCATTCTCTTTTTGGGCCTTCACGCTCCCGCTCATCATGAGCAAGAGCAACGTCAAGGTCAAGCAGTTGGCCACACAAGCGAAAGGTCTTATAGTGCCTTTTGTCATCAACGTTTCTTTATTTATTTTTCTTTGTCGTCGAAGAGGTTGAGCTGCCCTGTAATCTCATCGATGATTTGCTGGCGCGACTTACCTGCGTCTGGGTCAAGGTTCTCGTCGTCTTCACTCGACGTATCGGCATCACCCTCGGCTTGCGACTCTGGTTGCCTCAACGGTTCCAGTTCCTCAACATTTTCCACTTGCCAATTGCACACGCGCTTACCCTTAGCCTTGAAACTCTTGACGCCCACAAACTGCTCGGCGTCGATATCCATTGGCGGTCTCACGCTGTCGGCTCCGCCAAACGTCACGCGGATGTTAGGGCAGGGCGTGTCAGAGAGAAGCACCATGCGGTTCTCGTTGTTGTCGCCGACAAAGTTTTGCGCCATCTTTCTCGCGTCGAGCTGGAAACGCTTGAGATAGAGGTAGCCATTGTTATCGGCATCGAAGAGAAGGGCTGTCCAAACCTTGTGGGGATCATACTTCTCGATAAGCGTTATGTTGTCCTCGAAATGGTTGTTGAGGTCGAAGTTGGTGAGGTAATAGCTGCCGCCATCGAGCATCACCAGCACAGAATCGTCATCGTTGAACTCACCCAAATACTTGCCGTGACCGTCGTAGTTGAGCCGTCGCACGTCGTTGTCGAACCACACTTTCCTTCCTCCGAGCGTGGAGTGTCCGTGGCTCTTCAGCGTTATGCGCTTCACTTGGCGCTTGGTCAGCACGTTACCCCTCACCGTTCTCGCCTTGATGAGAACTTCTGAGAAGTCCTTCTCTATGAACAACGCCTGTCGCTTGTTCAGCAAGTCGGGTTCAAGCGTCACCTTTATTATCTCAGCCTCGCCATTGGGATTGGCGCTGAAATAGCACACGCGCGAGCCTGGCGTGCCCATGGTGAGGTCATAGTCGCGATCGCGGATGACAGACGTGACATTGAATCGCTTGACATAGTAAGGACCTTTCTTGCCGTCGCGGTACACGGCATTATAGATTGTGCGCGAATCGTTTTTCTTGAACACCTGTGCCCATAGCACGTTCTTGCCCACGAAAATCTTTTCGGCAACCTTTATGACCTTGTACTTACCGTCCTTGAAGAAGATTATTATGTCGTCTATGTCGGAGCAGTTGCACACAAACTCGTCTTTCTTCAATCCTGTCCCGATGAACCCGTCCTGTCTGTTGATATACAACTTCTCATTGGCGTCAACCACCTTTGTCGCCTCAATGGTGTCAAACGAGCGCACCTCTGTCAGGCGTGGGTGATCCTTGCCGTAAGTGTCTTTCAAGTGCTTGAACCACGCCACCGTGACATCGGTCATGTGTGCCAGGTCGTGCTCAATGCCTTTCAGCTCGGCCTTTATCTTTGCCATGAGCTTGTCGGCCTTGTCCTTGTTGTATTTCAGTATGCGCTGCATCTTTATCTCAAGCAGTCGCAAATAGTCGTCGTCGCGTATCTCTCGAAAGAGTTTGGGCTTCCACGGCGTGAACTGCTTATCAAGGAACTGCAACACGGCCTTTTGGTCGGCGGCTTGCTCAAAGGCTTTTTCCTTATACATGCGCTCTTCTATGAATATGCGCTCCAAACTGGTGAAGAAGAGTTGTTCCTCAAGCTCTCCCTTCCTGATCTCCAGCTCCTTGCGGAGAAGGCCCATGGTGCTGTCGGTGGAATGCCGCAACACTTCCGACACGGTAAGAAACTGTGGCTTGTCGTCCTCGATGACACAGCAGTTGGGCGAGATGTTTATCTCGCAGTCGGTAAAGGCATAAAGCGCGTCGATGGTCTTGTCGGGCGACACGCCTGGAGCCAACACCACTTGTATCTCCACGTGGCGCGCCGTCATGTCAATGACTTTCCTTGCCTTTATCTTTCCCTTTTCTATCGCCTTCGTTATGGAGTCTTGCAGCGACGCGGCTGTCTTTGAGAACGGCACCTCGCTGATGACGAGCGTCTTGGAGTCGCGCTTCTCTATCTTCGCCCTGACACGCACCATGCCACCGCGTTGCCCGTCGTTGTATCGTGCCACGTCTATGGCTCCGCCCGTAGGGAAGTCGGGGTAGAGATGAAACTCTTCCCCATGGAGATAACTTATGGCGGCATCGCAAATCTCATTGAAGTTGTGGGGCAACACCTTTGAAGACAAGCCCACGGCAATGCCCTCGGCGCCTTGCGCCAGAAGCAAGGGATATTTCACTGGCAGGGTTACCGGTTCCTTGTTGCGGCCGTCATAAGAGAGTTGCCACTCCGTGGTCTTGGGGTTGAACACCGTCTCCAAGGCAAACTTTGACAGGCGAGCCTCTATATATCGCGGCGCGGCGGCACGGTCGCCAGTCAGAATGTTTCCCCAGTTGCCCTGGGTGTCCACAAGCAAGTCTTTTTGTCCGAGCTGCACCAAGGCATCGCCAATGGAAGCATCGCCATGAGGGTGAAACTTCATCGTCTCGCCCACCACGTTGGCCACCTTGTTGTATCTACCGTCGTCCATCCTCTTCATGGTATGGAGAATGCGACGTTGCACGGGTTTAAGGCCGTCCTCGATATGAGGCACGGCACGCTCCAAGATCACGTATGAGGCATAATCGAGAAACCAGTTCTTGTACATGCCCGAGAGGTGGTGCACGGCGCTGGCGTCAAAACGGTCAGCAGGCTGATAGTCGGAATGCTGATCCACGGCAAGCCCCTCGTCTTGGTTGGTATCGTTGTTTTTTATCTTATCGTCGTCCATGTAATCGTATGATTTCTTGCAAAGGTAATAAATAAATCGTGCAAAATATAACAAAAGCTTTGATATTTCGACCGATTTGCGTAATTTTGTCATCAATACTGGCTACCATTGTTAAGCTTAAACCTATTTTAAACTTTACCCGTTAACTCCCTTTTTAACGGCAAAAATCAGCTTTCTTCTTTTAAAAATTCCTTTTTCTTGCCAAAAGGACTAATAATTTTACGAAAAACACGCAATAAGTAAGATTTCTTGCAAGAAAAATACAATATTGCTTGTGGCTATTAAGTAATAATTATACCTTTGTGGACAAAATTAACAAAAAGGTTTTAAAATGTCATAAAAGTGGGTATCCAAAAGAGAAACCTATAATTATTAAAGAGGGAGAATATGAATTCTAACAAAAACAACTATGTTTTGACAGCTTCGCTCTTGTGCCTGGCCTCGTTGTTGGGGACTGGTAATTCTATTGCTACAGCTCAAAACAATGTTAAACAAAGTCAGCAGAGCACCGTTCAAGATCGGCGTGCCACTGTTGTTGCTAAGGGTGTGGTTACCGACGACACACAAGAGCCCTTGGTTGGAGTGACCGTGAGGGTCAAGGGAACCAAGGTGGCTACCACCACCGATGCCCACGGCAGGTTCAACCTTGCCATGCCAGCCATGGAACCCGGAAAAGCCTACTACCTGGAACTTTCCTACATTGGCATGGAGAAAAAGGTGGTGCGCTATCGCGGCAGCAACACCATGCGCATAGCCATGGTCACGACAACATCCAACGAACTTGACGAAGTGGAAGTGGTCGAGACAGGCTATGGCCGTCTGCCCCGCAAGGACATGGTTGGCGCGTTTACCACAGTGAAGGCCGAAGACGTGATGATGCCTGCCTATCAGACCATCGACCAGATGCTGCAGGGCAAGATCGCCGGACTGATGGTGGTCAACTCCTCTACACGTGTTGGAGCGGCACCAAAGCTTACCATACGTGGCAAGTCTACCATCCTCGGCAACACAGACCCTCTTTGGGTGGTAGACGGCGTGATACAGGAAGACCCCATATCCATCGACGCCAGCGCCGCCATGACCACCGACATGAAGGAGCTCATCGGCAACCAGGTGTCGTGGCTCAACCCTCAAGACATTGAGACCATCACCGTGCTGAAGGATGCTTCCGCCACCGCCATTTATGGTTCAAAGGCCTCCAACGGTGTCATCGTCATCACGACGAAGAAAGGCTCTGCCGAACGCACAAGCATCAGATATTCAACAAACCTGTCGGTGCGCCAACGCCCCAACTACAGCATGTACGACTACATGAACTCGCTGGAGCGTATCCAGTTCAGCAAGGAGGCATACGACGCTGGTGTCCGCTACCAGGCTGACCCTCTGCCACAGACTTACACCTATGAAGGTCTGATGGCGATGTTCAACAAGCACATGATTTCCGAAAGCGACTTCATGAAACAGATGGAGCGCCTGGAAACAGTCAACACCGACTGGTTCGACTTGCTTTGCCGAAACTCTTTCAGCCAGAACCACAACCTGAGCATTTCCGGCGGCACACAGAGAGTGACCTACAACGCGTCTTTCGGTTATTCCAACTCGAAAGGCACGGAAATCGGCAACGACCAAAACCAGTTCACCTCTCGCCTCAACGTTGGCGTGCAATTCAACAAGCGCATAAGGGCATCATTCAACATCAGCGGCACCAGCAGAAACTCATACGGCTATAGCGGCGTGAGCCCCCAGTCGTATGCGCTCAGCACCAGCCGCGCCGTACCGGCATACGAGGAAGACGGCAGCCGTGCCTTCTACAAGAGCTATTACACCTATCAACTGAACAAGACGCTGGGCAGCAACAACACATACGGCTACAACGTGCTCAACGAGATGGACAACAGCTACAGCAAGAACCGCGCCAACACCTTCAACGTGTCGGCCAACATCGACTTCCAGGTCTTCAACTGGCTGAACTATCAAGTCGTAGGCTCCATGTCGCACAGTTCCAACGACTCCGAGAGCTACAAGGGTGAAAAGACCTCATACATCGAGTGCAACTACCGTGGCTATGCTGTAGGTGCCGCCGAGCCTGGCGATGCCCTTTACAAGGCCGCACTGTTGCCCTTCGGCGGTCAGCTGACGACCAACAACAACTCCATGACCTCGCTCGACATGCAGCACAAGTTGGTGGCAAGCCACACCTTCAACAACATACACCGCGTGAACGCGATGTTCGGCTTCGAGATGCGTTCTTCCAAGACCTACGGCAAGGGAAACAACGTATGGGGTTATGTGCCAGAGCGTGGCGAGAGCCTCATCTCCCCGTCCCTGCCAAGCGACATCGTTCCTATCGGCGGCTCACAAGAGATTGGTTGGGGCGCGCTCAGAAACCTCTATGAGGGTGGCTGGAGCAGTGTCAGCAATACGTCAAACTACATGTCGTTCTTCGGCACTACGGCCTACTCGCTGATGAACCGCTACGTGATCAACATGAACATCCGCTCCGATGCTTCCAACCGTTTCGGACAAGACAAGAGAAAGCAGTTTGACCCTACTTATTCTTTCGGTTTCTCTTGGAAAATCGCCGAGGAGAAATTCTTCAAGGACCACGTGAAATGGATTGACCAGCTCAACCTCCGTGCCACATACGGCATCCAGGGCAACGTGGTAAATTCCATCAGCCCGGAGCTGATAGCCAGCTATGGAGGATTGCTCCAAGGCTACAACGAGTATTACACCACCATTTCAAGCCTTCCCAACCCCTACCTCAAATGGGAGCGCACAAGGACGTGGAACTTGGGTCTCGACTTGCAGTTGGCAAAAGGCATCAACATGAACTTCGAGTATTATGGTCGCCGCTCCAACGCCATCATCGAGCAAGACGTGGCTGAGGAATACGGCATGGGCACCTTGCGCCTCAACGGTGGCATCATCTACAACCACGGTGTAGAGTGGTCGATGAACATCACTCCCATACGATCAAAAGACTGGACCGTGAACATCGGCCTCAACGCGTCGAAAAACTGGAACAAGTCGATGACCGACGACCGCACCGCACGTGCCGACCAGCTGACCCACCGCGACTTCATCAACGGCAACAGCAGTCGCCCCTTGCGCAAGGGGTATTCGCTCTACGCTTTCTGGGCATACGACTTCACGGGCTTGGAGCACGAGACTGGTCTCCCAACCTTCAAGAACGCCACCGTAGAGGTGCCCGAGAATGCCGACAAGAGCATCGACCCAACCACATTCCTCGTCTACGCGGGTGAGTCGGAGCCTTATTTCACGGGTGGCATCAACCCACGCGTCCGCTGGAAAGACCTCCAGATAAGCGCCAACTTCGCCATCATCCTGGGTTCCAAGAAGCGTTTGCCAAACC
The DNA here is from genome assembly GCA_963588155.1 of Lachnospiraceae bacterium. GTDB lineage: Bacteria > Bacteroidota > Bacteroidia > Bacteroidales > Bacteroidaceae > Prevotella. Next base: position 1,531 of record CAVAGT010000052.1, on the reverse strand, counting down.
CATACACATCGTTCACCAACGGCAAGATGCCCAGTCCATTGTCAAACCTGAGCAAGCAGCTGCTCGACAGATGGAAGCAGCCCGGCGACGAGGCAACCACCAACATCCCAGGTCTCTACACGTCGGTGGTCGACGTGCTCAACCTCTATACGCCCGACGGTTATTTCACCAACCGTTATGAGATGTGGGCAAACTCCACCGCACGTCTGGTAAGCGGTTCTTTCTTGCGTTGCACGCAAATCGCCATCTCTTACAACTTGCCAAAGAACATCTGCCGCAAGATCCGCGCCACGGGCATCTCCGTCAGCGCCAACACCAACAACCTGTTCGTCATAGCCAGCAAGAAATGGAATGGCTACGACCCTGAGACGGGCAGCAGCAAGCAACCAAAGATTTACTCAATGGGACTCAGCGTCTCATTCTAAACATACGCGACAACAATGAAAAAGACAAAATTATATGCATTGGCCCTCTTGGGCATCGCCGTTCTCTTTTCTGGTTGCGGCGACTTTCTTGAGCCTAAATCCACCAGCGAATATGTACCCAAGGAAGTGAAATCGCTGGACGAGATACTCTTGGGAGAGGCGTATCCACGCAACGACATCGGGGGTTTCAACTATTTCCTCACCTTGATGGACGATGACCTCACCGCCACCACGTATCAAGACCCAGAGCCAAACTTCAACGAGAACCTTTTCCTCGCGTCTTATACTTGGCAGCCCGACATGTTCAACCTCATGAAAGAGGCTGGACAGACTTCCACCGACATGTATTACACCTACTACAGGAAGCTTAAAGGCGTGAATGCCGTCATCGACTACATAGGCACGGTGACGGGCACGGAAGACGAGGTCAACAATGTCATGGCACAAGCATACGCCTTGCGTGGTTTCTATTACCTGAGCCTTGTCAACATCTTCGGCCAGCCATACAATGAGAATCCTGACGCCCTTGGCGTGCCACTGAAGCTGAAAAGCGGAGTGGAAGAAGAGCCATTGGCCCGCAACACCGTGAAAGAGGTGTACGACCAGATAGTGGAAGACCTCTTGGAGGCGGAACGCCTTTACAACCTTCTTCCTGCCGCCAAGCAATGGAAACAAAACTATCGCGCCAGCCTTCCCATGGTTGAGCTGCTTCTCTCGCGCACATATCTCTACATGGAGAAATGGGAAGAGGCCGCCAAATATGCCAAACTGGTGATGGACGACTCAAGGTTCAAGTTGCTTGACCTGAACACCATCCCCACAGAGAACACGGAGTCGGGACAGACATCAAGGGTATATACCAACTACCACTCCTACACCGCCTCGACCGAGGTCATCTTCCCATACGGCAACGTAAGCGACTGGGCTGGATGGGTTGAGAACTATTCCACGGAGAGCACCTCTGGCGAGCCTCGCATGCCATACTTCCGCGCCTCCGACGAGCTGCTCATGACCTTCGATGACGACGACTTGCGCAAGGAGCGCTACATCGTGAGAAAAGACTTCAGCGGGCAGTTGCTGCCATTGGCTATAGGCGAGCTTAATGT
>CAVAGT010000051.1:0-21261 GCA_963588155.1 Lachnospiraceae bacterium | reverse complement strand
CTCCTTATCTCCTCTTCCATGGCTTTTCCTTATTTTGTCGCTAAGTTACGAAAAAAATGCGAACCTATAAACCGTGATGACAAATAAAAAGCGTAAATTTGCAAAAACCTTATATTACAACTAAAAATGAACAAGAAGCCAATCAACAAGTCGATAGCCACGCTGGCTCTCGCCGCCCTGTCCTCACTCACCGTCTCGGCAAGCGACAACGTGAAAGCCCCCGCGCCCGTGCTGCCACTGCCACAGCAAAAGCAAGTGGACTGGCAGAAGATGGAGACCTACGCCTTCATACATTTCGGTCTCAACACCTTCAACGACCGCGAATGGGGCTATGGCGACTCCGACCCCAAAACCTTCAACCCCAAGCGCCTCGACTGCGAGCAGTGGGCGCGCACCCTCGTGGCTGCCGGCATGAAGGGCGTCATCCTCACCGCCAAGCACCACGACGGCTTCTGCCTCTGGCCGTTCGCCGGCAACGACTACAACGTGAGCAAGTCGCCATGGCGAGACGGCAAGGGCAACGTGGTGCGCGAACTCGCCGACGCCTGCAAGAAACACGGGCTGAAGTTCGCCGTATACCTCTCGCCCTGGGACCGCTCGCGAGCCGACTACGCCACGCCGCAATACCTGCCATATTTCTACGCGCAGCTGCGCGACCTCCTCACCAACTACGGCGAGGTGTTCGAGGTGTGGTTCGACGGTGCCAACGGCGGCGACGGCTACTATGGCGGAGCCAAAGACAGGCGCACCATAGACCGAAAGAACTACTACAACTACCCTCGTATCTTCGAGATGCTCGACAGCCTGCAACCACAAGCCGTGGTCTTCGGCGACGGCGGGCCCGGATGCCGATGGGTGGGCAACGAGAAGGGATTTGCCGGAGAGACCAACTGGGCGTTCCTGCGCAAGGGCGAGGTGTATCCGGGCTACCCCAAATATCCCGAACTGCAATATGGCCATGCCGACGGCAACCAGTGGACGGCGGCGGAGTGCGACGTGTCGATACGCCCGGGATGGTTCTACCACCCCGAGGAGGACGACAAGGTGAAGTCGCCTGAGCAGCTCGTGGACCTCTACTACCGCAGCGTGGGCCACAACGCAACCTTCCTGCTCAACTTCCCCGTGGACCGCGACGGACTCATCCACCCCGTAGACTCTGCCAACGCCGTGGCGTTCCGCAAGATAATAGAACGCGAGCTGGGCAACAGCCTTGTGGCAGGCATGGCGCCAAAGGTCACCAGCACGCGAGGCAAGCAGTTCGCGCCAAAGTCCATCACCGACAACTCGTGGGACACCTATTGGGCAACGCCCGACGGGGTGACGACGGCCGACATCGAGTTTCGCCTGAAGAAGGCGCAGCCCATGAACCGCATCATGCTGCAGGAATACATACCCCTGGGACAGCGCGTGAAGAAGTTCAGCGTGGAATATCTCGCCGCCGACGGCTCATGGAAGACCGTGGACCAGCCCGAGGAAACCACCACCATAGGCTACAAGCGCCTGCTGCGCTTCGCCACCGTGACCTCGAAGGGCATACGCGTGCGCATCCTCGACGCGCGCGGCCCGCTCTGCATCAACAACATCGGCGTCTACTACGGCGGCAAGGACTCGCAACTCTCGTGGAGCAAGGCGGCTGAGGAGATAGTCTCGCTGCCGCTCACCGTCAGCGAGCAGGGCAACGACGCCGTGGTGATAGACCTTGGCAAGACCGCCGACGTCAACACGCTGCAATACCTGCCCGTGCAGGGCGACAAGCCCACAGGACTGATCCACTCCTACACCATCAGCACCTGCGACGCCAACGGCAACACGCTCGGCACACTCGCATCGGGAGAGTTCTCAAACATACAAAACAACCCGATAACGCAGACCGTGAACTTCAAGACGGTGAAGACGCGCTACATCAAGCTCAAGGCCGACCGCATGGTCAACCCGGGCGAGAAGATACGCTATGCCAAGATCGGCGTGAAATAACACGCATAGGCTCCTTCTGCCAAGCAAAATAGGGAAATGCCTACGTTAAAATAGGGGAAAAGGATGCCACGGACTGCGGTTTTGCCGTAACTTTGCAACCAGAACAACAACGAAAAAGACAAAGAATATGGGCAAGTCATTCATCATCGGCATGTCGGCTCTGCTGCTTCTCGGCAGCTGCGACACTTATACGGGTTCCGGTATCTACATGGGCAGCTCTCTGGGCAGCATCTTCGGCTCTGCCATCGGCGGCATAGCCGGAGGGCCTCGCGGCAGCGACGTGGGCACCTTGGTGGGCATGGTAGGCGGTGCCGTGGCTGGCGCGGCAATAGGCCAGGCAGCTGACCAGAAACAGCAGGCACAGCGCGACGCCGACATAGCCGACATGCGCGCCAGGAGGGCTGAGCGGCAGACGAGGAGCCAAAGCTCCTACACCTACGACACGGGCACCACCTACGACTCCAACAGCGGCTTCGACGCCAACAACGGGGGCGACGACCGCATTTACGACTTCAAGGGCTCCGACTACAGCGGCAACTACAGCGCGCGGCAGCCAGACGTGACCATGCCCATGGAGTCGGGCGTGGAGAGCCTTGCCAGCGACCTGAAATACACTCCCGACATAGAGATCCGCAACGCCCGCTTCGTGGACGACGACCAGGACGGCAAGATAAAGCGCGGAGAGATGAGCAAGGTCATCTTCGAGGTCTACAACCGCGGCAACCACACGCTCTACGACGTGGTGCCGACGGTGGTGGAGACATCGGGCAACCGCCACATAGCCATCTCGCCAAACATGCACGTGGAGTCGATACAGCCGGGCAAGGGCATCAGGTACACAGCCCTAGTGAAGGCCGACAACCGTCTCAAGGACGGCGATGCCCACTTCTGCGTCAGCGTGGTGCAGGGCGACAAGAAGATAAGCAAGGTCTGCGAATTCAACATCCCCACGGTGAGATAAGACCCCGCGCAAGATAGCACTGAAAAGGCAACGGCTTTACGCTGAAAAGGCAACGGCTTTACGCTGATATGCCGATGGCATTGCAGCGTAAAGCCGTTGCTGTTTTCAATGAAGCATCGACATCGTGCGCAGGACACAATTGCATCATTGCGCGCAATGACACTATAAGGCAACACCATTTAACAAAGCTGTTTTCTTCAAAAGTCGTGAGAAAAATGTGATGAACAGGGCAAAAAGTCGTAAGGAAAATGTGATAAATATGGCAAAAAGTCGTAAGGAAAATGTGATTTCCCTTTGGTTAATAGCTGAAAATGAGTAATTTTGCACAAAACAGACATAATCCATGGAAAGATTACTCATCGAAGATCTATATAAATGGAAGACAAAGGCTGACAGGAAGCCTTTGATCTTGCGAGGTGCGAGACAAGTTGGCAAGACTTGGATATTAAAGGATTTTGGCAAAAAACACTTTAAAGATGTATGCTACGTCAATTTCGAGCAAAAAGACACGCTTGCCAACGTGTTTGAGGGAGAATTGTCGCCTCATGACATTATCGAAAAGCTGTCAATATTGAAGCGGATGAAAATAAAGCCGCAAGACACGTTGATTATTTTCGACGAGGTGCAAGAAATGCCACGCGCACTTACATCTTTGAAGTATTTTGCGGAAGAATGTCCCGAATATGCCATCTGTTGCGCTGGTTCCCTGTTGGGTGTCGCACTGCATCAAGGCACGTCTTTCCCCGTGGGCAAGGTCGATTTTCTGGACTTGCGCCCCATGTCGTTCCGCGAGTTTCTCATGGCCCAAGGTGAGAAAATGCTCATCGACTATATTCTGGAAGGCAACAGAGACCTTAGCGCATTCGAGACAAAGTTGACAGCTTATCTGAAAAAATATTTTGTCATAGGGGGGATGCCTGCCGCAGTGGCAAAATGGGTCGAGACAAACGACTACTACGACGTGGATGACGTGCAGAGAAAACTTGTGATCTCTTATCAGAACGACTTCTCCAAGCATGCGCCACGGCAGATAGTTGAGAAAATAAGATATGTATGGGATAGCATTCCGTCACAACTTGCCAAAGAGAACAAGAAGTTCGTATATGGATTGGTGCGAGAGGGAGCACGGGCAAGGGAATACGAAGATGCCCTTTTGTGGCTCTCTGATGCAGGAGAGATCATACGCACTTACAATGTCACCAAACCAGACGTACCCTTGAAAGCCTATTCCAACCTGAAGGCATTCAAGGTGTTTTTGCTTGATGTGGGACTGTTAAGGTGCATGAGCGGACTGTCGCCAAAAGCCATCCTGGAAGGCAGCAGGATTTTCGAAGAATTCAAGGGGGCACTGACAGAGCAATACGTCTGCCAGGAGCTGCAACTGTTTAAGCATTTGCAGGCCAATTATTATTGGACTTCCTCTTCCATAGCCGAAATAGACTTTCTCGTCTCTGACGGCTTGAATGTCTATCCGCTCGAGTGCAAGGCTGGACTTACGATGAATGCCAAAAGCCTGAAATCGTACATAGACAAATACGCGCCCTCGTTGTCCATCCGCACCAGCCTGCTCCCCTACGAACGCCAAGACGGAGCAAAGATGCTCAACCTACCCCTTTATTTACTTTTTACGCTCAACAAAGAGATCGGATGATGGTATGCCAATATAATGGCGTTGGCATTTATAGCTGATACAAGGTCTCGTCGCCACAGACGTTGCGTATCTTCAAGCGCAAGGGCTTGTCTTCCGATATTATCGTTCCGTCCCAGTTCCGGGGCTATCTGCTTGCCGTTGCGGTCTTTCTGACGGCTAGCTGATAGAGCGCCAACGCCGCAAGATGCGTGTTCCTGTGATTATTTTCACTTCTCCGTTGTCGCGCCTGTTAATCAACTTTTGCAGGTAAACCTGCCGATTGACAAATGTAGCCATAAGCGTCCTATTCGAAATTTACTGCGAATTTACAATAAATTTCGGATATAGGGTTGTCTTGGCTTTCAGGCTTGACCCGTCACACGAAAGGCGCGCAGAGCATAGCGAGACGCTCAAGGCCATGCTGGTCTGCGCTGTCGAATGCCGCGAGACTCTCGCTGTCCACGTCGATCACCGCAGCCACACTGCCGTCTTTGAATACCGGCACCACTATCTCGGAACGCGAGCGCGAGGAGCAGGCTATATGACCAGGAAACTGTTCCACGTCGGGCACCACGAGGGTTCGCGCCTCTTGCCACGCCGTGCCGCACACGCCTCGCCCCTTGCCTATGGCATAGCAAGCCACGGGGCCTTGAAAAGGACCGAGACAGAGGTTTTCGCCTTCCACGAGGTAAAAACCCACCCAGAAATAATGGGGGAAGGTGTCCTTGAGCAAGGCACAGATGTTGGCCAACGCGCCTACGCGGTTTGTGACGCCCGCCACGAGGCTCTCGGCTTGGGCAAGAACGGTGGAGTAAGCCTTGGCCTTGGCTTCGGCATTAGCGAATGTTCTTATATCGTTGGTCATTTCTTATTCTAATTTAATGGTAGTTGGTTAATGCTTATTTTCTGCAAAGATACAACTATAACTTCACAACAAGAAGACATTGTCGGAAAGTAACATAAAAAAAGGTGGGGCCACGTCTCACGACGTCGCCCCACGCATGATTAAACAACCAATAAAAGAAATAGATTGCTAACTATTTTTTATCTGATGAACAGAAGCTCACGATACTTAGGCAGAGTCCAAAGCTCGTCGGCCACCACAAGCTCAAGCTTGTCGATCTGGTAGCGTATCTTGTCGAACCATGTCTCCACGGTGTCGTGGTATGCCACAGCCTTCTCGCGCTCGTCGGCAATCTTGTTTGCCACCTTGCGGGCGTTGACCATGTCTTCCACGTCTTTCTCGATGATGGCGGTGCGCTCAGAGATCTGCTCGATGATGTTCATGATGCGCTCAGAGAGCTTCTTGCCCTTCTCCTCGCCATAGATGGCCATGAGGCTCTGCACGTCCTTCGAAAGCATAGCCTGGTAGTGGGTTGCCACAGGTATGATATGGTTGAGCGAGAGGTCGCCAAGCACGCGTGCCTCGATCTGCAGCTTCTTGGTGAAGGTCTCCCATTTAACCTCGTTGCGGGCCTTGAGCTCGTTCTCCTTCATCACCGACATCGACTCGAACATCTTGACGGTATCAGCTGAGAGATAGTTGTCGAAGATGATAGGTGCCGACTTCTCGGTGTCGAGACCACGCTTGTCGGCCTCCTCGACCCACTCGTCGCTGTAACCGTTGCCATCGAAGTGGATTGGAGCGCAGGTCTTGATGTCGTCCTTCACCACGGAGAGGATAGCGGTGAACTTGTCCTCGCCCTTGGCAATGAGCGCGTCGACACGCTCCTTGAAGTCTGTCAGGGCCTCGGCCACGGCGGTGTTGAGCACCATCTGCGCGCTGGCACAGTTGGCAGAAGAACCCACGGCGCGGAACTCGAAGCGGTTGCCGGTGAAGGCGAATGGCGACGTGCGGTTGCGGTCGGTGTTGTCGCGCATGATGTCGGGAATCTCAGGGATGTCGATCTCCACGCCTTCCTTGCCCTTGATGAGGAGCGCGTCGTTGTCGGAGTTCATGATGTGCTCGAGAACGGCCGATACCGACTTTCCGAGGAAAGAAGAGATGATTGCTGGAGGTGCCTCGTTGGCGCCCAGACGATGGGCGTTTCCGGCGTCCATGATGCTCGCCTTGAGCAGTCCGTTGTGCTTGTAGACGGCCATGAGCGTCTCTACGGTGAAGACCACGAAGCGGAGGTTGTCCTCGCGTGTCTTGCCTGGACCGTGGAGCAGGACGCCCGTGTCGGTAGCGAGCGACCAGTTGTTGTGCTTGCCTGAGCCGTTGATGCCGTCGAAAGGCTTCTCGTGGAGCAGCACCTCGAAGCCGTGCTTGTGGGCGACGCGCTTCATGAGCGACATGAGCAGCATGTTGTGGTCTACGGCGAGGTTGGTCTCCTCGAATATCGGGGCGCACTCAAACTGGTTTGGAGCTACCTCGTTGTGACGTGTCTTCACGGGTATGCCGAGCTCCAGGGCCTGGATCTCAAGGTCTTTCATGAACGCCTGCACGCGCTCTGGGATGGTGCCGAAATAGTGGTCGTCCATCTGCTGGTTCTTGGCGCTCTCGTGGCCCATCAGCGTGCGGCCGGTGAGGATGAGGTCGGGACGGGCGGCGTAGAGGTCCTCGTCGACGAGGAAATACTCCTGCTCCCAGCCGAGGTTGGAGACAACCTTCTTCACGTCGGGATAGAAATAGTGGCACACGTTGGTGGCAGCCACGTTGACGGCGTGGAGCGCGCGGAGCAATGGTGCCTTGTAGTCGAGGGCCTCACCGGTGTAAGAAATGAAGATAGTGGGTATGCAGAGCGTGTCGTCGATGATGAACACGGGGCTCGTTGGGTCCCATGCCGAGTAGCCACGCGCCTCGAAAGTGGAGCGGATACCGCCTGAGGGGAAGCTGGATGCGTCGGGCTCCTGCTGCACGAGGAGCTTGCCTGAGAACTCCTCAATCATGCCACCCTTGCCGTCGTGCTCGATGAAAGAGTCGTGCTTCTCGGCTGTGCCCTCGGTGAGGGGCTGGAACCAGTGGGTATAGTGGGTCACGCCATTCTCGTCGGCCCACTGCTTCATGCCCTTTGCCACGGCGTCGGCGATGGAACGGTCGAGCGTGGCTCCATTGTCGATGACATCAACAAGCTTCTGATATACATCAGCGGGCAAGTACTTGTACATCTTGGCGCGGTTGAACACCTTCTTGCCAAAATACTCTGAGGGACGCTCCACGGGAGCTATCACCTCCACAGGCTTCTTGTGCGAAGCAGCCACTACGGCATCAAATCTTTCGTTGGTCATACTTGTAAATGTTATTAATCTCCCCCAGCAGGGGGATGTGTTATTCGTTGTTTGCTATGTTATAAAATATCGTTGTTAGAGCTTATAAGATTGCTCTCCCTCCCACGTATGGGAAGGATACGGAGAGAGCCCTTACAGATTCTTTATCCTCTCCATTGCCTCTATCACGTCCTCGCGGTTGCCGAAGCTCGTAAGGCGGAAATAGCCCTCGCCGGAAGGTCCGAAGCCCACGCCCGGCGTGCATACCACGCCACAGCCATAGAGCAGCGTGTCGAAGAACTTCCACGAGCTTTCGCCACCCGGAGTGCGCACCCAGATGTAGGGGGCGTTCTCGCCGCCATAGACATCGTAGCCAAGACCAATGAGGGTCTCGCGCATGATGCGGGCGTTCTCCATGTAGTAGGCTATGATCTCGCGAGTCTGGCGGTGCCCCTCCTCGCTGTAGGTGGCCTCTGCGGCGCGCTGCGAGATGTAGGAGGTACCATTGAACTTGGTCGACTGGCGGCGCTCCCACAAGGCGTTGAGCGACACGTCCTTGCCGTCGAGCGTCTTTGCCATCAGGTCCTTGGGGATGACGGTATAGCCGCAACGCACGCCCGTGAAACCGGCGGTCTTGGAGAAGGAGTGGAACTCTATTGCGCACTTGCGCGCGCCTTTTATCTCATAGATAGAGTGTGGTATGTCGGGGTCTTGGATATATGCCTGGTAGGCAGCATCGTAGAGGATGATGGCCTCGTTGTGGAGGGCGAAGTTGACCCACTTGCGAAGCTCGTCCTTGGTGAGCACCGTGCCCGTGGGGTTGTTGGGGTAGCACAGGTAAATCATGTCTACGCGGTGGTCGGGCAGCTCGGGCGTGAAGTTGTTCTCGGCGGTGCAAGGCAGGTAGGTGATGTCTTCCCACTTGCCGTCGACGTATTTGCCGGCGCGGCCTATCATGGCGTTGGAGTCGACATAAACGGGATAAACGGGGTCGGTGAGCGCCACACTGTTGTCCCAGCGCAGGAGCTCCTGTATGTTGGCGGTGTCGCTCTTGGCTCCGTCGTTGATGAATATCTCGTCCTTGGCGAGGTGTATGCCACGTGGGAGGAAGTCGCCCTTCAATATGGCGTCGCGCAGGAAGTCGTAGCCATGCTCAGGGCCGTAGCCGCGGAAAGTGTCGATGTTGGCCATCTCGTCGGCGGCCTTCTTCATGGCCTCTACCACGGCGGGTGCCAACGGGCGAGTCACGTCGCCAATGCCAAGGCTGATGACGCGTTGCTTGGGGTGGGATACCTTGTAGGCCGTGACGCGCTTGGCAACATCGGCGAAAAGGTAACTGCCCGGAAGACGAAGGTAATACTCGTTTACTAATGCCATTTTTCTATTCTTTTTTGGTGGTTGTTATTCTCTTGGTTGTCGTTTGCCTCGTTATGGCTCCATCTCGCCGTCGAAGACGAACTCCGCCGGGCCCGTCATCCTGACGTGGTTGTCGTCGCCCCACTCTATGTGCAGCGTTCCGCCGTCCATGACGATGTCGCTTTGCCGTCCGGCCTTGCCCTTTACCGCGGCTGCCACAGCCGTGGCGCACGCTCCCGTGCCGCAAGCCATGGTGATGCCGGAGCCTCGCTCCCATACGCGGGTGCGGATGCCCTGTGCGGCGTCGTCATTGCAAGGAAGGATCTCGGCAAATTCGATATTGCAACGCTCGGGAAAGCTGCTGGAAAACTCCAGCTCGCTTCCTCGAGCGGCAATATCTATCTCTCTCACTTTATTCACAAAAGTCACATAATGGGGATTGCCCATCGACACGAACACTCCGTCGGTGCCATCGGGCTGAACGCCAGTGTATTGCTCGGGTGCCTCAAGGCGAGGCTCGCCCATGTCGACCGTGACGCTGGTCACCTTGCCGTCCTCAATGTGGAGCTTGAGCACCTTGATGCCCGAGAGCGTCTCAAGACGCACGGTGTCACCCTTGAAAAGGCCGCGCTCGTAGACATACTTGCCAATGCAGCGGCTGGCGTTGCCGCACATCATCGCCTCGGAACCGTCGGCATTGAAAATTCGCATTGAGAAGTCGGCGCCAGCGCCTTCTGTCGGCGCGCCAATAAGCACCAAGCCATCGGAACCGATGCCGAAATGGCGGTCGCTCCACTTTATCGATGTGGACGATGGGTCGGAAACGTTGTATAACAATGTGTTCACGTAAACATAGTCGTTGCCCGCGCCGTGCATCTTCGTAAAAGGTATCTTGGTGACCTTTTGCGTGGCTGAAACCGCTTGCGACTTACCTGAAACCAATGTGCCTATTGACATTTTGTTAAGCTCTATTTCTTTTAACTGAACGCTTTGTGCTGTTCACGGTGCAAAGTTACAACAAAATGTCAGTAACAGAAAAATTTTTCTGCAGAAATTATGCAAGTTTTGCAATATTCTATCAATTTGTTAGCAACAGACGGACAAAAGCTAACAAATTGCGTCCAACAAAGCCGTTTACTATTTCATTTCGTCATTCCTTAAACAATCGTTATAACATATTGACACGGTTTTGCGTGTATTGTTGACAATATGTCTAACTTTGCAGCAGATTTAAGAGCAGAAAGAAACATCGCTCCAGATAACTTTATAACTACCTATAACTGACCTACATTATATATATACACGTGGGCCTACAAGCTCAAAAAAATCGGCGTTGCTGTGAAGCACCGCCGATTTTTTTATGCCTGTCAACAATATAGGATAAAAATTTATTGATAATCAATTAATTTCAATATATCCGTGATCGTAGTCCAATGATACTTTTCCAAATTTAGAAAGTGCCGTTTGACCCAAAAGCAGCGGGGCTTGAATATTGTCTACGACTGTGGCTTGGATATTGTTTAACACGATGTCGCCAATTTTCACTGTGCGCAAATTGACCACCACGCCTGTAGAGATTCCTCCTGTGGCATCTTGCATTTGCGAAGAGCCCAAAATATCATCATCTGTTATCAATCCCTGACGATACATCACTAAAGCTTCCGCACTTGAAAGAGAAATGCTTGACGCTCCGGTATCGAAAACAAAACTAAGTTTCAAACCATTAACTTCTATTGGTACATAGTAGACCCCGTTGCCCTTTACCATACGTACTCTCGTATGGTTTGTCACCTTACTTTTCCGCTGTCCGATATTGCCACTGGAAGTAGGGCCATTCTCCAACGTATACCTTCTTCTGTATCCGGACTTGTGTACGCAAGAAGCAGATACAATCATAAGACAAACCACTACTATAATATGGGAGACTTTAATCTTTCTCATCCTGTATTACATTTTTGGGCAGTATCTGAATCAAGAACCGCTGGTTTTTCTTCTCATCTATCTCACGCATGGAACGAGTGTCTAAAGTTCCGTCACCACTACCAGAAATTTGTATTTCGCAGTTGTCGCCAAAATCAAGGTGCCTTTCTTCCGTCCAATACTTGAACAATCCATAAGCCCTGTCATAGCTTAAAGGATAGTTGGCGGAAAAGCCATCATGCAAGTTGGATGCCTGCCCCTCGATTACCAATATATACTGTGCATCATGGTGGCGGAGAAGGAATTCCTTGATTTCCACGCCCGCCGCATAAAGTTCTTCTTTGGTTTCGGCATCAATGTTCTTAATGCTGCTCAGACCGACGGGATACTCCACCTTGATGTTTAAAACATACTTTTTATATTCAGGACGATAAGTGAAGTACTCCCTGCTTAAGTCCTTGGTGGAGTTGACGACTTTCTCAATGTCTGCCAATTGCTGTTCTGTCACTTCCATTCTCTTGTGTAGAAGCACTATGACCAGTACAAAGAGCACCAGCATTATGAAGAACAGGCTTGTCATCAAGTCGGAATAGCTCGTCCAAAAGAATGACTCTTTCTGCTTCTTCATGGATGTACTGTTTTATTAGTCGGTGCATGATTCGAAACGGAGTCATTAGCCTCGTTTACATTCTTTATCGGCACTGCAACGGAAGAATCTTTTGTATACACGCTATCATGTTGTTCCGCCATGACCGCTGTCGTTTGTTCTTGCGCAGCACGAACCTTTGCGCTGGCATAAGACATCCAACTGTTGGCCACAGTAGCACAGGCAATAATTGTCAAAAGCGCAACCACTGCCACTTTCATCCACATCGGTAAGGCTATCCTTGTTGAGCCTCCACCATTGCCAGGGGAAGAATAATCCAACGACTTTAGCGCATGCTTTATCTCGTTAGTCATGTTCTGGTTGTCCCGCGTAATACCGCTTACCAATTTCTTGTGTGATTCGACTATGCTATCAGAGAGGATTTTCAGTTGTGAGGGAAGCTTGGTTATGTCCTCCAGCCGCTTGGAAAGATTGGGTATTTGGCTTATCTGCCTGTCAAACTCATTGCGCACTTTTTGGCTCATGTCCTGAAGCATCTGACTTTCCCGTTCCAGGAATGTCTCTAGTCCTCTCGCTTGGTCATCCATGGTCTTTTTCAGATCATCGACTGACGTGGTAGAAGACTCCTTTAGCCTTTCCAGGGCTTCCTTGACATAGGTATCCACCGCATCGACGGAGTTTCCAATCTCTTGCTTGCGCTGGTCAATTTGACCCAATTCCTCCTTGAAAAAGTTTTTGATGCTCGACAACGTATCTTTCATCTCCTCAAGGAGGAAAACCATGTTGGCCTCAGATCTCAATTGCATTCGGAAAGCCTCTATCTCGTTGGTGTAGCCCTGGATACTGTTAAGATAGACATTAAACTGCTCCAACTTTTCGGTACAAGCGCTGAGGGCTCCCAACACTTTGACATTGGCAGTCGCCATCTTAGCCACATCCATTCGCTGAATGGTCTTGATGATGTCCGCCTGTATGGTATAAGACTGATTGATTTGACTCAAAGTGTGTCCCAGCCCTTGCGTGTTTTCCCTGAACGTGTCATTGAAGCTGTTGAGGTTGTCAACAAACCTGGAGAAGGATTCAGAGATATCGTTGGGGAGCTCTGGCAACAATGTTGACTGTACCCACGACAGGAACTTGTTTTTACCAGCTTCTTCTTGTCTCTTAAACTGCTTGAAGAGCACGGAGTTGACCGTTGTCAACACTATTCCCACAATGCTTGCAATCATTGCCAATGCTACTCCTGCCAGCAAGTCGTTGATGCCACTGGCGGCACCGTTCATAGCCAAGGTGGCATCTTCAACCGATTTTGAACCACTTGTCATCAGGCTGGCGATACTGTCTTCGCTCAACAAGCTGAACAAGCCGACGATGACACCTGCCATGGTACCCGCCAAACCACAATAAAGCGGCACTGGCATCTGGGCGTTGATCTCGTCTTCAACGGTTTCGCAGTTTCTGTCAACAGCATCTTTCAAGATGTTATAATCGATGACCGAACCTTGACTGTTGCCCAAATAGTCGTTAATGTTGTCTTTTATAAGCTTGAATACAGAGTTGCCTTCACCATTAATTCCAGATACCGTATGACTATCCTCGTTTGTTTGGACAGTCCACGACGATGGAGCGGAAAAGATGTTACGAAACGTGTACATCCTCTTCCAGTTCTTCGAGAAGAAAAGGGCCTGAAAGAAAATGACCACAATCACTATTAATATTACTACAATCATGTCAACTCAATTTTAGTCTTAACTTTTCCTTTACTTCCCATCGGTCACCGTTTTTCACCACTTTGCCTTTAACCTGCGAAATTATCTGTGTGGCCGCATCTATCTTTTTGGAGCCTTCCACCAACTGTATCACCT
The DNA here is from genome assembly GCA_963588155.1 of Lachnospiraceae bacterium. GTDB lineage: Bacteria > Bacteroidota > Bacteroidia > Bacteroidales > Bacteroidaceae > Prevotella. The sequence goes on along the minus strand of CAVAGT010000051.1, from coordinate 7,738 downwards.
TTTCATTTTGGTCTGCCGACTTGATTATATTCAAGTTTGTCAACTCAAATTCTCCCGTCTCCAAAGTATCGTTTTTAAAAGTTACCTTGAAGGCTGTGACAGAGCTCGGCTCTTTAGAAACCCCTATGAGATAACGATCGCTGTTGGTTTCAAAAAAGCGAATCACAGGACAATCGTTCACTGTAGGTGCCATACTTGTTCCAGACCTTTGTCTTGAATCACGCACTTTATCCATAAGATCCACGACCTTCAGTGCTTGCGATATCTTTCTGTCAACCTCATCAAGAATCTTTTTCTCCAACAGGCCAACATGTGTCTGCGACAATGTCGCTTGTTTAAGTTGCTCAAAATCGCTTCGCAATTGTTTGCGCTTGGCACTTACTCCCGCAAGCTTTACCATCAATATAATCACCATTATTGCCAGCACGACAACACAGGCATAAGCTGCCAACAAACCTTTTTCTTGTGTATTTTGCCGCTTTGACATATTCGCAAGGTCGCATTTCAATGTGTCAGTTTTGGCATTGACTACTGTAGTCGTGTCGGGCGTGCTTTCGCGAGCAGTTGCAGTGCTGTCAGTCGCAGCTTCTCCCATTATGGATACGGAAAACAAGCAGAGGAATATCAATAATGCAAAATGTCTCATATCATGTCTTTTTTGGAATGTAAAACCATATAAATTGTGTCTGTCAACGCATACAAGGCGCCCTGTACAGGATAGAAGAAAGCGGTTTCCTCTATCTGCTCTCCTTTACGCTCACGATGCGCGTCAAGGGCTTTGGCCAGATACGTGTCAAGATTCTGCTTGCACACCTCCTTTGCCAAGTCTAGTGACTTCTGGCTCATCTGAAACTTCTTTGAGAAATTGAAAGCCCTGTTCATGTCTACAAGTATGAATTCGAAGAATCTGGATACCTCTTCCACTATATCGAGCTCATACGCATGGGTGACAGATTCGTATTCTTCAGTCGAATCTGCGAAACCGTCTCCTGTGGCTTTCAAGATGACACTCTTTCCACGGTCGTCAATGTTGCCGTCGGTCATCAAGCCTCCCTTGCACGTGGCTTCCTTTGGCGCGGAATCGTCTGACAGGCCAAGGATGCACAAATGAGGACAAGCCATCCCCGACACTTTCTCTATCAACATACGTGTGTAATCGGTAAGCACGCCTGCCACGTCAGGTGTCAAAGCCATGATAATCTTGCTGCCGTTACCACTGAAAGTCAAGTGGCGCGGCATGAACATGCCATCCACCCCACTGCCTTGGTTGGCCACCTTGACAATCTTTGCAAGGTGATAGATAATGGCTGAATAGTAAAGCAGGAACACTATCTTGAACTTGTCATCGACTTGCAGGTTGTACAGGAAGTCCACGCTTCTGACATTGATGTCGTTATTGGCAATCAGGGAATTATCTTTTAGAGTGAACAAGTAAGAGGCCATGTTGACAGGATCCTGGTTGTCCACGTTATCAAAGACATCAAGCAACTCCTTGAGTTGGCCATTGTTTGCCAGGACATTTCTGAAATTTTGCTTGAAGTGCTCCACTATACCATTGATAGAATTCACCTTGGAGAAAGGCGTGCTGAACAAGTCGTTAGTCGCGAAGCGGAACGACGTGACATAGCTCACCTCACCCTTCATCTTGGAAAAGGCCATGTCGGTGGTACCGCCGCCAATGTCCACGGAAACTATTTGCGATGCATTTGGATTGGTCTCATAGAATGCCTTGACAGGGGCTGACGACTCCGTTACTGAAGCCGTGACCCCATCCTCATCGAAATACTTCTTGTACGATTCGTCCCAAATCCTCTTCAAGTCAGCCATGCGGGCCTGTTCCATGCTTATAGGGTAGAACCATGTGATTTGGGTGTTTTTCAAGTCTCCGTCGTTCAAGACGACCTTATTGCGAATCATCAGCATCAGACAATCAATATACTTCTCCAAAATGGTCTTCGACGCCAGGTCGTTGCCCCACTTAATGTCGAAATACATCTGATTATATGTCAAGTTCCGTCGCTTGTCATATGTAAATGGTATGTTCACTAAGGCAAAGGCATCCACGCGAGCGTTCCAGTCTATGTTGCGCTTGGCCGACAACACCGTACGGTTGGGAAAACGGAAGTCACCACCGGACCCCAATTCTGCGGGCAAATAGTCTTTTTCTATCAACTGTTTTTCCCTTAACAGGTCTAACTCTATACGCACGGAATCTCTTACTTCAACCGTTTGCAGGAACATCTGGCACACTTGGGAGTCTGTCTTGTCAAAACCGAATACCATTGGGGTTATCTTGCCAGTGTTGCTGTTTGGAACAGCATATTCCACCAGCGTGTTTGACGTGCCCAAGTCAACCGAGAAATTAAATTGGCGGTTGCCTATTCTATTCTTGAATATAGGAACTATTATGCCTTTAGCCTCCCTGTTGACATCAGAGACTTGAATATAGTCGAAAGCCTTGTGTTCTAATGTATAGTTCTTTGCCTTATATGGCTCGCTCGTGGTGTCGCATGGATTCCTTACGGCACAAGGTATGTCTTCTATCTCTTTACTTCCCTTAAATACATGATAGTCGAAATCAAGGTCGCGGCGGTTAATGCACGACAATGTGTAGAATGCGTCCTTGTCGGTGGCGAACTTAAAGTTGGGCATTACAAGGCCTGTGAAATTGAACTCGCGAACCGCTCCCTCGTTTCGTTCACGGTCAGGCATGCAGTCGTGGTTGTCGTTGTCATGATAAGTGCGCGAATAGATTACATATTTCACCTGTCCGTTACCCCTAATTGGCACACGCAATGTAACACGAACACCCGTTGAAGGCTTGGTTTCCATCTCTATCATGTTGTGACCATTCACCGTCCCCACCAAGTCGGCAGTAGTAAAATAATCAAAGAACTGTTTTTTCAACGGAAGCAAGTATGCCATTTGTTTTTCGTTGAAACGGAAGTTGACATTGCCTGAAAAGAAATTGTCACTATTCAAAGCGTGTGGAACCTTAACAATATAATCTTCTAGAAAATCGGAAATAGTAAGGTAAGGCTGCCGCAAATTCCCAGGCTTGGGCAATCTGCGGTTGTCCAGTTCTTCTTCATCATAATAGGGAGCCTTGTTCTTGTTTCCCCATTTATCTTCGGTATACTTCAGGTTGGCATAGTTGATGCCGGCATCCACAGGAAGAACCAAAGGGAAGGGACGCTTAGTGTCGTCGAGCAACTTGGAGTCAATCTCGAAGTCGCTGTCAATGCAGGACTTCAGCTTCTTCTTCAATATCTGGTAGCCCGTCACTTCCACGTGGTCGGTGGTGCCCACCTCTATTTGCTCAAACTCATCAGCCGTCTGAATGTTGTCCAATATTTGTCTCTTATCATTGGGGTAACGGTCTCTCACCAGCGACAGGTAATCGTTTATCTCTTTAAAGTCCCTGGCAAATGCCGGAATGGTGTTGCGCAAGTAGAACCACAGTTTCACGTATTCGAAATCCCTCTTGTAAAGTGGGGCGAAGTCCATGTCGAAAGGCTTTTCCTGTCCGAAACTGAACTCGTCGGAAATGGCTTGCAACTTATTGGCCGTACTGAAGAACAATGTCCTTGGCGATGTGGCTCCGATGACTTGGAGATGCCTGCTTTCATCACCATTATCGTAACGTAGCAAGTAAATCTTATTCATTTTTGAGAAGTTGAAAGACTTGCTGTCGGAATCAAGGTATTTCAACAACGTATCTCCCAAAGAATTGTGGCTTTCGTCCACCGTGTCTTCCTTCAGCATGATGGCCATGGAGCGCAAGTCGACGGCAACAATCTTTAGCTTGTCGGAGAATTTGTCAATATTGAAGAACAGCTCGCCCACGTCCAACGTGTCGGACACCGTGCGGCCATAGATGTCGTCGGCATCCAAATTGCCAGTTTTCACGATTTCACGAAAGGCGTCTTTCACCAGCTGCATACGGGCGAAAGGCGACGGAATGGATGTTATGTCGTAAAACTTTGATGCCTTGATCGTGTCTTTGATTTGTGCGCGGTTGGAGGAGTCATAGGCATAGTTGGCCTGCTCCTGCCAATCGCTTATATTGTTGTTGCCATTTTTGAAAAGGCGAAGTACTTTTGACATGGTATCCTATTTGAATTTATCTGTTATCAATTCCCGCAACGCCAGGAAATACATCTCCATAAACGCACTCGGGTCATCTTTTTTGACTTTGGTAATGTGCTTTGCCGCCAAAGCCAGTTGGTGGGAAAGTAAATCATATTTTTTCTTTGAAAAGAACCAGCCTGATTTTTTTGGCATGATTCCCGTCACCAGCATGAACGGGTCTGCAGCACTATCGAGGTTGAACAGTTTCAGGTTTCTCTTGTTGCCTTCCATTTCCGCAAGCCAATCACGGTAATCTTCAAGAAAGCCTTTTAGATCTTTCATGAAGGCAGAAGAAAAAATGTCTTTGAATTCTACCCTTTGATGAGCATCCTGCGAACCGCTCTTCACGAAATCAAAGCGATAATGGAAAACGTTGGCCATCAGCGCGAACTCCACCATCGGGGCAAAGAGCATGTCATGCAAACCCTCATGGAAGTTATTGAAAGTAATGACCGCAGGGTCATCGTTGTCTGTTACCTTTAAGCCAAGTTCCTTTGAGCAAGGACGACCCGGTCTCGTGCCGCCGTCAACCTTACTGAAGTCCACAATGGCGGTGGCTGCCATCATCTCTACAAGGTGCGCGTTGTTCTTCTGGTCAGGTCCCCCTTCGTTGTTCTCATATGGCTCGGACAACATGTCGTCGCCAATGAAATAGAGCTGGTCTATCTGCTTATTTTCATAGATGTTTTCCTCATAATAGGCCAACGCGGACTTTGCCTTGGACAAGAATGTGGAAGAGTTTATTTTGCTCTTCGACTCATCCGCGGGCTTAATAGTGAAATATGGCAGCACCGTCACTGCTCCTATCACGGAAGAAGCTATGACGCTTGCCTTGGCATAATCGTTTGGGGTACTTTCCCTGAGGATTTTCAACAGAAGAGGGAATCCGCTTGCGCCTGTACCACCGAAGATGGAATTGATGATAAATATCTTGTCGCCAGCAGAAAACAAAGACGCGAAACCCTTAAAGGCATCACTTCCGACAAGCTGGTTCAGCACGACGCTTCCAACGTTAGGATTACCCTTGAAACCTACTTTCATGTCAGAGTCGAGATTTTCGCCGGAAAACAGCATTTCCGTCATGCTCCTGCTTTCCTCGTCCATGGTCTTCAATCCAATATACTCGGCAAATTTCTTGGAAGAAGTGTCTTTCAGCTCCATGTAATAGTTTGTCGTGATATCGGTAATTCCCATACCGAAAAACTTGTTCTCATTTGGTTGTGTCAAACATTTCTTTATGTTCGCGTAATCATTGAGAAGGCTGGTCGTGCGCGTTAAATCAGCGTTGCCCGCATCGGGGTCAATCAAGATTGGCACAACCTCGTCCACTCCCAACTCTACCCCACTCGCCATCAGCATGGTCAAGGAACGCAATACGCGCGCACCAGTTCCGCCGATGCCAAAAACAAACAATCTAGCCATAATTCCAACTATTTACAAAATGGAGCCTGAGAACAGTCACTCCGCAACAAATTGAACTTGAAAAGCAGTTTTACGATTATCGTGAAGGCTATGAAGACGAATATGGACATTAACGCATTAGCAAAGCCAAAATTGAAAAAGTCCAAAGACGTGAAGCCTAAATCCGTTTGCTTCTCATCTATCATCAAGCCTTCATTACACTGGTTGGCAAGTGTCTTGTAGCCGTATATTCCGTTGAAGACCATCGGCACCATCATAGCTATCAACCAACACCACCAATGTGACAAGGAATACCTGTCAAACACGAAATAGTAAAGAATGCCAAACAATATCGTTGTCCCAAGCATCCACAACCCAAAATTAGCGTAAAGGTTCGCGTCTTGAACTGGCGAGGAAATCCCCCAAATATAGTCGGAAAGATCCACGCCATACCAATTCTCAAATAGGGAACTGTAAATTGCACCTAATTTCTCACCCATGTCTTTTTACTTTATAGAGATTTTTATTCCATTTTGTTGCGTAACATTATTATAAGCGTCAGACACACCGGCTATAATATATTTTATGCCTGCTGTCTTATCAAGGTTCTGCCCTGCCACGTCGCTGATATTGGAGACCCATGATTGCAGTGGCTGTCGCCTGAGCATGATGTTTTCCTCTAGATGGGCATTGTCAAATATGTCCAACACTATTTCATGAGTATAGCCAGGCATGTTTATCTTGCTTACTCTTTCAATCATGACCTTTGGGTCTGTTTGATAATTGTCCGAAGCCTCTAATACCGCGTCATTTTGCAGGCTGGAAGACAAGTCAGCCCGCAGTATGAACCTTGCCTTCCTCCCTTTCACTCGCGATTGGACTGAAGTCGCGGTACCTCCTACTCCATGATCATTGACAACGGTAAAAGGAATTCGCGAACATGAAGAAAAGCCTATACTGTTATTGAAACCTTGCAACTCCGACTTTTCTATTTTCTTGTCTATCAACCCAATAAGACCTTGGGGTCCGACAAGCCAAACGTAGTAAGGCCGTGGATGATTTATCCTTCGTGGAGCCTTGCCATATTGATAATATATACCACAGAATTGAGATTTAAGACAAAGAATCTCCACACCCAAATCATCGTGCCTCTTAAGGGCTCTAACAAACACTTTCTTTACATTGTCCTTTGCCATGCTGAAATATTTATCAGCCTGGCCAAATGGCACGGCCAATATGCAATCTGATATGAATATTGACACAGTATTGCTATCTGTATTGTCAACGACAAGACCAAGCATCTTATCAATTGACGATGATGACGTGACTCCGCCATAGCGGTTAAACGTGGAAGGGGTCATGCCAAGCGTATAGTTGTCAATATCACCACGGTAAGGTATAATCTGTGAATTGATGAAATACAAGCTTGTTGTGTCGGCTAAATCTTCCAACTCGCTAGCATAATAGTGGACGACATTTTTGAATTCCGAACCTGCACACATATATCCATTCATGCTACCGGAATTTTCCACATAGATATTGACCTTAAACTTGCCTTGTCTCATCGGCTTGACTTCATTCCAAGACAATCTTACCTTGTCGCTGCCACCACCACAAGAAGAGGCTACAAGACACGCAACCATTGTCAACACTAAGAAAAATAAAGAGTTCGATTGATTTCCCTTTGACATATCGGTCAGAATTGTTTCATTTCAACCTGTCCCGAAAGTTGATAATAATGTTTATACGAAATTTGGCGTGGGACTATTGCCGTCTGCCAGAATAGAGGTTGTGGTAGGACCCATCTGCTGGCTTAAAACAATAGCCCACGCCAAATGGGTATATTATCTCCTCTAAAGGATATAATAATCCATAGCGTGAGCAGCATTGTTCACTATCCAAGCAGATTTCGAAACTACCACATTTCTATTCTAGGATAACGCTCAATACGCTTTCGTCATTGGAGCTTTTGGCATATCTGTATGTACAAACGGCCTAAACTCAATTACAAAGTTAACAATTAAAATCGGAAAGTTTCAAATATTTATGATTAATTTTTGAGAATGTATTTATAAGCATTTAATCTTAAACCATGCCTAGCGGCTAGACATGCATTACTACCTATAAAACAGAATTACATTTAGCAGGCATAAAAAATCGGCGTTGCTGTGAAGCACCGCCGATTTTTTTATGTCTCTTTATTACT